>JAZUQE010000138.1:0-26359 GCA_045605575.1 Faecousia sp. | reverse complement strand
CAAATACCAATTTACTGCATAAAAATCCCCGGAAGCGTTTGCTTCCGGGGATTCTGAGTTACAATCAGTCAGCGACGTAGGGCAGCAGGGCGATCTGGCGGGCACGCTTGATAGCGCTGGTCAGGTCACGCTGGTGAGCGGCGCAGGTACCGGTGGTACGGCGGGGCAGGATCTTGCCGCGCTCGGACAGGTAACGGCGGAGCTTTGCAACGTCCTTGTAATCGATAGCGTTCACCTTATCCACGCAGAAAGCACAAACCTTCTTACGCTTGCGGGGACGCATACGCTGTTCGTTAGCCATGGGGATTCCCTCCTTCGTAAGTTTGTGAAAAAGTCAAGTCAGCAAATACTTGTCAGAACGGCAGCTGCGCGTCATCGTCATCCAGCATCGCGAAGTCGGATGCAGGAGCGCTGGGCGCGGAATAACCGCCGTACGCAGGGGCAGGAGCGGCTCCATAGTTACCGCCGTAGCTGTTGCCAGCATAGGAAACACCTGCGCCGTCGCCATCCCGCTTGCTGTCACCGAAGTAGACATTGTCTGCCACGACCTCGGCGCTGCGACGCTTATTGCCGTCCTTATCGGTCCAGCTGCGGATCTGCAGCCGACCGGATACCACCGCCATGCGGCCCTTGGTGAAGTACTTGGAAACAAATTCTCCAGTCTGACGCCAGGCAACACAGTCGATGAAATCGGTTTCCCGTTCGCCGTTTTCGTTCTTACCGAAATCACGGTCAACAGCCAGCGAGAAGCTGGCTACGGCGATGCCGCTGCCGGTACGGCGCAGCTCGGGATCACGGGTCAGACGACCCATGATGGTGATGTGGTTGAGCATAGAGGTTCCTCCTTACTCTGCCACGACGGTGGTCAGGCAACGCATAACGCCTTCGGTGATCTTCATCACACGCTCCAGCTCCGCAGGGAACTCGGGCTTGCTCTCGAAGTTCATCAGGACGTAGTAGCCTTCGGCCAGGTCGTTGATGGGGTATGCCAGACGGCGCTTGCCCCACTCGTCAACGTTGGACACGGTACCCTCCGCCTCCACCATTGCCTTGAACTTTTCCACAAGTGCGGTGATGCCCTCCTCGCCCATGTTAGGGTCGATGATGTAGAGCACCTCGTACTTACCGGTGATCTTAGCCATGTTGATTGCACCTCCTTTTGGACTTTTGGCCCCCGGACGCGCCGGGAGCAAGGATATACCTGCACACGCAGGCTAGTGTATTATATATGCTGTTAGCTGAAAAGTCAAGAATAAATTGCAAAAATATACGCTTTTTATCCGCAACATTGACTTTCCCATTTCCCTTTGCTATAATTTTACATAAGCAAACCGCAAAAATTTATCCAAAAGTGAGGTTATTTTTATGAAGCGCTCTGAGATCAACAAGGCACTGAAAGAACTGGAAGCCATGTGTGAAAAGTACCATTGCTATCTGCCTCCTTTCTGCCATTTTACCCCCGAGCAGTGGCAGACCATCGGACACGAATATGACGAAGTCCGTGACTGCATGCTGGGCTGGGATATCACCGACTATGGCTCCGGCGATTTTGAGAAGTATGGCTTCTCCCTGATCACCATTCGCAACGGCAACCGCGCCATGGCCGACAAGTACCCCAAGGTCTACGCCGAAAAGCTGCTGTATCTGAAAGAGGGCCAGTACGCTCTGAACCACTTCCACTGGTTCAAGACCGAGGACATCATCAACCGGGGCGGCGGAAACTGCCTGATCCGGGTGTATAACAGCCTGCCTAACGAAGAGATCGACTATGAATCCGATGTTACCGTCCATACCGACGGCCGTACTTATACCGTTCCCGCCGGCACCCAGATCCGTCTGACCCCCGGTGAGAGCATCCATATCCAGCAGTACATGTACCATGATTTTGAAGTCGAGCCCGGCACCGGTGCGGTCCTGTTGGGTGAAGTGAGCCAGTGCAACGATGACAATACCGATAACCGCTTCAATCCCCCCGCAGGCCGCTTCCCCTCCATTGAAGAGGATGAGGCTCCTTACCGCCTGCTGTGCAACGAGTACCCGGTGGCAAAATGAGAAAGGAAGAACTGCTTCGCTTCTGCGGCAGCATGGAACAGCTGGTCACCACCCGGCCCGTAGAATTCCGGGACGGTAAGGCTGACGGTCTGAAGGGCATTCTTGTGCAAAACGGCCCCTTGGAGACTCTGCTGATGGAAAGCAAATGCCTGGATCCCGCCTGGATCCGCTATAAAGGCATCAACCTTTCCTATCTGTCCAAGCCCGGTCTGCAAGCAAAAAGCTTCATGGAAACGGATCCCCAGCAGTCCGGCCGCTCCATGATGATCGGCGGCATGATGACCTGCGGCTTTGAGAATATTCACGGCGGCAAGGTCTTTGACGGAAAATTCTACCCTGCCCACGGACGGATGCGCTCCACCGAAGCAGAAAAGGTGGGTGTGGACGCCAGCTTTGTGGGGGATGATTACGCCGTCACCGTTTGCGGAGAGATGCGGGAAGCAGAGCTTTTCGGGGAAAATATGGTGCTGCGCCGCAGCATCCGTACAGTTCTGGGCCAGGCGAAGCTGGAATTTACGGATGTGATCGAGAATCAGGCCTTCCGACAGGAGCCCCTGTGCTTTTTGTACCACATCAATTTTGGCTATCCCTTCCTGGTGCCCGGTGCAAGGGTGATCCTGCCCTGCCTGGAATGCATCCCCCGGGATGCCCACGCGGAAGCGGGAGTAAACTGCTGGAACGTCATGGGCGCGCCCAAGGATCATGTGCCGGAGCAGGTATTCCTGCACCGCTGTGCTGCCGATGAAGACGGTAACACCTTTGGCGCCATCGTCAATGACGAGCTGGGCCTGGCCGTCTGCCTGCGCTGGAATGTTCGTCAGATCCCGTTGCTGACCCAGTGGAAATCGGAAACCTCCGGCGATTATGTAATGGCTCTGGAGCCTTGCAATACGGACTTCGGTCAGCGGCCCAGCGCAGGTAAGATCCTGGAGCCTTTTGAAAGTTATGTAAACTGCTTCAGCATAGAAATCCTGGAAGGGAAAAACGCCATTCAGTCCCTTGAAGAGGAAGCCGCCAAGCTTATATCATAGTCAAAGGGTGTGCCTACACGGCACACCCTTTCGTTATTTCATTCGCTTTTCCAGTGTCTGGCTGCTCAGAGTAGTCAGATAGACCCGGTCCATGCCGTATTCCGATGTGAGCAGAAATGCCTTTGGCAGGTCATCACAGGGCACTACCTGGCCTTCTTTTTCCGCCTGACGCAGAAATTCCTTGGTACGCTTGGATGTGGAGGTATTGTCCATGTCAAAAATTCCGATCACGGAAGCTTCCCGCACCGCCATATCATTACCGATGGATAGATACATCGTTTTCCCGCCTTCTTTTTTGTAGGGGTGGGTCTTGACCCTCCCTTGTCTCGTCATCTGTCTGCTTTGTAGGGGAGGGTCTTGACCCTCCCTAATTTATTCATCCTGCTTTCCCGGATAGAAGCAATCACTTTCCCATTTTTGAAAATTATAGGTCACATATTCCCAAATTTTCTCGTATTCGTTCTGATTTCGAATAATATGATCGTGAAAAGACCGCTGCCACACTTCTGTATTCTGTGAGATTTGTCTGATTTTTCTACTGACACCGGATTTATACTGCCCAATCACCGTACTCAACGATACTTTACTTCTTTTTTCCGACTCTTCAATCGAAATAATCGCATGCACATGATTTGGCATTATTACAAAGGAATCCACTTGGATATGACCGTAATGCGACGCAATATTTTGTAAATCCTTTTTTGCAATTTTTCCAAAGACATTTAGCTTATTTACAGATCCGAAAATACATTTTTTCTCATGACAACAGATTGTGACAAAATAATAATTTACACTGCTATAATCGAAACCGGATATTCTTGTAGGTTTTCGGATATGGTACGGCATATAAAGATTTCCTTTGTTATAGGGTTTAGGGAGGGTCAAGACCCTCCCCTACAGTTTGCTCGGTGTTCGATGGAGCGGGAGGGTCTTGTCCCTCCCCTACCTTATTTGAATTTTTTCCATTCGCTGACAGCCAATTCGTCGCAGCGATTGTTTTTTGGGTTGTCGGCGTGGCCTTTGACCCAATGGTAGTGCATTTCGTGCTTTGCGGTCAGTTCCAGCAGCCGGTCCCACAGCTCCGGATTCAAGGCAGGCTTTTTGTCGGATTTGATCCATCCTCTGCGCTTCCAGCCTGCTGCCCAGCCCTTTTCCAGCCCGTCGATGACGTACTTACTATCGGAGTACAGCTGCACGATGCAGCTTTCCTTTAATTTGGACAGGCCCTCGATCACCGCCGTCAGCTCCATGCGGTTGTTGGTGGTGCTGGCTTCCCCGCCGGAAAATTCCTTCTCATGACCCTGGTATTCCAGGATCGCCCCCCAGCCACCGGGGCCGGGATTGCCGGAGCAGGCACCGTCGGTATACAAAGTTACTGTTTTCACTTTTTCTCAACCTTATCCCAAATGTTTGCAGGCTGTTCCCCCGCAACGGGCGCATCCAGCTCTACCAGCTCGCTCTGCTGGCGGCCCTGGCCGTAGATGCCTTCCCCGTAGGCGCCTTCGCCCCGGTAGCCCTGGGCACGCAGCATTTTGGAGGTACCGATTACAAAGGCTACGATACCTGCCAGCAGCAGGATCACGCCCACAGGCACACTGCCCACGATCATAACCACGATGCCGGCGAAAATTCCCAGCACACCTGCCATCATCAAACCGATCATACCGTTTCCTCCGTTTCAATATTTTCCACGCGCTCGATGGAAACCACTTGGTTGCCCTCTTCCACACGCATGACGATCACACCCTGCACATCACGCTTGTAGATATTGATATTGGATACGGGCGTACGGATGATCACGCCGCCGCTTTCGATCAGCATCACATCATCACTTTCGCTGACCACACGGCAGGCGGCTACATTGCCGGTCTTTGCAGTGATGTTGTAGTTTTTCAGACCCTTGCCGCCTCTGGACTGGGCAACCTTTTCGCCGTTTGCGCCGGTGCGCAGGTATTCGCTCAGCTCGGTACGCTTGCCGTAGCCCTTTTCGGTGACGGTGAGCAGAGTCTTACCCTCCTCGGCCTTCTCCGCACCCACAACATAGTCACCTCTTCCCAGGCTGATGCCGCGGACACCCGCCGCATCACGTCCCATAGGACGGACATCGTTTTCATGGAAGCAGATGGCCATACCGCCGGCAGTGGCGATAAGAACATGATCGTCACCCTCGGTACGCATAACGTTGACCAGCTGATCATCTTCATCCAAGGTGATCGCACGGATACCGGTCTTCCGGTTGGTAGACAGCGCAATGAAGGGGATCCGCTTGACGGTTCCCTTCTTTGTCACCATCACCAGATATTCGTTTTCATGGAACTCCCGGGTGATGACCATGGCGGTCACGGATTCCTCGGGAAGCAGAGGCAGGATGTTGACCATAGCCGTGCCGCGGGCCGTCCGGCCTGCCTCGGGTATCTGGTAGCCCTTGCGGTGGTGCACCCGGCCCTTATCGGTAAAGAACAGAATATGGTCGTGGGTAGAGGCCACATTCAGACTCTTGACATAGTCCTCTTCCTTCAGATTCTGCGCGTTCACACCCCGGCCGCCACGGCTCTGGGTGCGATAGGTATCCACGCTCATCCGCTTGATGTAGCCCTGGTTGGAAATGGTGAAGGCGCAGGTCTCTTCCTCGATCAGATCCTCGATGTCGATCTCATCCTCCACCTCCTGGATCTCCGTCTTGCGCTCGTCACCAAACTTATCCCGGATGGCGATCAGTTCTTCCCGCAGTACGCCCTTGAGCTTTTCCGGATCCTCCAGCAAGCTCATGTAGTAACGAATTCGCTCCTGGAGCTCGTCATACTCTGCCTGGAGCTTTTCCCGGTCAAGACCCTGGAGCGCTTTCAAGCGCATATCCAGAATAGCCTGGGCCTGCACCTCGTCCAGTCCGAACCGCTCACACAGCCGCTCCCTGGCATCGTCATAGGCAGAGCGGATGATTCGGATGACCTCGTCAATATTATCCTGGGCGATTAGCAGACCCTCCAACAGGTGAGCGCGCTCTCTGGCCTTTTTCAGATCATACTCTGTCCGCCGGGTCAAAACCTCCAGCTGGAAGGTCAGATATTCATCCAGAATCTGCCGCAGGCTCAAGATCCTTGGCTGCTTCTGGTCATCCACCAGCGCCAGCAGAATAATGCCGAAGCTAGACTGCAGCTCCGTCTGCTTAAAGAGGTTATTGAGCACGACCTGGGGATTGGCATCCTTTTTCAGCTCAATGACCATACGCATACCGTTGCGGTCAGTCTCGTCCCGCAGATCGCTGATACCATCCAGACGCTTGTCCTTTACCTGCTCGGCGATCTTCTTGATCAGCTGGCGCTTATTGACCTGGTAAGGCAGCTCGGAGACGATGATCCGGGTGCGGTCTTTATTGAAGGTCTCAAATTCCGTGCGGGCACGGACTACGATCTTTCCCCGGCCGGTGGCATAGGCTGCCCGAATACCGCTGCGGCCCATGATGATACCGCCGGTAGGAAAATCCGGACCGGACAAATGCTCCATCAGATCGGGCAAGGTAGCTTCACTGTCGTCGATCACGCAGATGCAGGCGTTGATGACCTCTTTCAGATTGTGAGGCGGAATATTGGTAGCCATACCAACGGCAATACCGGAAGAACCGTTGACCAGCAGGTTCGGGAACCGGCTGGGCAGCACCCGGGGCTCTTTGCGGGATTCATCGAAGTTGGGATCCCAATTCACGGTATCCTTGTCGATATCCCGAAGCATTTCATTAGAAAGCTTGCTGAGTCTGGCCTCGGTATAACGGTAGGCTGCCGGGGGGTCTCCGTCTACGGAGCCGAAGTTTCCGTGACCATCCACCAGCATGTAGCGCATAGAGAAATTCTGGGCAAGGCGCACCATGGCATCGTAAACGGATGCATCACCATGGGGATGATATTTACCCAGCACATCACCGACGCAGGTAGCTGACTTTTTAAAGGGCTTGTCGGAAGTCAGTCCGCTTTCATACATGGTATATAGAATGCGGCGGTGAACAGGCTTCAAACCGTCCCGCACATCGGGCAGCGCCCGGCCTACGATGACGGACATGGCATATTCAATATAGGATTTCTCCATTTCGTCCACCAGGTTGGATGTAGTGATCACCTGGTCGGGAAACAGAATATCCTCCGGTTTATAGTTACGATTATGTGCCAAAGCACACACCTCCACTTTTAGGAATTCTGGCCCCCTTTAGGCAAGGGGGGCTTTCTTTAGATATCGATATTGATGGCGTACTTGGCGTTGCGCTCGATCCATTCTTTTCTTGGCTCTACCTGTTCGCCCATGAGAATGGTAAAGATCTCATCCGCCCGGCGGGCATCATCCAGGGTGATCCGCCGCAGGGAACGCTTTTCCGGATCCATGGTAGTATCCCAAAGCTCATGAGCATCCATTTCACCCAGACCCTTGAACCGGTTGATCTCGATTTTTGCATTGCTTTCTCCGCGCAGCTCGGCAGATACCTGGTCGCGCTGCTCATCCGAGTAGGCCACACGCTCGGTCTTGCCCCGCTTGAGCTTGTAAAGGGGCGGCACGGCAGAGTACACATAGCCTTGCTCGATCAACGGCCGCATATAACGGAAGAAGAAGGTCAGCAGCAGCGTCCGGATATGGGCACCGTCCACGTCCGCATCGGACATGATGATGACCTTGTGGTAACGCACCTTTTCCAAGTCAAAGTCCTCACCGATGCCGCCGCCCAGGGCAACGATCAGAGGGGAAAGCTTGTCATTGCCGTAGACCTTATCCACTCTTGCCTTCTCCACGTTCAGCATCTTACCCCACATAGCCAGGATCGCCTGGAAGCGGGAATCTCTGCCCTGGATGGCAGAGCCTGCAGCGGAGTCACCCTCGACGATGTACAGCTCGCACAAGGAAGGATCCTTCTCATTGCAGTCCTGCAGCTTATCGGGCATACCGCCGGATTCCAGTCCGGTCTTACGGCGGGCATTTTCTCTGGCCTTCCGGGCGGCTTCTCTGGCCCGGTTTGCCATCATTGCCTTTTCCAGAATGACCTTTGCCGTGGCAGGATGCTCCTCAAAGTAGGTCGTCAGCTGATCATTGACCACGCTGTCTACCAAGGTGCGGATATAGGCGTTACCCAATTTAGCCTTGGTCTGACCCTCAAACTGGGCATCGGTCAGCTTTACGGAAATAATGGCAGTGATACCCTCCCGGCAGTCTTCACCGCTGACCTTATCGTCACCCTTGATGATTCCGTTTTTCACGCCGTAAGCATTCAGAACTCTGGTCAGTGCGGTCTTAAAGCCTGTTTCGTGCATACCGCCCTCGGGAGTATTGACCTCATTGGCAAAGGAGAGCATGAATTCATTGTAGCCGTCGTTATACTGAATGGCGATCTCTGCGCCTGCATCCCCCTTCATACCGGACATATAGATCACATCCGGGTGCAGGGCCGTCTTATTGCGGTTGCACCAGGTAGCAAATTCCCGGATACCGCCCTCATAGCACATGGTATCGCTGACCGGCTCATCTGCCCGGTCATCGGTGATGGAAATGCGCAGACCCGCCGTTAAGAAAGCCTTTTCCCGCATACGGGTGTGCAGGATCTCATAATCATACACCGTATCGTCAAACATCTCCGGATCCGGCTGGAATGTGACCTCGGTGCCGTTGCGGTCGGTTTTGCCTACGATGGTCATTTCCTGGGTAATGTGGCCCCGGGCAAACTTCATTTCATAAATATTTCCGTTCTTATAGACCCGCACCTTCAGCCACTGGGACAAAGCATTGACCACAGACGCGCCAACGCCGTGCAGACCGCCGGAAACCTTATAACCGCCACCGCCGAACTTACCACCGGCGTGCAGTACGGTAAATACCACTTCCAGAGCAGGCTTGCCGGTCTGGGCCTGGATGTCCACAGGGATACCGCGGCCATCATCCGTAACGGTGATGGAATCGCCGGGGTTGATGGTGACAGTGATATTTTTACAGTAGCCCGCCAAGGCCTCATCGATGGAATTATCCACGATCTCATATACCAGGTGGTGCAGACCGGAAGAGGAAGTGGAACCGATATACATACCGGGCCGCTTGCGCACCGCCTCCAGACCCTCCAGGACCTGGATCTGCTCCGCACCGTATTCTTGTGTTACTTTTGTTTCATCAGACATATTCGTTCTCCTGTTTTACCAAAATGCTGTAATTATAAGAAAATATCTCCATAATTTTGTCATTGCGAGGCCCATAGGGCCGTGGCAATCTCCTCAAAAACAGAGGCAGAGTCTTTCTTATTCTAAAATCATCGGATACTGATCTTCCCAAGTAGGATTTTGCCTTTCAACTAAAGCATTCTTCCGGGAGCGATTCCATGATTTTATCTGCTTTTCCCGTTCCAGTGCAGAACGGATATCTTCCGTCATTTCAAAATATACCAGCCTTGTGATCTTATATCTGGCAGTAAAACTGCTTTTTATAAAATGATTCCGGTGTTCATAAACCCGGCGGATCAAGTTATTTGTAACACCGGTATATAACACATTTCTGTACTTATTTGTCATCATGTAGACATAGTAAGCCATGTTGTTACCTTTTTCTTCTACCGTAGAGGAGATTGCCACGCCAGTGACATCGGTCACTGGCTCGCAATGACACTACTTTTTTACTGCTCCCGATTGAATTTGAATAGTCTTTCCCAGTTTGGTAAACTGTCCCGGCTCGCAGCAGGTGATAAACACCTGTCCCTGGGAGATCTGGTTCAGTACAAAATCCTGCCGTCCCGGATCCAGCTCAGAGAGCACATCATCCAATAAAAGCACCGGAATTTCTCCCGATTCTCTTCCCATAAGCTCCCGCTGGGCCAGCTTCAGACTGATGGCCGCCGTTCGGGTCTGCCCTTGTGAACCGTAGGCCTTCAGATTGATGCCGGAAAGGGATACTTCAAAATCGTCCTTGTGAGGACCGGTCAGACACTGGGCCGTTTCCAGCTCTGCCCGCTGGTGACTATCCAAATGCTCCCAAAGATTTTCCTGCAGCTTTGCAATGGGCGCAAAGGGGTCGGACACCGTAGATACGGTTTTATATTGCAGGAAAAATTCCTCCACTCCTCCGGAAAAATGGTCATGGTACTTGGCCGCTGCCTTGCCCAGACCCTCATAAAACCGGGCCCGGTAGGAGATCAGCAGGGCGCCTACCTGGCAAAGGCGGGTGTTATAATCCGGAAGCAGCTCCAAAAGCCGGGGATTTTCAAATCGGTCTTTTAAAATACGGCTTTTTTGGTCCAGAATTTTTCCGTACTCCGTCAGCGCCGCCTCATAATTGGGCCGCAGCTGGCCAAGAGCATGGTCTCCCAGCCGCCGACGGGCAGCAGCACCGGTCTTGAGCACCATCAGATCCTCCGGGCAGAACAAAACCGTTTGCAGTACACCGGAAATATCCGCGGCAGTCTTTTTTTTGGCGCCGTTGCGCCAGAGCTGGCGCGGCCTGGCTCCCTGGAAGATCACCCACCGCAGGGTCTGCTGCCGCTGCTGGGAGAAAACCTCCGCTTCGCAATCTGCAAAGTCCGCCCCAAAACGGACCATTTCGCTGCTTTTTTGCGCCCGGAAGCTTTTTCCGGAGCCCAAATAGGCGATGGCTTCCAAAAGATTGGTCTTTCCCTGGGCATTATTGCCCACGATCAGATTGACCCCCGGATCTGTTTCCAAATTCAAATATTCATAATTGCGGAAATTCCGCACCTCCAGCTTATTCAGCTGCATGGCCTGCGATTTGGTAAGTCACACCGTTAAAGCGGAAGCTTTCGCCGGGACGCAGCTTTTTCCCCCGCATGGTGCAAACTTCTCCGTTTACCTGCACCTGTCCATCCAGGATCAGCTGTTTTGCTTCTCCGCCGGAATAGACGATATTTGCATATTTCATAGCATCCTGCAGCTTGATGAATTCCGTAGAGATCTCTACTTCCACCGCAGCTGTTTTCTTCTTGACTGTTACTTTCATAAGATCACCGCTTAATTTGCCTTATTGATCCGTACAGGCAGGACCATGTAGGCATAATCATACTTGTCCTCCGCGGGTGTCAGAACGATGGGGCTTAAGCCGTTGGTCAGCTCCAGCACCACCTCTTCACTGGGGATCACCCGCAGGGCATCGGCCAGATAACGTACATTGAAGCCGATCTCCAGCTCCTTGCCGTCACCGGCGATGGCACACTGGTCCTCTGCCGCGCCGATGGTGGTATTGGTGCGCAGGTGGAGCACATGGCTGCCGAAAACGCAGCGAACCGGGCTCTTATATTTTTCAGAAACGATCAGACCCACACGCTCGATAGAAGAGGCCAGATCACTCACATGCGCAGTCAGCTTAATGGGGCAATTGGTGGGAACGACCTTCTTCCAGTTCAGAAAATCACCTTCCAGCAGGCGGCAGGTCACAGTAGCGCTGCCCATCTGGTAGAGGATATGCTTCTCACCCAAGGTAAAGGCAGCATCCTCATCGCTGTCGGTCAGGATCTTTTCCACTTCCTTCAGTCCCTGGGCAGGCACCACAAAGGACATAATACGGCCCAGGGGCTGCTCGGGATGGAAAGTCCGTCTGGCCAGACGGAAGCCATCCACCGCAATGGCGGAAATGGCATCGTCCTCTACCTCAAATTTCACACCCGTGTGGATGGGCCGGCCCTGGTTTTCGGACACAGCAAAGATGGTGCCGGAGATCAGCTCCTTCAGTGCCAGCTGGGGAATGTGCACACTCTTGCCGGAGCCGACGTCGGGAAGCTCGGGATAATCCTCGGCACTCTCAGCAGAGATCGTGAAGGAAGCGTAGCCGGAGCGGATGGAGACCTTGTAATTGTCATCTACCACCACAGTGACAGGGCCTTCCGGCAGACGGCGGATAATATCACCGAAAAGCCGTGCCGGCAGGATGCAGGTACCGGCATCGGTGACCTCAGCGTCGATGGTGTAGGTAATGGCGGTTTCCATATTATAGCCGGTCAGACTCAGTCCGTGACCTGCCCGGCATAGAATACCCTCAATGACAGACAAACTGCTCTTCTGGGCAACGGTACGTCCGGTAATGTTCAGTCCGGTAACCAGCATGCTTTTTTCACAGGTAAAACGCATATTAAAACCTCTTTCTGAAATAAAATAATAGAATCAATATATTTTTTATCTTTATTTGCAGTAATAACAGCAGTAGTGCAAATTTATGTGGAAAACTCCAATTTGTCTTACAGCCCCAAGGCTTTTTTATCCACAATGGAAAGTGGATAATTCAAAACTTTTCCACAGGCGGTTTTTGGAGCTTTTTTATGGAATGCTTTCCACAGGAATTCCTTCCACATTCCACAGACCCTGTGGAGAAATTTTAGAGGCAGGAGTTGATATTGGCAGTGATGTCCCGGATGTTATTTTGAAGGGTGGGATTGTCGCTCTTAAGGGCAACCTCTACTTTCCGGATGGCATACAGGATCGTGGAGTGATCCCGCCCGAATTCCTTGCCGATATCCGGCAGGCTCAGGTTGGTCAGCTTCCGGATCAGATAGATGGCTACCTGCCGGGCTTCTGTGGTGCCCTTATTTTTTAGCGTGCCCCGCAGGACGGTTTCATCAATGGAGTAGAACTTACAGACCTGGCTGATGATCAAGCCTGGAGTAGGCAGGGCATTGCCCTCGCTTTTAAACATATCGCTGATGACCCGGGTCACGTTTTCCAGCGTCAGTTCCATGCCGTTTAAGTCCCGATAGGCCAGGATCTTTTTGACTGTGCCTTCCAACTGCCGCACATTGTTGGTCACATTGACCGCAATATAGTTACATACATCGTCCGGCAGCTCTAAGCCCAAAGAAGCGGCTTTTTTCTTGATGATCGCCATACGGGTCTCATAATCCGGGGGCTGGATATCTGCCAGAAGGCCCCATTCAAAACGGGTCTTGAGCCGGTCCTCCAGGGTCAGCATATCACTGGGCTTTCGGTCGGAGGTCATAACGATCTGCTTATGCTCTTCGTAGAGCTTATTGAAGGTATGGAAAAATTCCTCCTGGGTAGATTCCTTACCGGCGATAAACTGAATGTCGTCGATCAGAAACAGGTCAGCTTCCCGGTATTTGCTGCGGAATTCAATATTTTTACCGCTTTGAATGGCGGTGATCAGCTCATTGGTAAACTGGTCGCCTTTGATATATACGATATTGGCATTTTTGTTCTGCTTACGGATGCCGTTGGCGATGGCATACAGAAGGTGGGTCTTACCCACACCGGCAGGGCCATAGATAAACAGGGGGTTGTAGACCTGGCCGGGAATGTTGGATACTGCGATGGCCGCGCCGTGAGCAAACCGGTTGGAGGGGCCGACAACGAAGTTATCAAAGGAAAACTGGGGATTAAAGTCCATAGAGGTGGTCTGCTGGTCCTTGGTTTTAAAGGCGTTCAGTTCCTCGTCACCAAATACGATCAGCTTGGCATCGGAATTGAAGATCTCTTTCAGGGCATCCTGAATGTAATCTGTGCAGCGGCGGCGAATGATCTCCCGGCGAAAATCGGAAGATGAATAAAGAATCAGATGCTCTTCGTTGAGCTCGATCACCTCAGCATCGTCAAACCAGGTGGACACTGTCACGGCGGTCAGCCGTTCTTCCAGATAGCTGATGATCTTGGCCCAAACATAGGCGGAAGCGTACATAATCCGGCTCCTTTCTGTATATAGATCCGTACAAAAAAATGAAAAAATCAAGTCTGAAAAGGCATACTATATCACCCTAGATTGTACCATATTTTTGCACAAAAAACAAGGGAATTTTCATTTATCCACAGGATAAAAACAAAGAAAAAACCCGCTGTTTTTTCTGTCAAAAACAACGGGTTTTTGTGGTATGGAATCAGCTGTTTTGTAAGGACGGTCTGTTAGTCATCCCGCTCGATCTCCAGAATGGATCCGTCCCTGGCAGATAGGGAAACATCGTATTTTACACCGTCTACCAGCACTTCCAGCTCATATTCACCGTCATCCGGCTCGCATTCCAGAAAGCGCACAGTCTTGCCGGAAAAGTAGGCGGTAACGGCATCCTTTGCCTGCTCGCAGGTAAGGAAGGAGGACCCGGTCTGGGCAGTGGGTCTGTATTCGATCTCCTGCTTGTGTATCTGACCGGTGTAAGCGTTCAGCTCCAGCTCATAGACCGTATCTTCGACGGTCACGGTCACTTCATATTCCAGGTCGTCCCAGTCTTTCCGGATGCGCAGAAATTCTGCTTGCGTCACACCGAAGTGGGTCAGAACCAGTTCCCGGATCCGGTCTTCACTGAGAAACGCCGGCTGCTGAGCAGGTGCTTCGGGAGATTTGGGATCCGCAGTGGGAGACTGGGGAGGTGCCATCTGACGGATAGGCTCCCTGTCGATCTCCCGGATGGTGCCGGTCACCATATGGACATCCACTTCGTATTTGGTATCTCCCGCGATCACTTCCAGCTCATATTCCAGGTCGTCCCGGTCTTTATCCAGCTCGGTAAATTTGGCCTCAGAAAGGTCTAAATACTGCAGTACCAGAGCTTTGGCTTCTTCCAAGGTGATGGTCTGCTGCTGAGCAGGAGCAGGCTCGGTGGATAGGAGATCGGCAGCTGCCGATGCCGGGGCGGGGGAAGCAAGCGGTGTGGTGCTTCTTGCTTGCTTTTGGGAAGCGGATTGGGAAAAGCCGGCTTTACAGCCTGCCAGGGAGATGATGGCGACCACAGTCAAGATGACAGCGGTCAATTTCAGATGCTTTTTGTGTTTCATGATCGTTGCTCCTTGTTTTTTAAGATTGTACCCAAAGAATACGGAGCCATTCTCATAAAAACGGGGCCGAAAGAAAATTATTTTACACCTTTTTTCTCATCGTTATCTTCATCCTCGTCATCGTCATCCTCGTCGTCCTCCTCGTCATCGTCATCCTCATCATCATCGCTTTCCGTAGGATGGGGCGCAGAGGTATCCGCCGGATCTGTTTGATCGGCAGATGGAACGGATTGCGGTTGGGTAAGGATACAAAAACGGCTGTTTGTATCTACATCCAGCTCAGCAGCCCAGTTTAAAAGCTCTGTATCCGACAGCTTGATCGCATCAGCGCCGGGTAAAAGCAGGATCGTATCCCCTTGTGACAGAAGGTCCATGGCTTCTGCTTGTTGCGTCAGATGCACAAGTACCTTGTGAATGTTTCGAAAACGGTAATGGCAGTTATCCAGCAAACGCACACCGTCGGTATTGAGGCCGGAGGCATCGATCACCATATCCAAGCGGTTTACTGTCAGTACCAGATCTGGGTTGACAGAGAGGCGCACACTGCCTGCCGGGGTCAGAAGATACTGGGCAAACAGTCCCAGCACCAGTAAAACACAGGCAGCAATGGTAAAGGGACGAATAAAACTTACCAGGAAAGGCCGGGGTGGCTGATAGAGAACCACATGATCCAGAAGCTGCCCCACTTGGAAATTCTGATTTGCTACCTTGTGAAAAGAGCCTTTTTCGTCCAGGACCACCGCATAAGCCGGATGGCATTCCATGACAAGATATTTCATAGGGAAGCTTCCTCCTTTCCTGGGTGCAGTTGATGGATATGGCCGCGGATGATCTCAAAACCATTGGTAAAGGCAAGCAGAGCGGCCATGAGATATTTGCGGTGACGCTCCAAGGTCTTGCGTTCAAGTCCGGTATCCCGGCAGATCTGATTTAAGGGCATTTTTTTATCGCGAAGCAGCTGCTGAAAAAGGGCAGGCTGACCGGTTATGTATCTTACAGCAGCCATGCAGGTCTTCATAGTCCGTTCCTGTCGGGGGCAATTGTCTGCAATGTCTGCCAATTCCAGACCCAACTCCTGCAGCTGCTGGGTATATTCTCCGATTTCCGTGCGGGCAGCTTCCCGCATAACCAATTCCTGGGTATGGTCCGTTTCGTCGGCTACCAGATCCAGAAGAGGCTCTTCCCGGTCAAGCTGAGGAGCGTGATAGGAAAGCAGACCTTTGTGCCGCCGCTCCCGGCGGTGATGATCGACCAACCGGTTGCGAATGGCAGCTGCTGCCAGGCGCAGAAAAGCGCCCCGGCCCTGTTTATATGCCATCGCGGCTTCATAAAAAGCCAGCATGGCGATGCTTAGCTCATCATCGCTGCTGTCCGGCTTACGTTTGAGAAATTTGGCAGTCTGAGAACGGATAAAAGGAAGATACTGCTCTACCAATGCGTCCGCAGCATAGGTGCTCGTCTGGGCCTCCAGGACCCAAAGCTCCAGACTGTGTTGATCCTCCATGTCTTTGCTCCCCCCTTTCCTTTGAATAGAATACGGAAAAGATAATATATTTTCGGGATGTTACAAAAATTATAGCAAAAAGCTAAGAAAAAGAAAATAAAAAAGTAAGGCAGAAGCTGCCTTACTTGATAAATTTTTCAATTGCCTGGCACAGGTCATCAATGGCGTCCTGATCGCCGGCGCTGACCGCGTCCACCATACAGTGGCGGATGTGGTCGTTGAGGATCACCTTACCTGTATTCTCCAGTGCCGAGCGGACGGCAGCCAGCTGTACCAGTACATCGGAGCAGTCATAGCCTTCCTCTACCATGCGTTTGACCTTTTCCAGATGGCCGATGGCCCGGGCCAGACGGTTGATGACCGCCTTCTGATTTTCATGGACATGGCCGTGAGAATGGGCAATGCCGTGCTCATGCATGTAGGCATGGTCATGTGTGTGATCATGTTCGTGGGTATGTGCCGCCAAGGCCGTCACCTCCGGAAGATTTTTCATCATCATACCCTATTTTTCTCCAACGCGCAAGCCCCTATGGGGGATGTAAAGCAAAATTTCAGTTTGTCGTACAGCGTCCCGTGGATGCCGTAGGGACGGCCATTGTGCCGTCCGCAGTTTCTCCTCCGCACCTACGGGTATGACGTGATGTTTTTTGTGCGGAAACGGAATCGGCTTTTCGCCGCAAAAGAAGCTGCCGGGAATAGGATACTTTCTGTCCGGCCAGAAAGTATCCAAAGAGCCGCCGGGGGCCTTCCGTATGGTAAGTCGGATCCTAGCCATGTCGTTCTGTGGGCCAAGGAGTTGGCTGTGGGTGTTGTCTTCCTAAGCCCGCTTGGCCTCCGACTTGGTACGCGGAAACGGAATCGGCTTTTCGCCGCAAAAGGAGCTGCTGGGAATAGGATACTTTCTGTCCGGCCAGAAAGTATCCAAAGAGCCGCCGGGGAGCCTCCGTATGGCCCCCGGACCCCCCAGACGGCCAAAGGGGAAAGCGGACCGGTGATGTGTGATCGAGACTTTCCTCCGCTTTCCCCTTTGGAATCCCCGCTGGCCATTTTGCGTGGGATCATTACCGTTGGGGCATACATCTTCCTGCACCCTACGAGGGTGCGGAGGGGGACGGAAAAAGGGAGGGTCAAGACCCTCCCCTACAGAATGGCTTGCCCGGTAAATTCCAACAATTACGATGCGATTTTTGGGCGGGCGCTTGGTAAGCGCCCCTACGGTGGTATACGGAAGCTGCACGACAAATACCAATTTCCTTCTCCCGGGGCTAAAAACAACAGGAGGATCGATAGATCCTCCTGTTACAGAAATGTCAGTATTTACTTCTTGGCAGCCTTCTTTGCAGCCACCATGCCCATGATAGAAGCAACGATGCCGGTGATCAGGCAAACAGCCGCGACAGCCACGGTGACGATGCCCAGGATCTGGAACGTCTGGCATTGGGCACCGGCCTGCAGCATCGGATGGCTCATCATACCATGCACAATAGCACCACCGCTGATGAGAGGCAGCAGAGCAGATGCGCAATACTTGTTCTTAAACAGGCACACAAAGATACCGATAGCAGCCGCAGCCATGGAAAGGATGGGCATAGGAACCAGGCCGTTCATCTTGAACTCCAGCTTTTCCTTATCGATCTTTCCGTCCTCACCGGGCTCCAGGATCTCCTGCATGATCTTCTTATATTCTGTCTTCCACTGCTTGGTAAGATCCTTGTGGTCGTTGGGGAACCAGGTGATCTCGGCAAGAGAAACTTCCGTTTCCACTTTCGTGCTCGTTCCGTCTTCTCCCTTAACCTTAGCCTCATAAGTCCAATTGGGCATAAACTGAACGATGATCAGAGCCAGCATCAGCGCAACGCACAAGAAACAGCAGATACGGGAAACAAGGGACAAGGTTTTCATAAGTACATCTTTCCTTTTCTTTTACATTTTGCCAGGGCCGATCAAGCTCATTGGTAAATCTTTCCGCCCTATCAGTCTTTTATATTTTAACTGATATTGGCACAGCAAATTTGAACAGATCACGAACAAACAGTGAACAAAGCTTGAACATATCGTGATTATACACCATATATCTGCTCGTGTCAAGAGAACATCTGTGTCAAAAGCCAAGCGCCGGGATATTCTGTGTGCAGTTGCGCATCCGGAAACTTTCTGTCCAACTCCACTGCCAGAGACCGGAAGGAAGCAAACCAGTCCTGACCCGTCATCCGGTTCTCCGGTTCGATCCGATAGGTCTCACCCCAGGAGGCCATGATATCTTCACAAGCGATGGCCATAATGTGTCCTCGCAGATCAGTCTGGCCCCCATTCATAAACTGCCCGAAGCAGTAGCGGAGGGCGTACTCACCGTAAGACATAAGCTCTGCGTAGGACTCCGGATGATCCCGAATATAGTCTCCGGGAGCAGAGCTGTGGGCCGGGGAGGACATGATATTGTGTAACAGTGTCTCGATGCGGTCCGGCAGATTTCCGCTGGTATAGAGTTTATTAAGCACTTGCTTGCGGCATTGCTTCTCCAGTTCGTCCACATAGGATGTACCATCCAGTACCTGCTCCGCCAGTTCCGCAGGGAAGCGGCTGCGGATATCACTTTCCGCATTTTGCCCGGGCTGAGCTTCCCAATATTCCGTCAGGGTATAACCGCCGCTTGCATCGATCCGGAATACCGCAACGGCAGGTGCGTACTGTCCGGTGACCATAGAAGGGGTGCCGCCGCTGGCGGCATAAGTCCCATACATGGTGTAAAGATATACGATCTCCTCTACGGTATGCTCGGTTTTTCCGAACAGCGGTGTGCCGCTGACACGCTCCGTGTCGAGGATACGGAAGGCCGCGGCATTCACAAGTCCATCAGGATATTCCTTTTTATGGGCCTGTATGATCGCGTCGCTGATCTTCACATTGCGGGCTTCTTCTCCGTTTTCCTTCAGAAAGACTGCCACATCGCCGGTGCGGATGTCGACCCACAAGCCTGTATCCCGGATACCAAGATTCGCTGACATGATAGGACCATCCGGACCGCCTCCGGATACAAGCAGTCTGTATACATCGTCGATGGGGTAGAACATGATATACAATCCGGAGCCTATATCCGTTCCGTTATAGGGTTCCAGATCCTCCCAGGTAAGATCCTCACCCTTTTTCGCAAGCTCCAGCACCGCTTCCAGAGTTAAGTTTTCTTCGGGAGACACTGTACCCGGCGCCTCCGTTCCGTCTACGACAGGCTCATTCTTGGAGCTGCTGCCCGTCATCACCAGCTTGCGGCCACTGCCGCCCGCCGCATTGACCAGGCTCAGCTGAGAACGGGCCAATTCTTCGTCCTTGTTGTAAGGCCGCTTGACGCAGACCAGGGTATTGTCTTCCACTTCCAGGAAGTAGTCATAGATCCCCCGGTCCCGGAGCATAAACAGATCTCCTGCCGCAAAATCCACCACCATCACATAGGTATCGATCATGCCGGAGCCAAAGCAGACGGTGGCACAGATCTCCGGCAGGCCGTCACCGCTTAAGTCAGAAAAGAATACATTGCGAACAGGCATGCCGGTAAACAGCTCCCACTGCCCCCAAGGCCCGCCCTCGGAGCGGACGCTGCTTGTGCTGCAATAGAAGGTCACGCCGGGGAAGCTGGGATGCATGGTGGTCCGCTCCTCCCGCATACCGGTAGTATCAGGGATCCAGGGAAATGCCCCTTCAAAATTGGTCACCCGGGACATATTTAAAAAGCTATACTGGGTACTGCCGCCTGGGGTACCTGTATGCAGATCCTTCCAGCTGACTGCTTTCATCTCCAGCTCCTGCGTCTGCTGGCCCTCGTAGTACAGAGCCGTATCAAAGGTCACCGTAAAGTCCTTCTCTTTCACGCTCTGGATGGTAACTTTTAGCGGCACATCGCCGGGTACGGTGACTATATCCCCACTGTGGACAGCAAAATAATACCAGGTAGCTTTCTCTTCCAGTACGGAGCCGTCGCTGTTGCGCACGCCAATAGCCAGCACCCGGTCGCTGTAGGAGGATTTGTAAGAGGATTCCTGTGTATCGTTTGCAGGATCTGTCAAAAAACACACCGCTACGGCCACACAGGCGATCACCGCCGCCAGCAGGATCCAGAAGCCGGGCTTTTTATAATTGAGTATACTTTTCACTCTTGCCTTTACACCTACCTCGCCGAAGGCCAATGGACAGGCCGCGATGGAAGCCCGGCTGACGCTGCAGCTGAGCAGGGCCTGGGAATAATCGGCCCGGCTGGGCGCATCCAGCAGCCGCACCACCTTTTCATCGCAGGCCAGCTCAATATCCCGGCACAGCAGGATATAGGCAAGCCACATCAGCGGGTTGAACCAGTGCACCGCCAGTATCAAAAATCCCAGTGGCTTCCACCAGTGGTCCTTGCGGCAGATGTGCGCCCGCTCATGGGCGATCACATAGGGCATGTTCTCCGCACGCAAAGCAGCGGGCAGATAGATCCGGGGCCGAAAGAACCCCAGCACAAAGGGAGAATCGATTCTGCCACTTTGGTATATCCGTTCTTCCAGCAGCACTGCGTCCATCACCCGGCGGCGCAGCCGCCAGTAGGAGATCGCCGTATAGATGCCCATGGCTGCCATACCTGCCAACCACGCGATCCCGGCTACAGCCACCCAGATCTGCAGGGGATTGGCACTGCCCGTAGGATCCGGAGTAAAGGTTTGGGTAAACACCGGATTGATCACTTGATCTACCGGGGGAATGCCGGTATGGATGGCGGGAGAATCGTCGAGCACGATCTGTGGGCTGACCACCTGGGCGCTGGGGATCAGGCTCAGGGCGCTTTCCAGAGTCAAGGGGCACACCAACCGTAAGCCCACCATAGCCCAGAGCAGCACATGGATCCACCGGGGCGCTTTTTTCAGCACCAACCGCAGCAACACCACCGCCAGCACCAGCCAGGATGCCGCAAAGCTCATATTGAAAACTGTAAGCAGCAGGTTGGACATATCAATGCTCCTTTCTGTAAGCGTCGATCATGGCCTGCACCGCATCGATCTCCTCCTGGCGAAGCTTCTGATGCTTGGTAAAGGCTGCTACAAAGGCAGGCAGAGAACCTTCAAATTTCTTTTCCACCAGCTCCTCGATCTCTGCGGCCTGCACTTGATCCTTGGACACCAGAGAGGTGACCACAGTGTTTTCGTTTTTCAGCACGCCCCGCTCGGACAGCCGCTTGATCACCGTATAGGTAGTGGTAGACTTCCAGCCCAGCTGCTCCTGGCAAAGACGCACCAGGTCCTTACTTCTGACCGGCTCGTGCTCCCACAGGATCAAGCAGAAGCGGTATTCGCTCTCAAATACTTTTGGGGTCTCCATATAATTCGCTCCTTCCTCTAATCCATTAGAGTTTGTCTATACACTAACACATTAGAGCAACTTTGTCAAGCTCTTGGTGATGCAAATTCCAGTTTGTCGGTGTGTTTTACACACCGACAAATACCAATCTGGAAATGTTTACGGATTGGAATAGCGGAAAAATATGGTACACTACAATCAAAATCCATGTAACCGGCTGTTCCCTTTTTGCGACTATATGGATGAAAGCAAAAAAACTTAGACACCAAGAACAAGAGGAGGCATACATGATGAAAAGCAAACTATGGATCACCATCTCTTTAGCCGTCTTGCTGGTGGCTGGTCTGTTTGCCGGCTGCAGCACGGCTGCGAACACCGAAAACGGTGCCTACGCACCCAAGGAGGATGTCTTATATGACGGCCTCTATGACGGTGCGGACATGGCGATCTCAGAATCCGCCACCGCAGCACCGGGGCAGAGCGTTTCCACCGGCTCCGCCGGCGTGCAAAACCAGAAGCTGATCCGCACCATGGATGTGGACGCAGAGACAGACGATCTGGACGCGCTGCTGTCTACGCTGGACGCCCGGATCTCTGAGCTGGGTGGCTATGTGGAGAACAAATCCATCCGCAACGGCAGTTACAGCGAACGGCGCAGTTACCGCACCGCCGATCTGACTATCCGCATTCCGGTGGCTAAGCTGGATGCATTTGTGGAGCATGTGAAAGGCGCAACTAATATCGTTAACTATCGGGAGAACGCCGATGATATTACGCTGAGTTATGTGGCTACCGCCAGCCGGATCACCGCTCTGGAAACAGAGCAGCAGCGTCTGCTGGAGCTGCTGGCCAAGGCCGAGGATATGACCGATCTGCTGCTGATCGAGCAGCGGCTGACGGATGTACGCACAGAATTGGAGGAGGTCACCTCCCAACTGCGGCTGTATGACAATCTGGTCGATTACGGTACGGTAGACCTGTCTGTAACTCAGGTACAGGAGTATACCGTCGTGGAGGAGAAGACCCTCTGGCAGCGTATGGGAGCCGGATTGAAGGACAATTGGGATAGACTCTGCCAATTTGGAGAAGAGCTGCTGGTGCTGCTCGTCACCTCTGTACCCTACCTGATCCCGCTGGGGCTGGCCGGTCTGGTGACCTGGCTGGTAGTCAAACTGGCCACCCGGAAGTCTGGCAAAAAGAGATCCGATCCCCCCGCCGATCCCAGCGCGTCCTAAACAGCCTGATCAATACAACATCCCGGCGGCAAATATGCCGCCGGGATGTTTCAGTCTGTCAAAAAATACTACCTGCAAGGATAGAGCAGCATGCGTGAAAAAGAACGAAGGGGATGATACTTCCTGTCCGGCCAAAAAGTATCCAAAGAGCCGCAGGGGACCTTTCGTATAGTCCCCGGACTTCCCAGACGACCAAAAGGGAAAGCGGACCGGAGATGTGTTATTGAGACTTTCCACCGCTTTCCCCTTTGGAATCCCCTTTGATAGAGCTCTGTGAAGATACGTGTTTTTTTCTGTCCGCATCCCCCAGACAACGCCCGTAGGGGATGGTCTTGACCCTCCCTTATTCCATCCCCGCACCCTGTAGGGCGCGCAATGTATGCGTGCCCGGACTGTTAAAAAGCTCTGTCATTCAGAAATCCCTTCTCCACCGACCAAACAAAAAATAGTTGACAATTACCTCCTACAGTTGTAGTATATACATACTACAACTGTAGGAGGTTTATTATGAGTCTATCTGATCGTGAATGGACAGTTTTGAATGCCCTCTGGGAAACCGACGGTGCCGAGCTTGGGCAGCTGGTAGCCGTCTTGGAGCCCCATACCCATTGGAGTCGCAACACCGTACTGACCTACCTGACGCGCATGGAAGCCAAAGGCTTAGTGCGAATTGATAAAGAAGCTTCCCCTCACATCTACCATGCCGCCTCCGACCGGGAAAGCTGTCGAAAAGCAGAGCGCAGAGGCTTTCTGCGGCGGGTCTACTGCGGCAGCGCAAGTGACCTGATTGCAGCCTTTTTGAAAGAAGAGCCCATCTCAGAAGATGAGAGGCAGGCACTGCGTCAGCTGCTGGATAACATGGAGGTATAGTCATGACTGACTTATGGGGCTTTCTATTGCAAACCCTGACCGCCTCCGGCGTAGCCGCTGTGCTGCTGATCGTCAAGGCCATGTTTCGGAGTAAGCTGCCGCCCAAATGGCAGTTCGCCTGCTGGGGGATCCTTGTGCTGGTCATGCTGTGCCCGGCAGGTCTTTTTGGCCGCTATACGCTGCTGAACTGGCCGTTTTTGGTGGATTGTCTGCGATCCGGTCTTTTTCGGGATTATGGTCAGACCCGTGTCTTAGCGCCCATTCCGCTGCTTCCCGCCGCATTCCCTGCCACAGCAGGTCAGTGGCTGTTTTGTGCCTATGCTGCGACAGCCGTTGGCATTTTCCTGTGGTATATGCTTTCCTATATCCATCTGCGCCTGGTTTTGAAGCAAGGATATCCATCCGGACAAGCACGCGCCGCGCAGCTGCAGCGCGTGTGCCAGACCTATCATCTGACCCCATGCAGGACCGTGGAGATCTCCGGTATCCACAGCGCCTTTGTGTGCGGCGTACTGCACCCTGTTCTGGTGCTGCCTGCCGATACAGAAGTGGATCATAAGGTGCTTCTGCACGAGCTGATGCACCTGCAGCACCGGGATACAGCATGGAGTTTTCTGATCTGCCTGCTGAAGAGCATCCACTGGTGCAATCCCTTGCTGCTCTACTGCGCCGGGCTTGCCGCCAATGATCTGGAAGCGCGCTGCGACCAGCGTGTTCTGGAGCTTCTCGCTGGGGAAGAACGCAGGGATTATGGCCGCATCCTGCTTTCCATGAGCAGCCGCCGCTATACCCAAACCCCCGGCAGCACCTGTATAGCAAACGGCGGCAAAAATATCCGCCGCCGTATCGAAGCCATCTCCCGTTTCAAGCTGTATCCCGCGGGCATGGGATTGGTCAGCATCTGTGTGCTGCTGGTGCTGACAGTAGCGCTGCTGACCGGTGTCCGGTCCAATGCCGTCTACGACCCCGGCGGCAATGCCTCCCCTGCGCTCTCCATCTCCTCAGCCCGCACGACCCTGTGCACCACCTATGCCGGTGCCTTGGATGCCTATGGCAAAGCTGTGCTGACGCAAAACGGGGCCTACCGCATGCTCTGTACCCCTCAAGTCCAGCAGGAAGCTCTGGCAAACCAACTATACCAACGCCATGCTGCCAGCCAGTTTCCCAATTGGGATCCGGGCCTTCCCGCCTGGCCCAACAGTCAAGCGGGCTATTGGATCTATAACCTAACTCCAACCGGGGCTCTCAGCTACGAGGGGCTTCTGGTCGTACGCTTGAATTACCCTCCAAATGGCCTTTCTGCTGAAGAAGGCAGAATGTATCTGGCTGCCCAGCGTCTGCGTGTTTTTTGGGAGATTGATCGTTGGGTGGTCGCACCACTGGAAAACTTCCGGGCAGTGGATACCGTCCAGGAAAACTTATCCTGGAGCTGCCAAGGCCTCCCCGCCTTTATTTACAGCGCCGAAACCGGCGAACACCGGGTGGAACTGCGACTCCAAACAGTCGCCCGGATGGAACAAAGCCAGCAAATCGTACAAAATTTTCTGCTAGGTCCTGTAACGCATTACGACCTGACACCCCTTCCCCACGCAGAATTTGACTATACCGCCTATACGCAAAGTGTCCTCTATACCCATTCCGGCCCCCAGACCCAGCAAGATCGCATCACCCATTTGGGTATCTCCATGCAAGCCTGGGATCCGAAGCTTCCCCGTCCGAGCCTCTCCACCCCTGCACTGAACCATGTCGACAGCGTCAGCACCGGCGGTTTCAGTCAAGCCAGCATGTATACCCGCGCACTTCGACCCGGGTGGGGACCCACGCTTCTGTTTGACGCTGGCGGCAGCAGCGGTGTAATGGATCCGGTCCTTCCCAGCCAATTTGCAGCCGACCTGTATATCGACCGGGAACGGATCGCAGAGCTGACGCTCACCCTGGAAGGAGGCCCCCAATGACCGATCCCAAACAGCTCTATCAAGGTGTCTCCAAAGCAGCCTGGGCTTATATATTCCTGTACTTCGATATCAACCTGGGTACAGTCAGTATTCTCCCCGCCTTTCTCGGACGCTATCTTTTCGTAAGTGCCATTCGTCTGCTCAGTGATGCGCGTCGGGATCTGAAGCTTATCGAAAGCTTTGCCATTGGCCTAACCGTCTGGGATATGATCGGCTGGCTGTTAAGCTTTGCCGGTCTGAAGCTGGAAAACTTGTTCCTTCCCCTTTCTCTGATCGTCAATCTGGCAGACCTGTACTTCCATTTTCAGTTTTTAACGGACATGGCTGCCCTGGCCGCAAGTCACCAGCCCTTGGGCGAGGCATTAGACCAACGGCTGCTAAAATGGCGAACACTACAAGCTATCCTGCTCACAGTCACCTTGATCCTTACAGGGCTGACGCCAATGCTGGGAGAATGGTCAACCATCGTCTCACTGCTCACAACAGTGCTTTATCTGATTGCTGCCATCTGTCTGATGTGCGCAATGTTCCGTCTGCGCAAGTGTCTCATGCCGGATCCGGAGGAATAGAATCCTGTAGCTGCTGTGAGACCCACCCTCTTTGCCCAATATCCATCAAACGACCGGGCGTGCTAAGTCGGAGGCCAAGCGGTCTT
>JAZUQE010000137.1:0-5670 GCA_045605575.1 Faecousia sp. | reverse complement strand
ATAAAATTGCCGGACGCCCAATGGGGAGCGACCCGACCGCCGCCGGTGGCGGAAAAAGGGAGGGGAGCGAGTGGCAGCGGACGGCAAGATGCAAGCCCGCTTTGTCGGGCGTAGCATCTGCCGGGCACCGCAACAGGGCGTCCCTACGGTTTGTCGGTGTGTAAAACACACCGACAAACTGAAATTTGTAAAATCCCCGCGTGTCTATCAGAACACGCGGGGATGCTGTTTATGGGAACAGGTAGCCTGCCGACAGAAGCTGCTCCAGCACATGGTTTACCTCTTCATCGGAAAAGAGGGCTGTAAAGCGTTTGTCGATCACCAGGGCTTCCAGGCTCAGCTCCAGATGCTTTTTGTTTGCCAAAGCGGAGAATGCGTCACTGACCCGATTTCCGGAAATAGCCCGGTGAGCCTGGGCAAGCTCCGTAACAGGCCGCATCCTTACCCCCAGGGCAGCGGCTTTTTCCCGGTTGGCAGCGTAAGCTGCCAAGAATTTTTCTTCCATAGACACCTTACTTCTCCAGAATGACCGGGCCGTTATGTTCTGTCAGGGCGGTCAGAATGTGGTCTGCGGCCTCCTGGGCGGTCAGCAGCTCCTGGGTGCCGGTCCGCATGTTCTTCACGGCGCACTTGCCCTGGGCGATCTCGTCTTCGCCCAGCAGCACGGCAAAAGGCACACCCAGCTTGTCGCAGTAGCTCATTTTCTGCTTGAATTTCTTCTGCTCTGCATAGGTCTGCACCCGGATCCCCTGGCTGCGCAGAGATTGGGCCAGAGCAATGGCGGGGGCAGGATCGCTGGTCATGGGCAGCACCAGCACATCGGCGGGGGCGCTGGGCAACTCGGGATTCAGCAGACCCTGCTCATCCAGCACATAGAACAGTCTTGTCAGACCGATGGAAATACCTACGCCGGGCAGCTGCTTTTCCGTATAATAGCCGGCCAGATTGTCATAGCGGCCGCCGGAGCAGACGGAGCCGATCTCCGGATGGTCCAGCAAGGTGGTCTCGTACACCGTGCCGGTGTAGTAGTCCAGACCTCTGGCAATGGTCAGATCCACGGCAAAATTCTCCTCCGGCACACCAAATGCGGCCAGATTGGCGGTAATGGCCTTCAGCTCTTCCAGACCCTTGTCGAAGATCTCACTGCGGCCGGTGTAACCCTCCAGCGCGGCGATGACCTGCTCGTTGGTGCCGGTGATGGCAATGAATTTCAGAATTTCATCCGCCTGTGCTTCGGTCAAGGCGCAGTCGTCGATGAGAATGGTGCGTACCTTGGCAGCACCGATCTTGTCCAGTTTATCTACAGTGCGCATGATGTCGCTGCTCTTTTCACTCAGCTCCAGCATGGCATAGAAACCATTGAGGATCTTGCGGTTGTTCACCCGGATCTGGAACCGCGTTAATCCGAAGCCCCGGAATACCCGGTAGATGATGGCAGGGATCTCGGCTTCGTTGAGAATATCTAGCTTGCCATCGCCGATGATGTCGATATCTGCCTGGTAAAACTCCCGGAAGCGGCCGCGCTGGGCCCGCTCGCCCCGATAGACCTTACTGATCTGATAGCGGCGGAAGGGGAATACCAGGTCGTTATAGTGCAGAGCCACGTACTTGGCCAGAGGCACGGTCAGGTCGAACCGCAGGGCCAGGTCGCTGTCACCCTTTTGAAAGCGGTAGATCTGCTTCTCGGTCTCACCGCCGCCCTTGGCAAGCAGGATCTGGGCGTCCTCAATGGCGGGGGTGTCCAGGGCAGCAAAGCCGTATAAAGAATAGGTGTCGCGCAGGATCTGCATCATGCGCTCCAGCTGTGCCTGCTTGGCAGGCAGCAGCTCCATAAAACCGGACAATGTCCGGGGTTTGATGATATCCATGATTTTTATTTCCTTTCAGTCGATCAAAAAGTGAATAGTGAATAGTGAATAGTGAATAGGTAAGGTGTACCTTCGGCATGTTTCCAAATCATCGGCGGAGCCGATACCTTACCTTTTCACTATTCACTATTACCTGTTACTTCAATTAGAATCTGGGCTTGCTTCTAAGCATTTCTCTCCAGTCCAGATCGCCCCGCTGCAGGCCCATGATGAGCATTTCAGCGCTTGCCAGGTTGGTGGCAATGGGCACGTTATGCTTGTCGCAATGGCGGATCGTCTCGATCATCTGGCTGTCGTCCCAGGGGTCGGTGGTATTGGGATCTGTAAACAGCAGCACCAGGTCGATTTCGTTGTAGGCAATGCGGGCGTTGATCTGCTGGTGACCGCCCTGCTTATGGGAAAGGAGCAAGGTGATGGGAAGACCGGTATTGTCGCCGATCAGACGGCCTGTGGTAGCGGTGGCGAACAGGTTATGCTTTACAAGCACGCTTTTATAAGCGGTACAAAACTGCACCATCAGTTCTTTTTTCTTATCATGGGCCAGGAATGCAATATTCATAACGTTCACTCCTTATTATAATTTCACCGGAACACTGTAGCCTGTGATCCGACGGGCGATCCGCCGGCATGCGGCTGCAGCGCCGCGGGAGGTTTGCAGCAAAAGGGGCGTTTGGAATGCGGCGGCCATGGTGACCTGCATATCCTCCGGCACGACACCCAAAAGGGGCAGGCCTGTCTGATCCATCACGTCATCTACGGTGACGGCCATGGAGTGGATCAGCTTTTTGTTGACACGGTTTACGATCAGACGGACATCGGTCTTGCCTATCAGCTCCAGCAGTTCTCCGGCCCGGGCGGCATCCCGGATGGAGGCCGGATCGGAACCTGATACCAGCAGCACCCTGTCCGCGTACCGGGCAGCCAGCTGAAAACCGGCGTCGATCCCGGCGGGGGCATCCAAAAATACGTAGTCATAGCCCTGCCGGGCATGGCGAAGCATTCGGCAGAAAAGGGTACTGTCCACCTGCTCTGCCGTGCAGTTTACCGGCGCTGTCAGAAAAAACAGGGTCGGAAAATCCGGGTGAGGCAAAGACTGCACAAGGCCGTAGCCGCCGTTGCAGATGTCCAGAAAGGACAGGGCGCTCAGGCGCGACAGTCCCAGCGAGATATCCAGATTCCGCAGTCCCATGTCGCAGTCGATACAAAGCACTCTGGAGCCTGCCTGCGCCAGCGCGGTAGCCACCGCTGCGCAGACGGAAGTTTTGCCCGTACCGCCCTTGCCGGACAGCACCGCCAGCACTTCACCCATGGACATTCTCGCCTCCTTACCCCAATATAGGCCCATTATAAAGCAAAAACGCACAAAAGTAAAGAGCAAAATGGGGCTTTTTGGAAGAGATTTCATCGAAATAACCAAAAAAGACCGGACCGTCAGAATCCTTGGGAAGTTCATAAATTATTTACGGAAAAACCCTTTTTTCCTCTTGCATTTTTTGCCTGTGTGCGCTATTATATATTAGCACTCAAACAAAAAGAGTGCTAACGACATAGATGCAGGTGGCTCCGGCCGCCATCTAAATATCAAGTTGGAGGAACTGTTATGAAACTTAAGCCCATGGCAGACAATGTTCTGCTCAAGCAGCATGAGGCCCAGGAAGCCACTGTTTCCGGCATTATCCTGGCCACCACCAATAAGGAAAAGCCCGCTATTTATGAAGTCGTCAGCGTTGGCCCCGGCACCAAGGACGTGACCATGACCGTCGCTGTTGGCGACAAGGTGGTCGTCGGCAAGTTCGTCGGCACCGATATTACGCTGGATAAGGTCGAGTACAAGTTCGTCAAGCAGGATGATATCCTGGCTGTCGTCACCGACTGATCAAGGAGGAGTTTATCATGGCAAAAATGATCGTTTACGGCGAGGAAGCTCGCAAGAAGCTGCAGTCCGGTATTGACCAGCTGGCCAATACTGTTAAGGTCACCCTGGGCCCCAAGGGCCGCAATGTGGTGCTGGGCAAGAAGTTTGGTGCGCCCCTGATCACCAATGACGGCGTGACCATAGCCAAGGAAGTGGAGCTGGAGGATGCCTTTGAGAACATGGGCGCTCAGCTGATCCGCGAGGTCGCTACCAAGACCAACGATGTGGCTGGCGATGGCACGACCACCGCTACCCTGCTTGCCCAGGCTATCACCCGGGAGGGTCTGAAGAACCTGTCTGCCGGTGCCAATCCCATGGTCATGCGCAAGGGCATTGAGAAGGCAGTGGCCGCCGCTGTGGAGGCGATCAAGGCAAATTCTGTCCCCGTGTCCGACTCCGCCGCTATCGCAAGAGTCGGTGCCGTTTCCTCCGGCAGCGATGCCATCGGCGCTCTGATCGCCGAGGCTATGGAAAAGGTAGGCACCGAGGGCGTAATCACCATCGAGGAGAGCAAGACTGCCGAGACCGGACTGGAAGTGGTCGAAGGCATGCAGTTTGACCGGGGTTATATCTCTCCCTATATGGTCACCGATACCGACAAGATGGAAGCCGTTCTGGACGATGCTTATATCCTGATCACCGATAAGAAGATCGCCTCCATCCAGGAGATCCTGCCCATCCTGGAGCCCGTTGTCAAGGCCGGCAAGAAGATGATCATCATCGCCGAGGATGTAGAAGGCGATGCCCTGGCTACCCTGCTGGTCAACCGCCTGCGTGGTAACTTCAACTGCGTCTGTGTCAAGGCCCCTGGCTTCGGCGACCGCCGCAAGGAGATGGTGCAGGATATTGCCGTTCTCACCGGAGGTACCGTGATCTCCAGCCAGCTGAATATGGAGCTGACCGAGGCTACTTTGAACGATCTGGGCCGCTGCCGTCAGATCGTGGTCACCAAGGATACTACCACCATCGTGGACGGTGCCGGTGATGCAGACGAGATCAAGGCCCGCGCCCACCAGATCCGTGCCTCCATCGCTACTACCACCTCTGATTACGACCGTGAGAAGCTGCAGGAGCGTCTGGCCAAGCTGGCTGGCGGCGTAGCTGTCATCAAGGTTGGTGCCCAGACTGAGGTTGCCATGAAGGAGCAGAAGCTGAGAGTGGAGGATGCGCTGAATGCTGCCCGGGCTGCCGTGGAAGAGGGCATCGTGGCCGGCGGCGGTACCGCCCAGGTCAATGCCATCGCCGCTGTGGAGAAGCTGATCGCCAAGCTCCAGGGTGACGAGAAGACCGGTGCTAAGATCATTGCCGCTGCCCTGCAGGCGCCGATCCGTCAGATCGCTGAGAATGCCGGCGTGGACGGCAGCGTGGTCTTTGAGAAGATCCGCAATTCCAAGAAGGTCGGCTACGGCTACAATGCCTACACCGAGGAATATGTGGACATGATCGCCGCAGGCATTGTCGATCCCACCAAGGTGACCCGTTCCAGTCTGGAAAACGCCGCTTCCATCGCAGGCTGCGTGCTGACCACCGAATCTCTGGTGGCAGACAAGCCCGATCCTGCCGCGGACGCCGCTGCTGCCGCAGCCGCTGCCCAGGCTGGTGGCATGTACTAAGAAAACCCCCAACCTGCCGCAAACATTACGTTTGCGGCAGGTTTTTTGCGCAGAAAATTGGTGTTTGAAGGGGAGTCTCCCCGGGAATGCCGTAGGGGCGATCATGGATCGCCCGCCAAGGCTCCCCTCCGCACCTTCTCAACTCCCTGTCATTGCGAGACCAGTCCGCAGACTGGTCGTGGCAATCTCCTTCCCATTCTCACTCCGCACCCCGTAGGGCGCAGCAACCTGCCGTCTCTCACTGTAGGGGAGGGTCTTGACCCTCCCTTGTTCT
>JAZUQE010000136.1:0-4711 GCA_045605575.1 Faecousia sp. | reverse complement strand
CACAGATTTTGAAAAGCAACTCGCTGTCAGACAGCGTCAGTATAACAACTTCCCTATGAGACCCCTCAACTGGAAGTCACCCAAGCACATTCTTTTTTCTTTCCCCAATGTGTAACACATCATTGACAAACCTACATTTTTTCGCTTTGCGAAAAGAAGACGCAGCTTTACAGCATGGCCAGGATCGATTCTTTGGGACGGGCACCGACGGCTTGGTTGACCACCTTTCCGTCCTTCATCACCACCAGCGTGGGGATGCTCATAACGCCGAACTGACTGGCCAGCTCCGGCTGCTCATCCACGTTGATCTTGCCGACCAGAATGTCCGGCCGCTCCTCAGCGATCTGTTCCACAATGGGCACTACCATCCGGCAGGGGCCGCACCAGGGTGCCCAGAAATCCAGCAGCACGGGCTTGTCGGACCGGATGACTGCTTCTTGAAAATTATGCTGCGTGATATTTTGTGCAGACATATTGTATTCCTCCTTATTGGTTCTTTGTGACCTTAGGATAACCGATATTCGGAAAACTTTCCGTGACAATGTCACATAGCTGCAAATTGGTATTTGCCGTGCAGAGCAACCGTAGGGACGGCCTGTTGCGGTGCCCGGCAGATGCTGCGCCCGACTAAGCGGGCTTGCATCTTGCCGACCGCTGCCACTCGCTCCCCTCCCTTCCTCCGCCACCGGCGGCGGTCGGGTCGCTCCCCATTGGCCGTACGTCCAACAATTGCACCGCAATTGTTGGAATTTCCGCAGGAAATTAAACGATTATCGCCTTTCGGCGATGCAATTTTTACAAAATTGCCGGACGCCCATTGGGCGTCCCTACGGCATCCACGGGGAGTTGTACGACAAACTGGAAGAGCCTGCACCGGACTGTGCAGGCTCTTTGATGGTTTACGCGCTGTAGATCAGCCAGATCAGGATATAGGCGGGGATGATGGCAGCCAGGGTGAAGGGAATGCCGATCTTAAAGAAGTCGGAATTCTTGACTTCGTGGCCCTCTTTGCGCAGAATGCCGATACCGGTGATGTTGGCCGAGGCACCTATGGGGGTGCAGTTGCCACCCAGGGTAGCACCGGACAGAAGTCCAAAATACAGAGCGGTGGAATCGATGCCCATTTGGGCTGCGATACCGGCAATGACTGGGATCATGGTCGCTACATAGGGGATATTGTCGATGAAGGCAGAGATCAGCACGGAAGCCCACACGATGATGGTGTACATCAAGAAGGGATTGCCCGCACCCAGCTTAGCCAGCAGCTGTGCCAGCGCGTCGATCACACCCTCATGGGTAATACCGCCGATCATTAGGAATAAGCCCACCAGCAGGCCCAGCGTTTCAAAGTCAATGGCCTTCAGAGGGCCAATAATGGCATTCAGATTCTTGTGCTTGCAGAAATTGTAGATCAAACCTACCACCAGCAGGCAGCAGCAGAGGATACCGTTGATCTCCCCAGGCAGGTTCCAGCTGTCGGGAGCGAAGGAAGCCAGGATCAGCAGACCAATGGCACCAAACAGCAGCACGGAAGGAACGTAATCCTTCACTTCTGTCATCTGGCCGCCCCTGGGAATGGCACCTTTTTCCTTGCGGAAGACAAAATAAACGATCAAAGCGGAGAGAACAGCGCCCAGCTCTACCACAAAAAACATGGAAGGCTTACCATTGTAGAAGAAGAAATCCATAAAGGTCATATCCAGCGCGGAACCCAGCATAATTGCAGTGGTATCGCCTACCAGAGTGGCGGCGCCTTGCAGGTTAGAGGAGACGGCAATGGCGATGATGAAGGGAACCGGATTGGTCTTCAGTTTTTTGCAGATCTCAATGGCGACCGGAGCGACCATCAACACGGTGGCAACGTTGTCCACAAAGGCGGAAATAATTCCTGCAAACAGGCTCAGACAAACAGCGGCCCACTGTACATTGGGGACCTTGGCCATGATCATATCGGCCATCCGTTCGGGCATGTGGCTGTCGATAAACAGCTGCACCAGTCCCATAGTACCGCCGATCATCAGCAGTACATTGAAATCCAGGGAGCTTAAGATATCGGATACGGGGAGCATGCCGGCTAAAATAAAGATCAGACCGGAGACAAGGGCAATGTAGGGGCGATATTTGCTGAAAGTCAGCATCAATACATAGGTGGCGGCAAACAGAATGATCGCAGGGAGCATAGTCAGTTCCTTCCTTTCCATACACAATCTATGCCATTATACTACGGCAGCAGCAAAGATTGAGCAAAGAATCGGAACCTATCTGCCTTCCAGAAGGGCACGCAGGCGCTGTTGTGTTCGGGACAGCGCTGTATCGATGGAAATGTGTTTATCCATGACACGGTAAAATTCCTGGCAGATCATGGCATCCATCTCATTGGGAGAGACGACTTTACCGCCGGTGCGGATGGAGGGCAGCATGGGACTTGTGTAGGGATATACGTCTTTATACAGCGGAAGCCAGGGGTAGAGATTCACCAGCTCGTCATTGGAGTAAGCGGCGGTGACGGCGGAGTAGCAGCCCAGCATGGAAAAATAGTTGGCCATCTGCTCCGTGCAGGCCCAGTTCAGGAAGGCTGCAGCCTCTCCGGGGCAGACGCAGCGACTGCTGATACCCAAACTCCAGCCACCCAGCAGGGGGCTGCGCCCCGGAATATGGGTACAGCCGATGGAACCGATGTGGTTGTTCTTCCGCAGGTCAGCCGCGTCTGTCAGAAAGGCGGGATAGGTGATGAGCATGGCGGTCTCACCCCGCAGAAAATCCTCTACGGCGCTGACGTCGGTGGCAGTGCGAAAATCGGGTTTGGCCCATGCAAGTGCCTGGATCAGATTTTCATAAGCTTTATGGGTACTTGGGTGATCCAGCACCACATTGCCCATTTGGTCCACCACCTGACTTCCATAAGCTTTCATGCGCATGTACAGCTCCGGGGCCAGGCATTCCGGATAGGCTGCCGGGATAGAAATGCCATAGGGGATCGCGTCAGTCTGCGTGGTGAAGAACCGGGCTACCTGATTAAATTCCGGGAAGGTCTTAGGAGGGCGCAGGTTCGTGCCGTAGAGCTTTTCGTATTGGGCGAATAAGCTGCTGTCACAAAACAGATCCTTCCGATAGTAGAGCATTTGGGGGGCGTACATCAGTGGGATCCCATAATAGCCGCTGCCGTAACGGCTGAAATATTCCATACAGCCGGGAAGTAGACCCTCCACCCGGATGTTTTTCAGCTGGGACGACAGCTCTTTGAGAATGCCACCGGCAGCCAGCAGCGGCAGCCAGGGTAAGTCATACATATAGATGTCAAAGGGATCCGGGCTGGTGTGGCTGTCTGTGATGGCGCGGTAAAGCCGGCTGTGGGAGCGCAGCTCCACTTCAACGCGGATCTGCGTCCGGTTTTCAAAGTTTCTTAACAGACGGCAAATGCTGTGCACGGCTGGGGTGTCCAGCATCAGTACACGCAGGGGACGCTGGGAAGTCAGTGTCGCTCCGAGGGAAGCTGGGAACAGCCGGGCATGCAGCTGCGTCAGCACATCCGGGATCGCACAACTGACCCATTGCGTGCCAACGGTCTTACCTCGGTGCAGCTGGTCCAGAAGAGCCTGGGCGGCCAAAGCGCCGATGCGGATAGCCGGACGTTCAATAGAAAACGCAGCCAGTGAATGGGTGTGCTTATTCCAGTGTTCTTCTCCCAGCGTGACCACGGGGATCTGCTCTGCCGGGTACCCCAACACCTGAATGGCTTCCAAGACACCGGTGGCGGTCAGCTCCGAGGTGGTCAAGATGGCCTGAGGAGGGTGGCGCCGCAGCAATCCGGTGGCTTTGCGGAAGGCATCCTCTTTGCTTAGGTCGATGGGGACAATATCGGGAGAAATGTCATATTGCCTACAGGCGTGGCGAAAGCCTTCCAGGCAGGCAGCCTCGCAGGAAAAACTTTCCGGCCCTGCCAGCATGGCAAGACAGGTCGCACCGTGTTCCGCCAGAAGGCCGGTGACCGCTGCCATCAGCATTTCACTGTCAAATCGGATCAGAGGAGTATCCAGTCCATCCATGGCCCGGTCGATCAGCACCAGGGGACAGTCCTGGTCTAAAAACTGATGCTGGTAAAAGGAACCTTTATCCGGCTGGCAGGTAACCAGGATCAAGCCGCAGACCTGCTTGCGCAGCATGCTTTTTGCAAGCTCTGTTTCCACCTCCGGGATATCGTAGGAGAAGGCCAGTTCCAGAGAGCAGCCGGTTCCATGAAAAGCGGTTTCCAGACCTTGAAAGATCTGTACATAGTACGAGTCGCTCAGATTAGGGAGGATCACGCCCACGTTGGTGTAGACCCTGGATTTTAACGAGCGGGCAGAGAGGTTGGGCGTATATTGCAGCGTGTCGATGGCCTGCGCGATCCGGGTAGAAGCGGCCCGGCTCACCGGTTTGGTATGATTCAAATAGTTGCTCACCGTGGCAATGGAGACCCCGGCCAGTTTTGCTACATCCTTGATCGTTGCCATATTTGCTGCCTCCTAAGAAAGGTAAATTTCAGTTTATCGGGCTGTTTCATTTCCGCGATTTGTAGGGGAGGGTCTTGTGTCAAGAGAAACATGGGTAACACCGAGGGAAGAGACATGGGTTACAGTTTTCGGATGTGGCGATTGATGAGCTTGTTGTTCACGGCATCTACTCTTGCAATTTTATAATTGCGGTAGATCACAAGGAAAGTATCCCCATC
>JAZUQE010000135.1:0-3149 GCA_045605575.1 Faecousia sp. | reverse complement strand
GCAGTTCTTCGTCCCACATATCGATCATAGTCAGCAGATCGCCGTCCACGGTGAAGGTAAATTCTTCCTCGTCGTCAGGTCCGTAAATGAGGGTCAGGGTGTCGCCGCGGATGGAATAGGTAAAGGGATACTCGGGGCCGCTGATCAGTATGCCGCTGCCGTCTGCATTGAAGATATAAGTATCCTCCCAGTCGCTGTCACGCTGCAGCCAGGTGCCAACCAGAGCCTTTCTCGCTGCGGCTTCCGCTGCTGTGGCGGCTTCTGCGGCAGCCTGATCTGCTGCGGCAGCTGCTTCAAGCAGAGCCTTCACATCAAAGCGGGCGCCCAAACGCAGCTCAGCGTTCACATTCTCGATAACCGCTTCCACAGGATTTTGGTTGCGGGGATAGAACAAGGCGCTGCATTCCACGGTTTCACCGGGGTACAGATCCTCTTCATAGGCGATATCCCCATCGGTAACCATATCGGAATCCATATCCCAGGTGGCATTGACCCAAGGCAGGCTGACACCGTCCTGATACAGTTCTGTTTTGCAGATCAGCGAAGGATACAATGCCTCGTCACCGTTGTTGGTAACGGTCATCTTGACTCTAAGAACATCCTTACCGTCGTAATCCTTGGTCAGTTCGATGCCGTCGATGGAAATCTCACTGTCCAGGGGGTAATCATACTTGCCGGAGGCAGACATGCCGGAAGTATAGGTGGGATCGGTGATAGCAGGCAGAACAAAGGGTTCCGGTGCGCCCATGAGATTATCGGGATCGATCTCAAATTCAAAGGGCTTAATATCATTTTCGTTGTACATCCAGCCACCGATCATGATGTAGCAGGATACCTTCACAATGCCGCCGTTGGGATCCCACAAGATGTTGATGGTATTCCGGTTGGTGCAGCCCGGCTGGACATAATTTTCATGGTTCAGATCCTCCGGGAGTGCGGTTTCATCGTCGGCCCGGAAATCGTAAGTTATACATTCTTTGCCATCCTGGGTGATGCTGAGAAAGTTCAGCGCTGTATGAGGACAATGACCGTTGGCAGTATCATCGGTATTAGTGTAGTCGTAGAAGATACGCAGCAGATCCTCGCCCCAGTCATTCTGGGTGGCTTCCGCACCGACGATTTTGATTCGGACATTTCCGTACTGGGTAAATTGGTAGCTCCAGGGATCCGGTTCCTCCTCCACAGGTGTGGATTCCACAGCCAGCGGATTATTGCCATCTTCCGGTGCCTCGGTAACAGCAGGTTCAGCTTCTTTTTTACCGCAGGCTACCAGACTCAGCAGCATGGCAGCGACAAGAAGAATCGCCAATAACTTCTTCATTTTCATTTCCTCCTAAGTATCTTACTTCTTGAACAGCTTGCCCCAGAAGCTCTGCTTGACCTTGCCTTCCTCGATGGCGTTGGCTGTTTCGATGCCTTCCTTGATGACCTCTTCCACACTTTCGCCCTTGACGGCGGCCTTGATGGCAGCGGCGGCGGTATCACCCAGGTTGCGCACCTGCATACGGTTCTTCCGGTCCAGGTCGAGCATGGCCTTGCTCAGCCAAGCCCGGCGGTCGCCGTTGATCCGGTCGGCCAGATCGTGGAAGGCATCGATCTCCTCCTGGCGGGACACGCTGGATTCGATACGGATCTCCCGGATGCAGGCATCATCATAGGGGATGGTCAGCAGGCAGTGATTGACCTTGCCGTCTTCACCCTTGGATTCCTCTACCTTTACATACTGGGCGTTCTGATCCATCACCTCATTGCGGCGGGTGAAGAATTCGTCGCCTTCGGCCTTAAACTGATAAGGCAGCATGGTATCGAACCAGAGCACGGGAATGTGCTCGTAGCTGCTCATGTCGTTCAGGTTCAGCTGGAAGGCGCCCAGGGTGGTATTGCAGCGGTAGTGGACCCGCTTGCTGCCCAGGTCCCAGGTGTTGAAGCTCCGCTCGGCCCGGGCAAAGCGGCCCTCGGCAGCATCGAAGCTGGCCTCAAAGTCCGCTGCCTCCTGACCCAGATTGTCCATCATGGCCTGGGCGGCATCCCGGGAGGTATAGCTCATTCTGGCGAAATAATTGGTCTTGCGCTTGCAGTCGTTGCAGATGAATTCCTTGGTTGCCAGCTTGGAGCGCTTCAGTGCGCCCACTTCCGTACCGCAAAAAGTACATGCTTCCTTACTAAACAGTCCCATTGTGATTCTCCTTTTCTCTTTTGATTTTCCGTTTTTCGGCGCAGCGCTTACAGCAGATCCCTCCGCTTTCCAGGCTGCCGTACACCGTGCAATCCTCGCAGACCATTTCCCCGCAGGCTTCGCAGCGGTTCAGCTCATGGCGCACCTCGTTGTTGGCACGTTCATAGGCTCTGCTGTGGTCGTTCGCGTAGATGATCGCCCGGGCCTCCCGCTCGTCACGGGTGAGCCAGAGCTTCTTCTTAAACCGGAACTGCGGCTCGATTACCACAGGCGGCAGCGGCTTTGCGCAGCAGTCGCAGCAGAACTCAAACTCGAAACGCGTCAGTGTGGAGTTGTCCGTAAAACGTTTGGTAACAGCTTTCAGCACGGCTGACCTCCTTCCCAAGAGATGATTACATGGATAGGATACCGGAAAAACGCCTCCGGGAACAGGCCACTTTTCCCTTATGGAGGGCTACTTTCAGGGCTACCACAGGGGCCACCATAGCATTGTGCTAACAGTGTTAACTTTTTTATTGACACATTCTGCAAATTATGCTATATTGTGCTATACAAATCGGAAAGAGGCGCCTGTATGAGCAGTATCAAGCTGGATATTCGGAATATGGCCTTTGGGGACCAGGTCAAGTATATACGCATGGCCCTGCAGCTGAGTCAGGCGGAGCTGGCAGCGCAGATGGGGGTCTCCTATGCCACCGTCAGCCGCTGGGAACGGGAGAACCGCAAGCCCCAGCTGGCCCTGCTGGGCAAATTTTATTCCTTCTGTCTGCGCAGCGGCATTGAACTCATAACATCGGGCAAGGAGTGCTGACATGTCTTTATTTTACGGAATTACCTTCGCGGTTTCCCTGTTGATGCTTACAGTTTATTTTTGGACAGACCGGAAACGGGAGCTCTGGCTGATGCTGCTTTTCATCTTCGTGACCATCAGCAATGCCGGCTATCTGGCCCTTTCACTGTCCCGTTCCCTAAC
>JAZUQE010000134.1:0-8642 GCA_045605575.1 Faecousia sp. | reverse complement strand
CTAGATAGATGGCTGTCAAGACAGAACCCGGCTTACAGACCCGGTCGCACCAAGAAAGCACCGCCGTGACGGCGGTGCTTTTTCTATTCCATTAACGTTGTTTCCGAAAGGGAATGCAACCCAAAAAGCTAACTGCGGTATACACGATCATCAGCAGCAAGAACCGGTCGCTGTATACTGCCTGCATATAATAGGTCGGCGGCAGCAGATACTGCAATGGACGCAGCTGCGGGATCTGAACAAACACCGGGCAAATCACCAGTGTAGCAACTGTCAGCACCGGCAGCAGGCCTGCCAGCACCGGAATCTTCCCGCAAACCCTGCGGAGCAGCATGGCAAAGCCCGCGCAGCACATGAGGTAAAGCACTGTCACCAAGATCTCACGCCAAGGGGCGCCCCACATGCCACAGACCGCAAGGCAGAGCATCGCGGCCAAGCCTGTGCTCCACAAAGCGGCCAACTGGCTTCCCAGCTCCACCGCTGTCATGGAATATACGGGAAACCGCTGAAACAGACCCGCTTTTTGATCCTGCATGAAATACAAAGCTGCCGACAGCGCACACAGCAGGATCAGAATTCCGCACAGCCCCCGCAGAGGGGCGCGCAGATAATCTGCCGCATTCGGTGCCATTCTATTCAGCTGCTCAAATGCAAACAGCTGATCATTGCCATGGAACCGCTCCATGTACTCCACAAGCTGCGCGTCAGTTAGATGCTCCAGCTGTGGTGCATGTTCTCTCAGATATTTTAGATAGACCGGCTCCGTACAACAGGTGAAAAGCGCCCCGCTGAGCTTTTCCCGGCTCAGCCGCAGGAGCACTGTTTCTTCCCGCTGCAAGACCTCCACAGCAGGCACAGTGCGATTCTCCAGAAACGCTGTCAGCTTTTCGGCCAAGTTTTCCGGGAATATCCAGGCTGCATCCGCCTTGCCTGCCTTCACCAGCAGCCTGGCATTTTCTACGGTCCCCTGCGTATAGCGGATCAGTCCCGTCTCCGAAGTCAGCATCTCCACGATCTGCCGGGAAAGCATATCTGTTTCGTCGGGTATCGCCAGCACCACACTGACCATACCGCTATCGTCCTGCACTGCGGTATGGTAACACAGTGTCAGCACGACCATCAGTACAAGCAAGGACAAATATAGGGGCTTTTTGAGCAAACGCTTCCATGCAAGCCAAAACCACCATGCTTTTTTCCCCATCAAACCGCCCCCTTTGCATAAACGATCCGCCCACGGCGGATCCAGACTGCCACAAAAGCGATGGCCACTGCCGTCAATAGTAGGGGCATCCAATGATCCCGGGTCATTTCTCCGGTTACGCACACTGCCAGATACTCCCGACAAAGCCCGGTGGGAAGCCAGGCCGCAAGACGCTGCACCGACACCGGAAAAAAGAATACGGGATACATGCATCCGGATACAAAGCACATGGATACCGTTACGAAAAACTGAACCAGTACCGCGCTGATCAGCTCACGTGCCAAAGAGTTCAGAAGCAAACCAATGGCCGCAGCCAGAAAAGACACAGGAAGTATCTGGTACCAGGCAAAGGGCAAAGAGATCTCAAAGGTCCCCATAAGCAGGAATACTGCGCCCAAAACAGCACCCAATCCCAACTGCATGCAGACAAAATCGATCCCTGCCTGGGCAGCAGCGTGACAGCCCCGGGCTGCCAGCATCCGGCCCAGCGACACATCCTTCTGCACCAACATCGGCGCAAAGGACAGGCAAAGCAGAAAAATCAGCAGCACAGAAAGTCCGCAGATCAGATACTCCCCCAACGCCAGTCCACTGCCAAATCCCAGCACTTGCAGTTCATGGGCCTGCGCCCGGTCCAATGCCAGGAATACATACTCGATACACAGTTCATTCAGTGCAGACAGGGCTTGATCTTCCATGCCGTTTTCATAAAACGCATAGTAAGCGCCGTAGCTGGCCCTTTGGGCAGTCAGAAGGATCTGACTGATCACGTCGGTGATCTCATCCCGGAACAGTGCCTCCACAGCCGTCCCCTCCTGGGCCGTCACAAACCGCAATGTGTGTACATTTCCGCCCAGTGCCGACTCCAGAAAGCCTTCCGGGATCACTACATAGCCGCCGATCTGTCCGCTTTTCAGTGCCTGTCTGGCCTCCGGCTCCTCCATTTCCAGGATCTGCACGGAAAACCGTGTTTCATCCAGACTTTTCAAGGCCGTAATTCCCAGCTGCAGCAGTGGGTCCTCTCCAGCACCGCACAGGGCAATTGTATATTTTTGATGATCGCTTCCCTCCGCATTTTGCCTGACCGCGGCAGTGCCTGCCAATGCCCCGGCTATCAAAAGCAGCAAAGCCGCCGCCAAGATCCAAGGCAGCAACCGGATCAGCTGCTTGCAGCGAATCTGAAAATACCTTACCATATCACAGCCGCTCCAGCAATTTGTGTATATCGCCGTCAAACGTAAAGGGCGTCAGCACCCCATCTTTCAAAATATACAGCCTGTCGCAGCATTCCAGATCCTGTATATCATGGGTGGTGATCACTGCAATGCCTCCTGCGCATTGATACTGCCGCAGATAGCTGTGGATCTGCTCCTTGCCCGCCAGATCCAGAGCCGCTGTAGGCTCATCCATCAGCAGTACCGGCGGCCGCGACGCCATTGCGCAGCCGATGCTAAGACGCTTTTTCATGCCTCCGGACAGCTTGTATACCGGCATTTTGATAAATTCTCCGATCCCCAGCGCTGCCAGCACACCGGTTTCCAGCTCCTGCGTCAGTTCCTGCCCGGAATACCATAAGCGCAGGTTATCCCAAGCGGACAGCTCTTCCAGAAATGGCGTCCCCTGAGGAACATAGCCAACCAGCTGCTGGCGCAATTGGTGAGAGCGCAGCAATTCCCGGCCATCATAGCAAAACGCTCCCCCGTCCGCCTTTTGAATGCCCGCCAGGATGGACAGCAAGGTAGACTTGCCGCTTCCGTTGCTGCCCAGGATCCCGACACACATCCCCTCCAAGGCCTCAAAGGAAGCTCCATGCAGGATCTGCCTGCGTCCATAGGCTTTTTGGATTTCTTTTACTTCCATCTTCATATTGAATCCTCAAAGAAAAAAATTGGGCACTGATAGGTTTATCAGTGCCCAACGATCTTTCATCACTTAGGAAATCATTCCCATTTTCAGCATGCTTTCCAGCTGCTGCACCACCTGTACATACTCATTGGGCACACCGGCGGTCTGCATATTCGCAATCAGCTTGTCAAATTGAATGCCGGCAACCCAGATCATCAGATCACTTTCGCTGGATGCAGAGATCGCACTGGCAGGCATAGTGATCTTATTATATTTCGCTTCCTTCGCATCGACCGTCACGCCCACCAGAGTATTTCCGCCGACAACCAATGCCACTTCTGTGGTTGTTGCCTTCTTACTGCCGTCGAAACGCAGCTGCAGATAGGTGTCCTGGGAAACGTAGGTAGGATAACCCATGCCCATAGCGTAGAAAAGCTCGCTTACCATCTCGTCGCTGGGCTTCAGCTGCACCTGTCCGTTCAGAACACCGTTCTTGACCTCCAGTTCCTGGGCATTCACAGTCAGCAGATGCTCACCGTCTGCCTCCAGGCTGAGCTCGATCTCGTCGCCGGAAACAACACCGCTGATCTTCAGCTCCTCACTGGGTACGACTGCTTCAAACACGCCGCCGTTCTTTCCCGGCACAAACAGGCAGTGAATCAGCTCTTCCTCATACCATTCCCCGGCGTTGTGCAGTTGCAGCCGACGGCCAACGATCATTCCACCGCTGATGTAATTGGAAAGGATGAGATAATTCTCCTGATCTGCTTCTTGCAGCTGCTCTTCCAGCGTCTCAACGCCGTCGGCAAGCTCCATCATCAGATCCGCATAGGCCTCTTCCGGGGTGTAGCCGTAGTAGTAATCGCCATACATAGCCTCATTGATGGCATTGGAGAAATTGGTGATGGCAAAAACCAGCTTCTTCAGAGTCTCGTCTTCCTGGGCAGTTTTTCCCATCTTGATCACAAGCTCAAGCAGCTTGGCTTCTGTAATTTTTGCCTTCAGCACCGTCATTTTCTTGGTCTCGCCGCCAACTGTGACAGTTTCCTCGGCCTTATCCACTGCCTCCGTATAGCTCATCACGATCTGCAGATATGTATCGAGCATTTTCTTCACTTCCTTTTCGGAAGGAAGCTCCTCGGCCAGCTTCTTTGCAGGCTCCAGAGCAGCATACGCACTGCTCAGGTCTACATCCATCTGCTCCAGGTCCATGGTCAAATACTGCTGGTTCAATTCCGGAATGCCCAGGAACATCTTACCGCCATCAGCATCCGTCAGCGCATCCACCGTTGCCAGCACCGTATCATTGATGCAAACGCCCACGGAAAGATCCATTTGCGTTCCCTTTGCATCCAGATCCAGCCGTACCAGAACGCTGTTCAGCCAGTTCATATTCACACCGCTCATGTTTTCACCGACCATAGCATAGAGCAGCGAAGACAGCAGGTTCTCATTGACAGTCAGCTCGATGTCTGCCTGGACACCCATGCCCTTATCCAGCTGCTTCTGGGATTCCTCAAGGGAGTCTACATAGTCTCCATAGGCTTGGGACACAGCCTCTGCGATCAGCTTGGCATTGGCTTTTTCCATTTTTTCCAATCTGGCTTCCGGGGAAGCGAATACGCCGCTGAACACAGCGATCAAAATCACCGCCAGCAGCACCAATACAACGCCGCCGACCAGCAGCGCCGTTGTCATGCCGGACTTCTTTTTCCGGGGTCTGCCCGGCATACCGGTAGGGGTATTGAGCTGAAAGCTGCCGGGTTGCTTTACCTGCTGCGCATAATTCACATTCTGCTGCACAGGTCTGGGCGTTGCCTTACAATTCGGGCACTGGGTCTGTCCATCCGGGATCTTGGTTCCACATCTGTCACAAAACATAGCTTACCATCGGTATAGTTTCCTATACCGCTCCTTTCTGTTTGTTGATGATTTCATTGTATCACACTTTCTCCCCAAACACAACGAGGTTTCCGGGTTTTTTGAAAACTTTTCTGCCCTTACACCGCTGACAGCTTCAGAAGCTCCTGTGCATTGCCGGAGAGGATCTTTTGTATCTGCGTCTGTGGCAGCGGCAGCGCTCGGATCGCTTCCAGGTCCTTGCTCTGGTCTCCCCAGGGGGAATCCGTGCCGAACAGGATACGCTCACTTCCCAGCTGTGCTACCATCCGGCAGAAGGCCTCGGCATCCAAAAGCTGCAGCTCCGCATCCTTCCAGGCAGCATTGCTCAGCGGCGTGATCCGCCCCAGAGACAGTGCTGTATCCACATATGCCCCTGTTGGGCCTATGCAGTCGGCAACCCGCTCCCAGTTCTTCCAGCCGCCCATATGAGCCAGTACGATCTTCACCGGGCCCACCTGCTTCAGCGCACGGGCGGTCATTTCCGGGCTGCAGCGCACCTGCCCGGGATAAGCAATGTCATCCCCCGCGTGCATCACCACGATCAAGCCCAGCTGTCCGCACATTTCCAGGATCCGGAGATACCGCATATCCGTGATATCCACGCCCTGATACAGCGGATGGATCTTAATGCCCCGGATACCCGACTGTGCCAGCCATTCCAGCTGCTGCTTCCAATCCTCCGCCAGAGGATGCATAGCACCGAAACAGATCCGGCCCTCCCGGCCATTGCTTTCCTCAGCCGCACGATTCATAGATGCCAGCTTTGCCGGATTGGTGGCCACCGGCAGCACCACAGCCAGGTCTACCCCGGCCCGAGACATGGACCGACGCAGCCCCGCCTCGGTTCCGTCCGTGAATGCCACGGACTGCCCCTGCTCCTGAATGCCGGAAATAGCCCTGGCAGCGATCCGCTCCGGGAACGTATGGGTATGAAAATCAATGACCATGCCGATCACTCCTTCCTTTTCTGTTATTATAGCACATGAGACAGTCCTTGGAAAGCGCTTTCTTTTTTAGAAAGATTGTGCTATAATTCTACGCGGAATTGTGAAAGGAGATCGTTATGAACACAATTGCTCAGATCCTGTCCCAGGAGTTGGGACAAAAAACAGAATATGTTGAAAATGTCATTACCTTAATGGATGAAGGAAACACCATTCCCTTTATCGCCCGCTACCGCAAGGAAATGCACGGCGCTATGGATGACGCAACGCTACGAGCTTTGGAAACCCGATTGGGATACCTGCGCAATCTACAGGCCCGTCGGGACGAGGTAAAATCCGCCATCGATGCCCAGGGAAAGCTAACCCCGGAGCTGGCAGCTGCCATTGACGCGGCCGCTACCCAGGCGGAGGTGGAGGATCTCTACCGGCCTTACAAGCAGAAGCGGCGCACCCGCGGTTCCGTAGCACGTGAAAAGGGATTGGAGCCTCTGGCCCAGGCCATCTTCGCCCAGGACGGCCAAGATCCCGCTGTACTGGCTGCAGCCTATGTAGACGAAGAAAAAGGTGTGGCCTCCATAGAAGAAGCTTTGGCCGGAGCCTCCGATATCATCGCAGAAGATCTTTCCGACGATCCTGCTATCCGCAAGGCCCTGCGGGATCTGTTTCACCGCCGGGGCCTTCTGGTAAGCAAAGCTGCCGACCCGGAAACCGACAGCGTGTATCGGCTCTATTACGAATTCAGCTCCCCTGTTTCCAGGCTCCAGGGACACCAGATCCTGGCAATAAACCGGGGCGAAAAAGAAGAATTCTTAAAGATCTCCCTGACACTGCCCGGCAACGAAGGCGCGGCTCTGGTGATCCGCAGTGCGCTGAAACCCGGAAAGACCGTATCCGCTTTTGTTCGGGCTGCCGCAGAGGATGCCTATGACCGACTGATCCTTCCGTCTGTCCAGCGCGAGATCCGCAGCGAGCTAACGGATAAGGCCGGACAGGGGGCCATCCATAATTTCGCCCTGAATCTGAAACCTCTGCTGATGCAGCCCCCTGTAAAAGGCTTTGTCACCATGGGCCTGGATCCCGGCTATCGCAACGGCTGCAAGGTCGCCGTTGTAGACAGCACCGGCAAGGTCCTGGACACCACAGTTGTCTACCCAACCTTCAACCAGAAGAAAAAGGAAGAAGCGATCCAAATTCTTGGCAAACTGATGAAACGCTACGCAGTCCGGCACATTGCCATCGGAAACGGCACTGCCTCCCGGGAAACGGAAACGATGACCGTAGAGCTTTTAAAGGGCTTCCCGGAAGCCTCCTATGCCATCGTCAACGAGGCAGGTGCTTCTGTTTACTCCGCCTCCGCCCTGGCTGCGGAAGAATTCCCGGATTTTGATGTGAATCTGCGTTCCGCGGTCTCCATTGCCCGGCGGCTGCAGGATCCGCTGGCTGAGCTGGTAAAGATCGATCCCAAGGCCATCGGTGTAGGCCAGTATCAGCACGATTGCCCCCAGAAAGAGCTGGATGCCGCCCTGGGCGCTGTGGTGGAAGACTGCGTCAATGCCGTAGGCGTAGATCTGAATACCGCATCCCAAAGTCTGCTGCGGCAGGTTTCCGGCTTGAGTGCTGCCACTGCCAAAAATATTGTCCTCTACCGGGAAGAAAACGGTGCATTTTCCTCCAGAGCGCAGCTGAAGAAAGTACCCAAGCTGGGTCCTAAAGCATTCCAGCAGTGCGCCGGTTTTCTGCGAGTTCCTGAAAGTAAGGAGGTATTGGATCATACCGGTGTCCATCCGGAGTCCTATCAGGCCGCTTATCAGTTGCTAAGCCTGTGCGGCTACGATCCGAAGGATATTCCCGGATCTCTTTCCGGTCTGACAGAAAAGATCGAGCAAATTGGCACTGCGGAACTGTCAGCTCAATGTGGTGTGGGCGAGCCTACGCTTTTGGACATTGTCAAAGAGCTGCAAAAGCCGGGCCGTGACCCCCGGGACGAGCTGCCACCTCCGGTGCTGCGCAAGGATGTACTGGAAATGAAGGACTTAAAGCCCGGCATGGTGCTCACCGGCACAGTGCGCAATGTGATCGATTTTGGTGTGTTTGTGGATATCGGCGTCCACCAGGACGGCCTGGTGCATATTTCTCAGGTCGCCAACCGCCGCCTGCGTCATCCCAGTGAGGCAGTAAAGGTCGGGGACATTGTGAAAGTAGCCGTACTGGAAGTGGACGAAAAGCGCCATCGCATTGGTCTGACTATGAAAAACCTGCCGAAAGAGACATAACACAAGGCCGCGCTGCAAGCTCCTTTTTGCAACGCGGCCTCAGTCTGTCAAATAAGTATACCCTAATGAAACAAGGAAGAACTTCCGTTTCCAATTACTTAAGAACCGGGGATAACCCCTTATAGTACATATTTCTGTAGAGCGGAAACTATGGTGCACCATCGTAAGTGCGCGCCTGGAGGGGACGGGGGAGGTGGCTTTTGTGCGCGGGAGCGCACAATTCAAACCCTCCCCAGCCGGCTTCTTTGCTGACTTTCTTGCCGGGACAAGAAAGTCAGGCCCGCGCAGCGACCGGCACTTTGAGCCTCGTAGAGACTATAAATATATGGTAAAATGTTTGGTGAAGTGAGTATTTTGCCTCTATTTTCACGTTATTTATACTGGGGAGTGTTACTTTCTTGTGTTCGAACAAGAAAGTAACCAAAGAAATCGCCCGGGAGGGGCGCTGACCGCTGCTGCTCCCGCCTCAGAGCCGCC
>JAZUQE010000133.1:0-8332 GCA_045605575.1 Faecousia sp. | reverse complement strand
CAATAGCGGTACGGCGAACCAGAACGGCATTGGCCAGGGTCTCCTTGGCAGTCTTGCCGGTGACATCCAGGATCAGATTCTTGTTGCCGGCGGGTTCCAGCTTCTTAACGGTGTCGTACAGATCGGAGATGTTCTCTGCCCAGACACCCAGGGTCACGCCGGCGGCAGTAGCCACAGCGTTCATAGCCTCCCAGTTCTCGGCGGTAGCGCCGTCCAGGATGGCGTTCTTGCCGGTCACTTCCAGAGCAGCCTTGGCGCACTCTACGTCCCAGCACTCCAGGACGACGGTACGGCCGGTAGCCACAGCCTTCTTGACCAGGTTGGCATACACTGCGGGGTCAGCCTGCTTGTTGGCAACAAAGACCATTTCTACATACATACGCTCGCCGATGCGCTCGTAGTCCACCTTGGCCATATCAGCCAGCTTGGCATCCACAGTAGCCTCGTCCATGCAGGTGCAGACGGAAACAGCGAACAGGTTCTTGTTGACCAGAGTCTTCTCGTGACGGAACAGGACAGTCTCGCCGCCCAGCTTGTGCTCGCCCACAGCGATGGTCTTCATGGGAGGAGCAGTCTGCTCATTGAGCATTGCCTTTGCCTCATCGGAGAAGTAGGGGCACTTATCGATGGACACGGCGCCCTGAGCGACCTTCATGCAGAAAGCCATACAGGTGGGGCTGCCGCATTCCTTACAGTTCTTCTTGGGGGACATCTTAAAGATGTCAAGACCTTTCAATGCCATTTTATGTATCCTCCTTACGATCAGACGAGCTCAGAGATGAACTTCTTGACGGTTGCAATTGCGGCAGGATGACGCATGACCACGGCGTCGGCGCCGCCGGTCAGGTCAGCGGCAGCAGTGGCCACTTCCATGTTGATGGCGCGCTCTTCCTGGCAGCCCCAAGCGGGCTCGTCTTCCACGGAAGCAGTGGATTCCTTCACGGACCAGGCATCCAGAGAAGCGGTAGCCAGAATGGGCATCTGCAGGTCGGCATCGGACTGGGCCAGAGCGGCCAGACGGATGCGGTCAAAGGTGGAGGCAGCGTACTCGTAGCCGTAGCCCACAGCAGCGGTACCGATGTCCATGACCACGGACTCGGGCTGCACGTTCAGGCCCTTCAGCATGATGTTCAGCTGCTTGGCCAGGTTGATGTCGTCAGCAGTCTCCGCGCCGACCTTCTGGCCGCTGGCCAGAGCGACGGAAGCACCGACGGTCTTGTAGTTCTCGTTCTTGGCAGACATGAACAGCACGTTCTTACCGGCCAGAGCCTCGGCCAGCTTACCAAACAGCTCGCCGTCCTTCTCCAGGTTCTTGCATCCCAGCACAACGATGGGCTTGGTCACGACCTCGGCAACCGCCTTGGCATCGGCAACGCAGTCATCCACGCTGCGGTCAGCACCGTTGGGATCGGCAGCTTCAAAGTTCAGAGCGATGAAATCAACGCCCTCAACGCTCTCGGCCTTCTTTGCGCAATCGGCCAGGGTCTGGCAGCCGGCATACAGCTCAGCCAGGCCGGACACAGTCCAGGAAGCGGAAGCGTGGGAAACTTCGATGCCGACCTTGGGAGCATTCTCAATGGGAGCGTCGAAGGTGTAGAACGGCAGCACATTCTGACCGCCGATGACGATTGCCTGGTCACCGGTGCCCAGAGTCACGGCATAGATCTTACCGCTGTAGGGCTGCGTCTTGGGTGTGAAAGACATAGTTTGGTTCCCCCTATATTTTAATTTTATTAAAAACGATTGGATAATGACCGAAACAGCTTCTATCCTCCGCCTACCGTCTGTAGGGTCCGGCCTCCCGGACGGTCCTTACCGGCAATGGCAGACCGTGTAAGCTTTCTTCGGTTACAGTCCCAGCTGGCCCAGCACCTGCTTGAGTGCCTGCTTCGTGGGATTGGTTGCGGGCAGCTTACTGGAAGGCGTGCCATCACAGTCACACTGATAGATATCGTCGGAGTGGGGCAGCACACCGTAAAGTGTCAGGCCCTGCTTCTCGATCTCCTCCAGCGTACCCTTGTCCAGCTGTCCGTTTGGCGCGCGGTTGACGATCAAGCCCATACGGCCGGGCTTCAGTTCCATTTCCTGAATCATCTCCGCGATTCGGCCCACCGCCTGGATACCCCGGCGGCTGCAGTCAGAGATCAGCAGCATGGTGTCCACATGGGGCAATGTTCCCCGTGCCACATGCTCCAGTCCGGCTTCGTTGTCCATGACCACATAGCGGTAGTTCTTGGCATACTTGTCCATCTGGGTTTTGAGCACACCGTTGACATAGCAGTAGCAGCCCTTGCCCTGAGTGCGGCCCATGATGAGCATGTCAAAATCGTCCTCTTCGATCAGTGCAGAGTTGAACTTGAATTCGGCATAGTCGGCCTTGGTCATACCGACAGGAATGGTTTTTTTCAGTTCTGCCTGGGCCATTTCCTCCCGGATCGTGCCCAGTGTGGTCTCCGCTTCCACGCCCAGGACCTCATTGAGGTTGGCGTTGGCATCGGCATCCACCACCAGCACAGGGCCTGCGCCCTTTCCGGTCAGATAGTCGATGATCATGCCGGACACGGTGGTCTTACCCACACCGCCCTTACCGGCAACAGCAATGGTATGAGGCATAATAAATCCTCCGGATTTTTAAGGTAATAGGTAATAGCGAACAGGTGTAGTGTCGCTGCGCGACGAATTCCAATCATCGGCAAAGCCGACGCCTCACTTCTTACCTTTTCACTATTGCTTCTTACTTGCTTGGCCTGATCCTTAGATCAGGTCCAGCAAGCCGGCTTCCTTAGCGATGTACGCCACATCCTCGTACTTATTCAGTGCGTACAGATGGATGCCGTCGATACCGCAGGCGCGGTACTCGTCGATCTGGTTGATGGTATACTCGATACCGGCCTTCTTGAAGTCTGCCTTCTTCTGAGCAGCGTTTGCATCGAAGGGCTCCTTCTCGAAGGGGTTCGGGAAGATCCAGTTCTTGCTGATGATCTCGCACAATGCTCTGGGCATCACGCAGCCGTTGCGGCTGAGCGCCATGTTGATGGTAGCCGCCTGATCCAGAATAGGCATGATACCCACGTCCACGGGCATCCAGATACCGGCAGCCCGGATGGCATCCAGCCACCAGCGGAACTGATCCATATCCCAGCACAGCTGTGTCATGATGTAGTCAGCGCCGTTGTCCTGCTTCTGCTTCAGGAAGGCGATGTCAGCCTCAATGGAGCGGCAGGCAATGTGGCCCTCGGGAGAGCCAGCCACAGCGATGGTAAACTTCTCGCCAAACTCCTGACGGACGAACTTGACCAGCTCGGTCGCATAGTGCAGGTCACCGCCGGTGCCGGTCCAGCCGAAAGGCAGGTCGCCGCGCAGGGCCAGCATATGATCGATTCCATGATCCAGATAAGTCTGCAGCTGATCCTTGATACCTTCCTTGGTATTGCCGATGCAGGTGAAGTGGGTCACGCCAGTGGTCTTACCGTCGGCCACGATCTTGTCCAGCACTTCCAGATTCTTGCCTACATTGGTACCGCCTGCGCCGTAGGTGCAGGAAATGTAGTCAGGGTTCAGGGTGTAGAGCTGCTCCAGCACACCGCCCTTGCCGCACAGCTTCTCCATGCCGGCATCGGTCTTGGGGGGGAACACCTCAAAGGAAAACGCACTGCGCTTATCCAGGATTTCCATTACGGACATTCTCTATTTCCTCCTAAAATATGGTACACTTCCGAAAGGGCGCACTGCGCCCATATCGATACAACTATATCGTATCACATCACCGCACAAATTTCAACTATGTTTTTCATTTTTTTATGATCAACCCCACCTCCGTCCCTCATAGTGGAGAGCCTTGACCCTTCCTCGCCCCGGCCTACCGCCGCATCTTGAGATGACCACCCCCCGGCAAAATTCCCCTTGCATTTTCTTTCCGCGTCTGCTATAATACCCCTACCGATGCAGGGTTCGTATATCGGTAATACAACGGCTTCCCAAGCCGTGAAGGCGGGTTCGATTCCCGTACCCTGCTCCAAATCAAGCTCCCACAGAAAATCCTGTGGGAGCTTGATTTTTGCCAAAAACCATTGGTACGCAAGGACTTTTTCCACTTTTGAAATTCTAATATTTTAGAATCCTCTCTAGCATTTTAGAGGTTTGTGGCTGAATTTTAGAACGAAAACAGCCACGGATTCAGCCACGAACTATTGACTATAGCCGTTACCCTTGGTAAAATAGAGGAAAATACAGAAATGAGGTGGCGAACTATGGCAAAAGCAACCAAGCTCCCAAGCGGAAATTGGCGTTGCAAGGCGTATTATACGGACGAATATGGCGAGAGGAAATCAAAATCTTTTACAGCAGAAACAAAAAATGCTGCCGAATTGGCAGCAAGGGAATTTGTTGAGGACAGGAAGCACCACGCCAAGCCAGAGAACAAGACCCTCGGTGAATTGGCTGATTTGTATATCGAAACGCAATTTCTCTCCCCCTCAACTGTTCGGGGGTATAAATCCATTCGCAACAACGCCCTTCAGTCCATTATCAATATGCGAGTGGGTTTGCTGACCGAGGACATATATCAAAAGGCGTTGGGCGAGTATGCCGAGGGCAGAAGCCCCAAAACTGTCCTTTCTGCTCATGTGTTCTTTAATAAAATTCTGAACAAATATGGAATTGAGGTAGGCAACAATGCAAGTCTTCCCCAAAAGGAAGACCCCGATATACAAATTCCATCCATTGAGGAAATGCAGGCATTTATGGAGAAGATAAAGGGTACTCGCCTTTATCTGTACTGTCTGTTCTCTGTGTGCTTGGGTCTCCGTAAAAGTGAGACCATAGGATTGCAATGGGAAGATATTGACTTAAAAAACAGAAAAATCAATATCAACCACGCCAAAGTCCGAGGTGATGGCGGCGAATATGTACTTAAGGCAACCAAAACCAAAAAGGGCAAGCGGACGCTGCACATTCCGCAAGTGCTGATGGACGCGCTGGAGGAAATAGAAGACAAAAGCGGTTTTGTTATTAAAGAACCAGCCAAAGGAATGGAAAGCCTTTATCAGCGCCAAAGCAAGCGGCTGAACTTCCCATATAACTTCCACGCTTTACGCCATTATTACGCTTCCATAATGTTAATGCACGGAATCCCCAACCGATACGCAAAGGAGAAAATGGGTCACGCATCAGAGGATATGCTGAAAAGGGTTTATCAGCATACTTTTAAGAATGTAACAGACCAACACGACAAGACGTTGGACACATTCTTTACAACCATGTTTAGGGAGAATCCATAAACAGACTTCTGAGAACCGGCAACGCTGGTGATCAGAAGTCTGTAAAGAAATAAGGGAAAGAACCGCTATGGCTCTTTCCCTTGTTTTTATGCAATTAAGGCTAATTTTGTTTCGTCACTCAACTTGAGGACATTGCAGAGCCGACGAAGCTCTTTGTATGTAAATTTGTCTACATCCTTGACCTTGTTATACAAGGAAGCAAGGGACATTCCAAGCTTGGTGGCAAGTTGCTCTTTCGTATAGCCTTCCCATTTGAGGTAGTATTCAATTTCTGCGCTAATCCGTCTGGACAGTTCCGCCTTCTTCTGCTTCTCTTTCTTCAGTTCCGTTTTCGTCATTCAAATTCCTTTCCTTTCTCTCAATACACTACTCTTTAACAAAAACTATCCATAATATTTGGGGGCACTGCAGTTTACTGATTGTTAGTCCATTGGGTCTGCAATACTTCGTCATAGGTCAAAAGGAAGCGAACCTTTTGCGGCCTGTCTCGCCATTCGCCCTTTACATCTTTTGTCTTACCTCTGTTTTGTTTAATGAACGAGCCGTCGTCCTGCTCCACATAGAAGTCTCTACGCTTGGCTGTCAAGCCATAGCAGGCAAATCCTGCATCCGTATATACCTCGCCAGTTTCATAGGCAGGGTCAGCATAGGCAAACAAAGCTCGCACTTCGTGTTCGTCACGGAAACGCTGAATACTCTGCTTTAGAAACCAAGCAGCCAAGTTATCGGTATCGTAATCGGGGTCAATGGAAAATCGACCCATTTCATAAAACCCTTGCTGTTCATTGGTATCAAGGTTGAAACACCCTTTTGCAGTTACTTGTGAGGACATTGTGTTGAACACAGCAGCAGCTATCAGCTTGTCCTTATGTACCAAGCCAAAATAATAGCCGCTGCGGAAGGTGTTCCCTTGCTGTGATAGGTAGTGGTGCTTTGCGAAGAAGCATTCGCAAGCACCTCTTGTGATTTTGTTAACCTTGTATTCGGAATAATTCATAAATAAAATCCCGCCTTTCTATAATTTGTTGGTTTACATAATTTTTATAGTGGAAATATAGAAGAGGGGGAGGGCAGCAACATATATTGCATAAAAACAAAAAACATTGATTACCGGCAACGCTGGTGATCAATGTTTTTTACTCGTTTTTCTGTAGTCTATTTTATTAAAGCCTTGGAATGGTGCAGCCAACGGATGACCTTAACCAGTGTGATTGACTTATTGATAATATTTAGACTGACTTATTTAGCGGTTGGCTTTCGCTGGCTGCATCATTAAAGCAACCCAAGGCACACAACTGAATGATTGAGAGTTTGGGTGCAATCTCTATAAAAATTGCAGGGTCTACCGACCGCTCCAAAAAAATGTGAAGCGTGTGGAACACACCACCCTGTGTTCCTACAAGTTTGGTTGCTTGATACTCGTTTATATTGCGAAAAATACTGGTGAGCAAGTAAAAGAACAGACAGTGGCAGATAATGGCTGCTAGCTTACGGATTGTTAGCTTAAATCAGCGCAATTCGGCGCCCCATTGTGAAAAATATGAGATGCCGTTGAGTAATCATGTTTAAAAGGTTGGGTAATAGCGAAGGATAGCACACGCATAGCACAATTATGTATCGGTGCAGGGATGAACCTGTTAACACGCAGAGCAGATGCGTAAATGGTTCGTCAATCAGGCAATGGATTGACAAGTCAGGGTGGCAAAGAAAAATGCATACGGAAACCTCGCCTCTAGGACGTGTTATACGTAGCGGACTTATCCCTTTGAATTTTCAAAGGGATAAGTCTGTCCATTCTGCTCCGTTTGCCTACATAGGACGTGAACGTTTGGGATGCAAAAACGGGTCACGTCCGTTTTTTGTGCGACACATTCGTGTCCCACCGCCGACCCACATATATGTCCCAATCTACAAAAATAAGCAGGTGCGCCGTAAACGCACCTGCTTTTGGTTATTCTCTTTCGTAGTGGTCTATGTAATCCCGTTCCCTCTCCCTGGTGATGAAGTCCATAAAGAAATCCCATATGCTTCTTCCATCTCGAGTAACCTGTTGCTCCATCCAATCTTGCTGTTCTTGTGCTTGTTGTTGCAAGTCGGAAATCTCGGCTCTTGCATAGGTAAGTTTAATTTCTGCTTCATTCGCCCTCGCCTTGGCATCGTTAAGCTGTTCGTTTAATTCTGCCACCCTACGGCGCTGGTTAAGCTCCCTTTTTAGCTTTTGCCCCATTGCTGATAGGCGCTCGATTGCTTGCTTCATCCAAGAACTTGTCTCCGCCTTGCGGCGCAGTTCTTGGTAGTCCGTTTCCTTTATTGTGACGGTTGCAGGCGTTACCTGCTTTGTGATGGGATTCTTTTTCTCGGGATGGTACTGCACCTCTATTTTGTGGTCTGGCCCATCGTAGGCTGCTTGAACCGCCTGCACTAAACCTTTTTCAGCCCGAACAGTATGCAGCTCGTCCTTGGCGATTTCCAGTTCCTCAGCCGTTTTGGTAAGCTCTTGGGACATGATTGCTGTCTTCTCCTGCAATTCCTGTAGCTGCTTTTGTGCCTTGTAGGTGTTCGTGTCCAAATGCTCCTTGCCGCCAGTACCACGCACCACCTCAAAACCAGCGTGGGCGCAGAGGGTTGCCAGGAATTGATTCTCTCGGCTTTCCCATTGGATTTGGGCGGTATTGTTGATACCCTGTGATATAAACCCTTGCTGCTCCAATGCTCTGGATAGTGAGCTTTGGGTTTCCATTCCACGGGAGAAGCCATCCCCCACAGGAATATAGTCAATATGAACGTGACCTACTTGTGAGCCGTTTACGCCCACAGATTCGTCGCAATGATAATATAAGCCGCAGAGCTTCAAGTGCGGATTTCGCCTTTCCCAGTCTTCTGTAAAGGCTCGCAGGATTCTCTTGCCGTCATTCTTGCTGCAAATGGGTGTGCCGTCTGCTTTCTTGCCATAGATACCGATGATAAGCTCATAGACAGGCTTTTTCTTGCTGTCCTCACAAATCTGCTTGTAGTAGTCGGTGATTTGGCGGTCTTCCCTTTTTTGCTTGGCG
>JAZUQE010000132.1:0-13375 GCA_045605575.1 Faecousia sp. | reverse complement strand
TCTTACCGACCGCTGCCACTCGCTCCCCTCCCTTTTTCCGCCACCGGCGGGGGTCGGGTCGCTCCCCATAGGGGCGGCAACCTGCCGCCCGCCGTCCCGATTTTTTCCACGCACTTCCTTATGATCCCGTAGGGACGGCCATTGGCCGTCCGCGAACCTATCGTCTCACTCCGTATCATCATATCCCAATGTAGGGGAGGGTCTTGACCCTCCCCTTTTCCGTCCCCCTCCACACCTAAGGGTACACGGAAACGGAATCGGCTTTTCGCCCCAAAAGATGTTCCTTTGGGTTATGATACTTTCTGTCCGGCCAGAAAGTATCCAAAGAGCCGCCGGTGACCTTCCGTATGGTCCCCGGACTCCCCAGACGGCCAAAGGGGAAAACGGATCGGATCTACTTCGTCCAAAACAGACGCCGTTTTCCCCTTTGGAATCCCCTCTGGCCATTTTGCGTGGGATCATTACCGTTGGGGCATGCATCTTCCACCCGTAGGGACGGCAAACTTGACGCGCCGCACCTCTACACCTAAGGGTACAACGTGATGTTTTTAGTGCGGATACGGAATCGGCTTTTTGCCGCAAAAGAAGATTTATTGGTAATATGATACTTTCTGTCCGGCCAGAAAGTATCCAAAGAGCCGACGGGGACCTTCCGTATGGTCCCCGGACTCCCCAGACGGCCAAAGGGGAAAACGGATATGTTGTAACGCCCCGTACAAAGTTGATGATGTTCACGATCTTTTAACGCATAGCATTTTCCCTTTCGGTAAGCAAGTGCTTTTTCTCATAGTCAGTATAGCGCAGAGGCAGGGAGCTGTCCAGACATAAGTTTCCGAAGAAAATGCATTTTCTTACGATCAATCAGAAACGCGGCATGACCGTTTTGAACGGTTTTGAGATTCGCTCTTCCATTTTTAATAAAGATGTGCTATAATGCGCCATATATCTTTCTTGCAATGGAGTTGAAGCAAGTATGAGAACCTTTTCCAAAGCGAACAAACTGGAAAATGTACTATATGATGTCCGCGGGCCCGTAGTGGAAGAGGCCAACCGGATGGAAGAGCAGGGCATGAACATCCTGAAGCTCAACATCGGCAACCCCGCGCCTTTTGGCTTTACCGCGCCGGAGGAAGTGATCCTGGACATGCGGGACAATATCGTCAATTCCCAGGGTTATTCCGATTCCCGGGGCATTTTCGCCGCCCGCAAGGCGGTGATGCAGTACGCCCAGTTGAAGCATATTCCCAATGTGACTATGAAGGATATCTTTACCGGCAACGGTGCCAGCGAGTTGATCCAGCTTTCTCTGAACGCGCTGCTCAACACCGGGGATGAGGTGCTGATCCCCTCGCCGGACTATCCTCTGTGGACGGCCTGTACCAACTTAGCCGGCGGCAAGGCGGTGCATTACATCTGCGATGAGCAGTCGGATTGGTATCCCGATCTGGCTGACATAGAAAGCAAGATCACACCCAATACCAAGGCCATCGTGATCATCAACCCCAACAACCCTACCGGCGCGCTGTATCCCAAGGAGATCCTGGAGCGCATTGTGGACATTGCCCGGCAGCATGAGCTGATCCTCTTCTCCGACGAGATCTACGACCGGCTGGTCATGGATGGGGAGGAACATATTTCCACCGCGTCTCTGGCACCGGATCTGTTCTGCGTCACCTTCAGCGGCTTGAGCAAGTCCCATATGGTCTGCGGTTTCCGGGTGGGTTGGATGATCCTTTCCGGCAATAAGGCCATTGCAAAGGACTATATCGCTGGCATCAACATGCTTTCCAACATGCGTCTGTGCTCTAATGTGCCCGGCCAATCCATTATTCAGACAGCTCTGGGCGGTTATCAGAGCGTCAATGAATACATCGTTCCCGGTGGACGGATCTACGACCAGCGAGAATGTGTGTATAAACTGCTCAATGAGATCCCCGGAATCAGCGCGGTCAAACCGAAGGCCGCATTCTATATTTTCCCCAAGATCGATGTCAAGAAATTCAACATCACCAACGATAGCCAGTTTGCCTTGGATTTCCTCAAGGAAAAGCGGGTGCTGTTGATACCTGGCAGCGGCTTCAACTGGAAGCAGCCTGACCATTTCCGGGTGGTGTACCTGCCCCGCGTGGAGGTTCTGACAGACGCCGTGCACAAACTGGGGGACTTTCTGGAGCACTATCGCCAATAATCCGATCGCTCAGCCGGGACCGTGCTATACGGTCCCGGTTTTTCGTCAGTATGGTAAATTTCAGTGTGTCGGTGTGTTTTACACACCCACAAACCCTAGGGACGCCCTGTTGCGGTGCCCGGCAGATGCTACGCCCGACAAAGCGGGCTTGCATCTTGCCGACCGCTGCCACTCGCTCCCCTCCCTTTTTCCGCCACCGGCGGCGGTCGGGTCGCTCCCCATTGGGCGTCCGGCAATTTTGAAAAAATTGCATCGACGCAAGGCGATATTTCGGTATTTCCTTCGGAAATCCAAACAATTGCACCGCAATTGTTTGGCGGACGGCCATTGGCCGTCCCTACGATTGCTCTGCACGATAAATACCAATTTGTGAACAAATCGAGAAAGTTTCTTGTCAGGGGTTGCATTTTTTGAAATGTGCGCTATAATATTAGCACTCACACCAAAAGAGTGCTAATTTAAGAAAGGGTGCACAATATGCGTAAGAAACAGTTCAAAGCAGAGTCCAAGCGATTGATGGACCTGATGATCAACTCCATTTATACCAATAAGGAGATCTTCCTCCGGGAGATCATTTCCAACGCCAGCGATGCTATGGATAAGCTGGCCTATACGGCCCTGACAGACGAAAAGGTCGGCATCTCCCGACAGGACATGGCCATCACCATCACCCGGAATGTGGATGCGCGTACCATTACCGTCTCTGACACCGGTATCGGCATGAGCAAGGATGAGCTGGAAGAAAATCTGGGTACCATCTGCAAGTCCGGCTCCCTGGGCTTCAAGCAGAATATGGAGAAAAGCGAAGATATCGATATCATCGGCCAGTTCGGTGTAGGCTTCTACTCTGCCTTCATGGTTGCTTCCTCCATCACAGTAATTTCCAAAAAGCATGGCGAAGATACCGCCTGGAAGTGGGTCAGCGATGGTGCAGACGGCTATACCATAGAAGAAACTACCCGTGAGACTGTAGGTACCGATATCATCATGACCCTGAAAGAGGATTCGGACGAGGAGCAGTACGGCCAGTTTCTGGAGGAATACACCCTCCGCAGCCTGATCCGCAAGTATTCTGACTATATCCGCTACCCCATCCGCATGGAGGTCAGCAAGTCTCGCAAGAAGGAAGACAGCCCCGAGGATAAGCCCGAGTACGAAAGCTACACCGAGCTGGAGACACTCAACTCCATGGTTCCCCTGTGGCAGCGCAATAAGAAGGACGTTTCCGAAGAGGAGTACCATACCTTCTATCGGGAAAAGTTCTTTGACTACACCAAGCCTGCCCGGACCATCCATTTCAGCGCTGAGGGCACCGTCTCTTTCAAGGCTCTGCTCTATGTCCCTGCCAAGGCTCCCTATGACTACTACACCAAGGATGCCAAGAACGGTCTGCAGCTGTATTCCTCCGGCGTGATGATCATGGAAAACTGCGAAGACCTGCTGCCGGAGCATTTCAGCTTTGTCCGTGGTGTGGTGGACAGCCAGGATCTGAGTCTGAACATCAGCCGGGAAATGCTGCAGCATGACCGCCAGCTGACCATCATCGCCAAGAATATTGCCCGGAAGATCAAGTCTGAGCTGACCGCCATGCTGGAAAACGACCGGGAAGTTTATGAAAGCTTCTATGCCGCCTTCGGCCGCCAGCTGAAGTACGGCGCTGTAGCTCAGTACGGTGCCAACAAGGAAGCTACCCAGGATCTGCTGATGTTCTTCTCCCACAAGCAGGGCAAGCTAATCACTCTGAAGGAGTATGTAGATGCCATGCCCGAGGGCCAGGATAAGATCTACTTTGCTCCCGGCGACAACAAGGACCGTCTGGCAAAGCTGCCCCAGGTGGAAACCTTGGCAGGGCGTGGCTATGATGTGCTGCTGTTTACCGACGAGGTGGACGAGTTTGTACCCCAGAGTCTGATGACCTATGCCGACAAAAAGTTCTGCAACGTGTCTTCCGAGGATCTGGGTCTGCAGACCGAGGACGAGAAGAAGGAAGCGGAAGCCAAGGCCGAAGAGATGAAGGGTTTCCTGACCTTTGTCAAGGAAAGCTTGGGAGAACAGGTCAAGGAAGTCCGGCTTTCCGCCAATCTAGGCAATCATCCGGTGTGCATGACCCCGGACAGCGGTATGAGCTTTGAGATGGAGAAGTATATGAAGCGGGTCAACCCCGAATTTGCCTTCCCTGTAGGCCGGATCCTGGAGCTGAACATGGAGCACGATGCTGTCAAGGCGCTGCACAAGGCTATGACCGAGGATCCTTTAAAGGCCAAGGATTATGCCCAGCTGCTGTGCTGCCAGGCACAGTTGATGGCCGACCTGCCGCTGGAAGATCCCGCAGCCTACACGGCCTTGGTGTGTAAGCTGATGCAGTAAATTCGATACAAAAAAGTGCGCTTCTCTAGGCGAGTGCCAAATAAGAAAACATAGATTTTGCCCCATAGCCAAAAGCTATGGGGCAAAACGGATTCTACGCCATTCATCTGGGATCTTTTCTTCGGGACAAGGCATTTTTTCGCAGTGCTACTTGGTGTAACACAAGAAAAAATAACGAAGTCCCGGAGAAAAAGGCCCGATGAAGGGGCTATGTTTTCTTATGAGGTACGAGCATACAGCAGCGCACTTTTTTTGCATCCACGCAATGTAAATTTCAGTTTATCGGGCTGTTGCATTTCCGTGATTTGTAGGGGAGGGTCTTGACCCTCCCTTGGTTACGGGTCGAAAAGATTTGTTTTTTGCAACAAATTGGTAATTTACTTTTTAAATTACATAGATAAGTTTTGTTACATTAGGGAGGGTCAAGACCCTCCCCTACAGAATGGCCTGCCCTACAAATACCAACAATTGCGGTGCAATTGTTGGGCGGACGGCCAATGGCCGTCCCTACAGCGTTATACAGAAACTCCCCGATCAATACCAATTGGGAGAAAATAAAAAAAGTTGTAGGCAAAACAAAACAAATGTGCTATGATAAAAACGAGAGGTGATATGCGTGCGGATTTTGGGCATCGATCCGGGGTATGGCATCACCGGCTTTGGGATCGTGGAGGCCAGCCGCGGCAGCTGCACACTCGTCGGCTGCGGCGCTATCACCACACCGCCGGGGATGGATTTCTCTGCCCGGCTGGAGATCATATATGAAGATATGCGAAAGCTGTTGGAGCAGACCAAGCCGGAGGCCGTGGCGATTGAAGAGCTGTTCTTCGGGCAAAACGTCACCACCGGCATTGGGGTCGCCCAAAGCCGTGGCGTGATCCTGCTGGCCATCCGGCAAGCAGGTCTGGAAGTGACCGCCTATAAGCCCATGCAGGTCAAGCAGGCGGTGGTAGGTTACGGCAACGCCACCAAACATCAGGTCCAGGACATGACCCGCCGCCTCCTGCGGCTGGAAAAGATGCCCAAGCCGGACGATGCAGCAGATGCCATTGCCATTGCCCTGTGCCACGCCCGTTCCAGAACATCTCTGCTGGCGCAGGCGCAGAAAAATACCATATAATACGGAGGTATCTCCATGATCTATTATGTTTTCGGTGAGGTTACGGTATTGGAGCCGGATCTGGCTGTGATCGACTGCGGCGGCGTGGGCTACGGCTGCCGGGTCACTTCCTATACCGCAGCCCAGCTGAAGCTGAATCAGAAAGCCAAGCTTTTTATAACGGAATCCATCCGGGAGGACGCATACGACCTCTACGGCTTTATCAGCAAGGAAGAGCAGCGGTGCTATGAACTGCTGACCTCCGTCAACGGCGTGGGCCCCAAGGCCGCCATGGCAATCTTATCCGCAGGCGGTCCTCAAAACTTTACCCTGGCGGTTATGACCGGCGATGAAAAAATGCTCACCGCTGCCCAGGGCGTAGGTAAAAAGATCGCCCAGCGGATCATTCTGGAGCTGAAGGACAAGATCGGAGGCAGCAGCGCAGAACTGGATTTCTCCGGTCCTACCGTCAGTGCCGCGCCGGTCAAAACCAACACCGCTTCCCTGGCCCAGGCCGCTCTGCAGGAGCTGGGCTACTCCCCCGCCGAGATCAACGTCGCTTTGAAGGGCGTAGATCCCAACGCAACTACCGAAGAAATGGTGCGCTACGCACTTCGCGCCATGGTCATGAAAGGCTGACTTTTAGGGCACTGCGCCCAGGAGGTTAACGAATGAGTTTAGAATTTTCTCAGGAGCTGGATACTCCTATTATTTCCCCCACCTTTGCCCCCCAGGATGCCGGGGAAATCGGCCTGCGCCCCAAGCTGCTGGCAGATTACACCGGCCAGGAAAAGGCTAAGGGGAATCTGAGCGTCTATATTGAGGCGGCCCGGCGCAGAAACGAGCCTCTGGATCACACCCTGCTGTATGGCCCTCCCGGTCTGGGCAAGACCACACTGGCGGGTGTCATTGCCAACGAGATGGGTGTGAATATTCGTATTACCTCCGGCCCGGCCATCGAAAAACCCGGTGATCTGGCAGCGCTGCTGACCAATCTGAATCCAGGGGACATTCTCTTCATTGATGAGATACACCGTCTGAACCGGGTCGTCGAAGAAATTTTGTACCCCGCAATGGAGGACTTTGCCATCGATATTATCGTAGGCAAGGGTCCCAGCGCCAACTCCATCCGTCTGGATCTGCCGAAGTTCACTCTGGTCGGCGCCACCACCCGGGCAGGACAGCTCAGCGCGCCTCTGCGGGACCGCTTTGGCGTAAATCTGCGTTTGGAGCTGTACACTCCGGAGGAACTGGCCCGGATCGTCACCCGTTCTGCTACCATTTTGGGTATGCCCATCGCCCCGGAGGGCGCGATGGAGATCGCCTCCCGCAGCCGCGGCACGCCCCGGATCGCCAACCGCTTCTTGCGCCGTGTCCGGGACTTTGCAGAAGTCATGGGCGACGGCACCATCACCAAGGAAGCTGCCGACCTTGCCTTGCGGCGACTGGAGGTAGACCACTTAGGTCTCGACCCCATCGACCGCCGGATGCTGACAGCCATTATCCAGAATTATGGCGGTGGCCCGGTGGGGCTGGAAACACTGGCTGCTACCATCGGCGAGGAAGCCATCACTTTGGAGGATGTGTACGAACCCTACCTGATGCAGCTGGGCTTCCTGACCCGCACACCCAGAGGCCGCTGTGTCACAGGCCTGGCCTATGACCATCTGCACCTGGATTACCAGGGGCAGGCACAGTTCCAGATCTGACCTCGCCAAATTTGCGGGCAGAATGTTGGGATTTTGCATAAAACGAGAAATTATCGAGGAAAAATTTTCATAAAGGATTGACAAATTCCATCCATGTGTGTATAATGCGCTTTGTGGCGAGATTTCGACCATACTATCAGACCCTGGGTAATGACCATAAGAGATTTCGGAATTTCACGGGGCATCAACTAACCGAAGAGAGGTAAATCCAAATGTACGAAGACAAGACTTTAGTTTGCAAAGAGTGCGGCAACGAATTCGTTTTCACCGCCGGTGAGCAGGAATTCTACGCTGAGCGCGGCTTCCAGAACGAGCCCCAGCGCTGCAAGGCTTGCCGTGACGCTCGCAAGAACGCTACCCGCGGCCCCCGTGAGTTCTTCACTGCTACCTGCGCCCGTTGCGGCGGTGAGGCGAAGGTTCCCTTCCAGCCCAAGACCGACCGTCCCGTATTCTGCAGCGAGTGCTTCGCTCAGATGCGCAGCGAGGGCTAATTGCCAAGAAGACAGAGCCGACCGAAAGGCCGGCTCTGTTTTTTTGCCTTACTGAGGGTCTTTGTGTGCTGTCCGGTTTTCCATATGCCCGGATTGGATCACAGGCGGCTTCGGATCGCTGACCTCCCAAGGAACGGGCTTTTTCTCCTCTTCTTTTTTCATGTTTCTTCCCTCCTGTTCCTCTCTAGTTTTTACGCTGCTGCAAGAATCATGCGTTTGACTTTCGGTTACATCCTGCCTATAATAAAATATATCGCAATAAGGAGATGCTATGATGGATGTGCAGACGCTGGCTTCCGGGATGAAGCTCTATCTTTTTGATATGGACGGCACGCTCTATCTGGGTGACCGGCTCTTCGATTTTACTATCGAACTGCTGGCCCAGATCCGACGCACCGGGGGAAAATATCTTTTTATGACCAATAATTCCTCTAAAAGTGTGGCCGACTATATCCGCAAGCTGGAAAAGCTTGGTATTTCTGCCCGTCGGGAAGATTTTATCACCTCTTCACAGGCCACCGCCTACTACCTGCATAAGCATCACGAAAACCAGCGCCTTTATGTCTGCGGCACGCAATCGCTGAAGCAGGAGCTTCGGATGGAAGGGTTCACCGTCACGGAGGATACCGCCCAAACGGATTGCATTGTCATGGGCTTTGATACAGAGCTGACCTTCCGGAAGCTCCACGACATAAGCTATCTGCTTCTGACCCGGGAGATCCCTTACATCGCTACCAATCCCGACCTGGTCTGCCCCACGGAATTCGGCAGCGTACCGGATTGCGGCAGTGTATGTCAGATGCTCTTTAACGCTACCGGCAAACGTCCGGTGGTCATCGGCAAGCCCAGTCCGCTGATGCCGGAGCTGGCCATGGAGCGGATGGGGATCGCAAAAGAGCAAACCTGCGTCATTGGTGACCGGATCTATACCGATGTCAAGTGCGGCCTCAATGCGGGCATAACCGGCGTTCTGGTCATGTCCGGTGAAACTACGCCGGAAATTCTGACCGCTTCTGCCGACAAGCCTCACCTGGTGCTGGATTCTGCCGCTCGGATTCTGGAAGCCCTGCAGAGGCAGTAACAGCATATATCTCTCTTCCTTTTTTGAAAGTAAAAAAGAAATGTTGAAAAAGCATGGTTAATCAGATAAATTTGTGTAGAAAACAACAAAAATATATGCTACCCTATAAGTTAGAAAATTACTGAACGGAAGAAGCAGATTTGGCAGATTCCGTCAAATATTAAGGAGGCGTGTGCCATATGGCGTTTATCAACAAGTTTGAGTTTGAACCCGCAGAATGGCTTCCCTTCCGGGACCGGGAGATGCTGAACAAGGTTGGCATGAGCGACATCCTGGGACTTGAGGGAAAGAACTTTGAAAACCCCGAGTTTGAGCTGAAGATCGTGTGCGATGTACATAACTATTTCGCCACTGACCTGTATCAGCGCATTCGCATGTCCGATGTAGCCGACAAAAAACTGGTCATCATCCTGCCCTCTCCCGAGAACGCGGTGTTCATCAGCGTGACGGAGGCTCTGAATAAGTACCATGTCAGCTGCCGGAATGTACATGTATTTTTCTTGTATGAGTACGCAAACGAAAAAGGCGATGTAGCTCCCTGGAACAGTCCTTACAGCCGCAGCGGTCATTTTATGCGTTACTTCTACCAGCGGCTGGATGCGGATCTTCGCATGCCCATGGAGCAGATCCACTTCTGGACCAAGGAGAATATCGACAGCTATTCTGATCTGATCGCGGCCGAGGGCGGCGCGGATGTGGCGTATACCACCTTAAGCTGGTCCGGCGGCATCGGTGCTATTGACCCCGAAAGCTATCCTGCCGAGACGATGGAGGAGTTCCTGCGTATGGGCTCCCGGTACGTAACTCCCATGATGGAAAATATCGCCTTTGATTCCCTGCGGGGTATGTTTGGCTGCTCCGGTGACATTGGCAATGTGCCTCCCTGCGCTGTCACCGTAGGTCCCAAGGATCTGGCAGCCGCCAAGGAGCGCATCAACGTGGAGTATCTGTCTGCCTGCGGTGGAAGTCCCTCCCTGCAGAAGTATCCATTAAAGCTGGCGCTGATGGGCCCCATCGATCCCAGAAATCCCGGCTCTATGTTCCGCCTGTTCCCCGGCACCTGCTATACCACCTATGAAGTAGCTGCCCCCGGCAGCTATCAGGCCGATGTGGACTGGCTGCAGGAAAAGCTGGATGAGATTGCTGCCAAGGAAGGCTAAGGAGGGAAAGATATGAATCGTTCTTTGTTTGATTTTGCGCCCGCAGCCTGGCTGCCCACCCAGGACAAGGAGGTTCTGGAGCGCTGCAGGAACATACGCCGGGAGGATATGGAGATCACCAACGAAAACGGTTACTCCATCCGTGTGGTCCCCCATCCCTGCAGTGCCATTACCTGCGAGCTGTTTGACTGGATCTATCGCTCCGATGTGGAAGACAAGAAAACCGTTATCGTCTTCCCCAACTCCTGGCGGAATGTATATGTTGCCGCGGTAGAGATGTGCAATCGGTTCAATGTTTCCGGCCGGAACATCCACGCATTCTGCATGGATGAATGGGCCGATGAAGCCGGCAATGTAGCACCCATCACCTACGGCATCTCTCTGGGCGGTCACTTCATGCGGGAGTTCTATCTGAGCTTCCGGGAAGATCTGCGTCCTCCTCTGAAGCAGATGCACTACTACACCAACGAAAACATCGGCTACTACTCCGACTTGATCGATGAGACCGGCGACGGCGGTGCAGATCTGATCATCTCCGCTACCGGCTGGATCGGTCATACCGCTTTCATTGATCCGGACACCAAAAAATTCGCGGCCGATACACTGGAAGAGTTCATGCAGCTGCCCGCAGGCTTTGTAGACAACCACCGTCTGACCATCGTGCAGAATTCCGGTGCTTTCGGCTCCGGTGACCTGTACCATACGCCACGGTATTCTGTTTCCATCGGCCCCCGGGATGTGATGCACGCCCGTGACCACCTGGAGCGCCATGACCTAGGTTACCTGGGCGGTTACAGTTCCTGGGAGCGTATGATCTCCCGCCTGCAGCTGTATGGACCCGTTTGCAAGGAAGTTCCCGCTTCCCTGTTCCAGCTGACCAAGGGTACGATCTACGTCAGTGAAGAGATGGCCCGGCCCATTGAGCCCATGGATCTGATCGCATTTTAACACATTGCCGCCCCGGCAAAATTCCCCCGGGGCGGCTTTTTTAAAAGGAGCATGCGCAATGAAAGCCATTGTCAACACCAAACTGATTCTGGAAGACGGCATCATCTTTGACGGTGCCCTTACCTATGAAAACGGCAAGATCCTGCAGGCTGACCGGGCAGATAAGGTGCAGATCCCGGCGGATGCGGAGATCCTCGATGCCAAAGGCCTGTATACCGCTCCCGGCCTCATCGATATCCATAACCACGGCTCCGCGGACGACATGTTTTTCGAGGAACCTTTAAAGTGCTGCAAGCACTTCATTCTCCATGGACAGACCACAGTCCTGCCCACCTTCTACTGCAGTCTGACCTTAGAGCAGATGCTGGAAGGTGCCCAAAAGGTCCGGGAAGCCTCCAAACACGGCGCAGGCAAGATCATGGACGGCCTGTACATGGAAGGTCCCTATATGAACGGCGTGGGCAGCAATCAGAAGTACATCAAATGGCAGGGCGATATCACCCGGGAGGAATATGCACCCCTGCTGGACGGTTTGGGAGAAATGGCGCGGATCTGGGCCATCGACCCGGCCCGGCCCGGCATTGCAGGCTTTATGACCGATGTAAAAGAGCAATTTCCCAACGCCATCTTTGCCCTTGGCCATTCCCGCGCCAGTGCAGAGGATTGCCGGAAGGTGGCACATCTGGGGGTAAAGGTTCAGACCCATATCGGTGACTCCGGCCAATCCAAAGGCCGCGCTCAAGGCACCCCCGGCGCAGGCTGCGACCAGTACACCCTGTACAATCCCGATATGTATGCCGAGCTGATCTGTGATGAGAGCGGCGTACATGTAGTACCGGATCTGATCAAGATGATCGTGCGCACCAAGGGTGTAGAGAAGATCTGCCTGATCACGGACTCCTACGCCTCCAAGGACAAATTTCTCAACAACGAGGCAGACGGCATCTGGTACGGCTCCGACTTGAACTACGACTACCGGGGCTGGCTGGCCGGCAGCCGGATGACATTGGAAAATGCTGTGCGCAATATGATGGTGCACACCGGTTACGGCCTGTGCCATGCCATCCGCATGGCCACCTTGAACCCCGCGAAACTGCTGGGTATTGACAACCGGGTGGGCAGCCTGGCTCCCGGCAAGACCGCCAATCTGATCCTCATCGATGATACGGTGCGGGTCAAAACGGTGATCCTGGAAGGCGAACTGGCTGTCCAGGACGGGCAGTTGAAGATTTGACAAAAAAGTCCCGGTGAATGGCGGGTGCTCGTAAAACAGTTCCAGTCCCGGCAGGATTGTCTGCCGGGACTGTTCTTGTATATATTGCAGCCGCATGATAAAATAACTCATATGAACCGATAAATAAGAATTTGACTGAGGTAAGATAGCAAATGAAAATTGAGAACAACATCCTAAAACATTATCTCAAAAATGTGTATTTCATTACAGGCACAGCCTATGCAGGAAAGTCGACCACAGTAAAAATGCTTGCTGACCGATATGGCATGATTTTCTGCGGAGAAAACTATCACTCTAAGGTGTCGGATATTGTAGCAACGCCAGATGCTCAACCTGATATTTGCTTTATGAAAACTCTAACCGATTGGAAGGAGTTTGTTACTCGGGCACCTGAGGAGTATGAGCGTTGGATTTATGGCACAGCAAGAGAAGCGGCAGAGTTTGAAGTTGCAGAACTCATTTCGATATCTCAGAACAGAAGAGTTATTGTTGATACTAATATTTCTGTTGATATACTAAAAGAAATATCAGATTACAATCATGTGGTTGTTATGCTTTCGCCCCAATCTATGAGTGTTGAGCGCTTCTTTGACCGAAGCGACCCAGAAAAGCAATTTCTTCTCAATGTAATTGAGAGTTGTGAAGATTCCGAAACTGTTATGGAAAATTACAGGCAAGGGCTGGCACTTATCAATAGTCAAAAGCACTATGATGAATATGTCAATAGTGGTTTCTTTACGGTAGTCCGACAAGATACACAAGAAGATACAAGAGAAGAAGTCTGTAATATAATTGCCAAGCACTTTAGCTTGATTTGACAAATTCCAATTTGAATTTGTAAAAATCTAATGCTGTTATTACCCTCCATAGGGCATTAACAAAATCCTCCGAAACCGTTGCAAATCAATGGTTTTTCGTAGTTTGCTCACCTTATCCCATTATACGATTTCACTTATGTTTACCTTGTCTACGACACCCCATAAGGGCAAAAGCAAGGGAAGGAAAATCTGATAAAACGATATAACAGAGTGTGGCAATCGGGAACTTGTGACATATGTGCGAATATAAAAATCTTGGAGGATTACATAATGGAAAAGT
>JAZUQE010000131.1:0-11217 GCA_045605575.1 Faecousia sp. | reverse complement strand
CGGAAAGCCTTGATCACACATCCCCGGCCCGCTTCCCCCTTTGTTCGTCTGGGGAGTCCGGGGACCATACGAAAGGTCCCCGGCGGCTCTTTGGATACTTTCTGGCCGGACAGAAAGTATCATAACCCTTCGTTCTTATTTCCCCCTGTTACCCTATCCTTGTAGGGAGTCTTTCAAAGAAGTGGCTTTCCGAAAGAATACCTATCTTCACAAAAGCCCCAAAGGGGATTCCAAAGGGGAAAGCGGCGGAAAGCCTTGATCACACATCCCCGGCCCGCTTCCCCCTTTGTTCGTCTGGGGAGTCCGGGGACCATACGAAAGGCCCCCGGCGGCTCTTTGGATACTTTCTGGCCGGACAGAAAGTATCATAACCCTTCGTTCTTATTCCCCCCTGCTGCTCTATCTTTGTAGGAAGTCTTTCAAAGAAGCTGGTTTTACAAAAGAATACCTTTCTTCACAAAAGCCCCAAAGGGGATTCCAAAGGGGAAAGCGGAGAAAAACCTTGATCACACATCACCGGTCCGCTTTCCCCTTTGGTCGTCTGGGGAGTCGGGGGACCATACCAAAGGTCCCCGGCGGCTCTTTGGATACTTTCTGGCCGGACAGAAAGTATCATAACCCTTCGTTCTTATTCCCCCCTGCTGCTCTATCCTTGTAGGGAGTATGTTTTTTGACAACTGCAAAGGCAGCAGCCATTTTGGCTGCTGCCTTTTTTCTATCAGACCTTGGGGATCTCCAGTACTTCGCCGCCACGCACAGAGGAGTCGCTGGCGATGATGCCAGGCAGGGACATCTTGATGCCCGCATCCACATCCAACTCAGGCTGTTTGTCCTCGATGATGCACTGGATAAAATCCATCACCATCTTCTTGTCCGCGCCGCCATGACCGCCGGCGATGCCGAAGGATACATCGTTGATGGGGATATCAATATACTGGCTCTTACTGCCGGGAATATCATCAAAACATGCAAAGGAATGGGTCGTCTGGTCGAAACCAGTCTCGATGGTCCCCTTCGTTCCGATGATGCGGAAGCGGTGCCCGTTCTTGGTGTAGGCGCCAAAGCAGATCAGGATCCGGATCACCGCGCCCTTGGCGGTCTTGAAGATCGCAACCCCGTTTTCCTTGTCACACTTGTAAGGATTCCACTGCACATCCGGTGCCATGCAGGACACACTGACCACTTCATCATCCATCACATACAGCAGCGGTCCCAGATTGTGGGTCAGGTACTTGATGGCGTTCAGATAACGGCGCCAGTGGTTCGGATCCTCATAAGGTTTGATGTCCTCCAACGCACTGGTATGAACATATTCCGACTCAGCATACACCGCCTGGCCGAATTTACCGGCATCAAACATCTTCTTCCACGCCTGGATAAAGCCCCAGTAGCAGCAGTTTTCCGCACTCATATACTTCAGCTCCGGATGGGCCTGCACCGCAGCCTTGATCTGCTTTGCCTCTTCCAGAGATGCCACCGTAGGGATCTCTGCCAGGACATGCTTGCCGGCCTCCAGCGCCTTCAGTGCGAAGGGCACATGGGCGTTTGCATAGGTCACCACATATACGGCATCGATATCCGCCTCGGCCAGCATGGTATCGTAGTCATCATAGCAGACTACATGCTCCGCGCCGGCTTTTTGCAAACGCTCTGCAGCCTCTGCAAGAACCTTAGGATTTTTATCACAGATGGCTGTAATTTCCACATTCTTCTCACCAACCACTTCGGACACCACATACGCGCCCCGGATCAGACCCACAACGCCAAGCTTTACCTTTTCCATCGTGTTTGCTCCTTTAAAGTTTTATATGGATTCTGTTAAGCGAAACAGCCACCCCCAATTCTTTCAACCCGGCATTTTCGCCCGATTTTATCACGTGCATGACTGCATCGCTCATTGGCAAACATTATAAGCGCACCGCGTTCAAAATGCAATAGGCAATTTGCCAAAACCGCAAAAATATTTCCCCTTCACTCCATACCCAATCAATACAAATTTCAGTTTGTCATACAGTTTTTGTAAGAGGCTGTAGGGCGGGGGTACGTCCCCGCCCTACGAATGGCCTGCAGGATAAATTCCAATTTACCGTTCTTTGTTTGCATTCAGCGCCGCACCAAAAGTGTTTTGATCTCGAAGGGATGGAACTGCAGCTCTACAGAATCCCCATCCAACTCCAGCTCTTCCAAAACATCCTCCAGAATATTGGTCACAAATACCCGCTTTGCTCCCCGCAGCCGCAGCTTGCAGGCTGTCTTGCTACGCTCAGCCTCATACAAGCGAACCACATAGCCATCGGCGTGATCCTCCGCGGGTTTGACGGTTTCGATCACCACATTGTCCACATCCACCCACGCAACCGGCCGGATCTCGGCGCAGCCGTCAGCCATTACCACCGGCACATTCAGCAAATAACCCTGGCTGACTACCTCCGATGCACAGAAAGCTCCCTCGTGAGGCAACAGGACATAACACAACTCATGCAGGCCCTTATCTCCGGTATTGTCGGGCTTTGTGCCGGATTTCATCAGTGTCAATCCCAGACGGGTACCTCCCGCCTCTGTCCGGATTCCGGAAATACCGTACTTGCAGTCGTTGAGCAGCGCTACACCGTAGCGGTTTTCGGAAACATCCGTCCACTTATGGTTTGCCACTTCAAACATAGCCGCTTCCCAGCTGTTGTTCCGGGTCAAAGGCCGCTCCATATGGCCAAATTGGATCTCATTGCGCATGGAGGGTGCAAACACGTCCAGATCAAACTCCGCTTTCAGCAGCTTGTGGGTATCCTGCCAGTCGATCAAGGTATGGAAGTCAATGCGTCTTTCCTGTGCGTAGAAGATCATATCCTGCTGCAAGCAGCTGCGGTCGCCCAATCGGAAAACACTTCGCAAAACCATGGCGAGCGCACCCTTTGCCGCCACTTCCCTGCGCTCCAGACGCATATCGGCCTTCATTTTCTTTTCCTGATCGAAGTCGATATTCCAGTTGTCCCACTCCAGCGGGATATCCTCGCCCATGGTAAATACATTCAGTCCATCCGTGGATGCCACTTCCCTGCGGCTGCACTTATCCCACAGCGACGCAATGGCACCATCTTCCCGGAATACGACCCGATAGTAGGGTGTATCCAAAACCTGACCGTCATAGGCAAATGGTCCGTCTCCGGACTGCTCCGGCTGCGCCGGATGCAGCACCAGACTTCCATAGGCCGGAATCTGACCGCAAACCACCACAGTGGCCTCTCTTCCGGTCACATCCGTATAGCACTGACTCTGCGCATCTGCAAAGACCAGCGTTCCCTCTGCCCGGAAGGAATTTCTGGGGTATGGTGCCGGATTCAACACCGTCACCGCCCCTTCGCATCCATCGGTCAGCAGCTTCATCCCCTGAGCTGTGATCTTCTCCGCCTCCCGGATGGTCTGGGTGACCTCCTGCCGTGCCAGCATATTCACCGACTCGATGGAAGTACCGGGCAGAATATCGTGGAACTGATTGAGCAGCAGCGTCTTATACAGTTCGTCCGTCCGCTCCTTATCCTCTGTGCCGGTCAGTACATTCATTAGATCCATGGCGTGCAGCGCGAACTCACAGCGGCGGTTGTTCCGCTTGATATCATGCATCATGGTCAGCGTACCCCGGTGGAATTCTACATACAGCTCACCGTCATACACCGCCAGCTCCTTAGCCTCCTGCTCTGCCTTGTGCATGAATTCTCCGGCCGTCACATACTCGACTTTAGGCACGCCGGGCATACGCCGCACTCTGGCTGCATCCTCCAGCATGCCGGCGGTGGGTCCGCCGCCGCCGTCACCGAAGCCGAAGGCTACCAGCTTGCCATTGAACATAGCAGGATCCTTCGCGGTTTTCAGCGCCTCTTTCAAAGACCGTACATCCGGGCGGCAGTGCATAATATTCAGATGGGTCAGCACCTGTGTGCCGTCCATGCCCCGCCAGTAGAACAGATCCCGGGGGAAGGTGTTCAGGTCACCCCAAGCCAGCTTGGTGGTGTAAAAATACTTCACGCCGCTCAGCTGCATGATCTGTGGGATCGCAGCGCTGTAGCCAAAGGTATCCGGCAGCCAGAAACAGTCTGCCGTGTAGTTCAAAAACTTGCGGGTAAACCGTTGACCATATAGAAACTGCCGGGCCATAAGCTCACCGGAGGTCAGATTGCAGTCGCACTCCACCCATACACCGCCGTTGGGATCATACCGCCCCTCGGCAGTCCGTTTGACGATACCTTCAAAAATATCGGGGTAGAACCTTCGCATCCAGTCCACATGCAAGGCGCTGGACTGGATAAACTTATACTCCGGATCCTGATCCATCAACGTCAGTACATTGGCATAGGTTCTGGCGCATTTGCGGATGGTTTCACTGACCGGCCAACGCCAAGCCGTATCCATATGGGAGTGACCCACAATACCGATATATCCATGCTCCTGGGTCTGCTGCGTTTTGGTAAACAGCGGTGCCAGCAGCTCCCGGCACTTGCGTACAGATGCCCGCCACTGACTTTCTGCATAATCCGCCGGATACTGCACCAGCGCCGCAAGCACCTGCTGCAGAATGCTTGCCGCCTGGGAATAAGCCCCGGAATGAGGTTCGGACGCCTCCGCCAGCTGCAGCGCCAGATCCAGATCAAAAAGGAAGCCATAGACCTCCTCGTCCAGCAACCCAATGTCCACTCCCCGGTAGACCTTGTCAAATTCCCCGGGTCTGGGACCGGGACAGCCATACTCATCATAAGGCATCAATCCGGAGGTATAGTGCCAGGCATAGCATTCCAACGCCACCGGGATGCTGGTACCTGCCGCCGGATCCTGGCACAGGAAGGAGGCACTGTGCAGGCCCTCCACGATGGATTCTCCCTTGCTGTTGATAATGCCGTTGGGTTTTCCGTTTACAAAGCACAGCGTTTCCGCAGCACCGGTATCCGGCAGCAGATACACTTTGCCTTTCACCGCCTCCGGGAAGCGTGCCTGACCCACGACCCAAAGGTTCCCGTATTCGCCGCCCCAGGTACTGCCGCCCTCCAGAGCCGTCAGTCCCTCTTCCGGTGGGCAGCGTAAATGCTCCTGTGTCCGCAGCCCTTTGCAGTCCTCCAGGCAGCCAAGCTTGCGGTAGGCCAGCGTGCTGTAGATCTTTACCGCCTTGGAAAGCTTATCACATACCATTTGGAAATAACGGTCGTAAATCATATCTACCCTCCATAGTCTTCTGCCCCGGCTGCAAATGCAGCCGGGGCCAAATATTTACACCTTACGCAGGAACAGGATCTCGCCTACGGGCACCGTAAAGGCCTTTCCCGTCTCCCCGGTTTCCCGGTTTTCCCAACTGTCGGCCAGGGTAACTTCATAGGGCTCCTCCGTCAGATTGGAAACGACCATATACTGCTCTTCATTGGTAAACAAGGAGATGTATACCTTCTCCGGGATAGAGGAAGTGATAAAATCACAATCTCTTACTTCCATTCTTGCCACGCTGCCATCGGTGACCATGGGCTTATACAGAGCCAGATAGTGGCTGCAGCGGTCAAACTCCATGGGATCGTCCGGGATCTCGGACCATTCCGAGTAGGTATATTCGCCGGGATGCTCCTTCAAGTGCTTGACAGCCATTGCATCATGGGTCAGCAGCTTGCCGTCAAATTCCTGGGAGTCGAAGTATTCCAGATCGGTGCTCCAGCCGCAATGGGTGATGGGGCGGCCGTGATACAGCAGCGGGAACTGGACGAAGGGAATGCAGCAGGCATAGACGGTATCGGGATCCTTGATCTCACAAACGCGGCGGTCAAAGGCAGGCACCAGGTAAGGCTGCATATGCTTACAGTTTTCGATCACGCCCTCAAGCGACCGGGAGCCCTCGGCTACATACAGATAGTCATAGACCTTTTCCTTGGTATTGGGCGCCAGATAGTTGCCGATATGGACCTTGTAGATCATGCCCCGGCGCTTCATTTCCTCGTAGTACAGCGCCAGAAAATCTTCTACCTCCTGCTCATAGGGGAGCTCCTTCATGGTCTCTCCGGAGCAGAAGCCGGTGCGCTCCAGCTCCTCCATGTAGTTTTTCAGGAAAGCATCGTGGCCCATGTCATTATACAGACCGTCAAAGCCGTATTCTTCCAGCATATCCATGGTCTTGTTCCACACATACTCCCGCCATTCGGGGCTGCCGGACCAGTTGATCCGCAGATTCATGGTGCCGCCCCGCAGATAGGCATCCATCCTGGCAAATTCCTCTTTAAAATCGGGATCCTTGGCCCAGAAGAAGGTGGAGGAGGCATACGCAATGATCTTTATGCCGTACTTGTGGCACAGATCTACGAATTTCTTCATACCTTCTGGATGGATGGCAGAGAATTTGTCCGCGCCGTGCTGGCGGTAGGTATCCATCCAGTCTGTGTGGATCTGGATCAGATCGAAGCCACGTTTCTGATATTCTTTCAGCAGATTCTCATCGTACTCTGTGGGCGTAGCATCCGCACCCTCCGGGCAGCGGTCAAGATTATAAATGACCTGTCCGGGCAGATAATCCCGGATACGAAGCTTGTGAAAGCAGCTCTTGGTGGCCTCTGCTGCCTCGTTCAGATTCCGAATGCGCTTGCGCTGGGTTTCGGCGTTCATTCTCATGATGTTAACCTCCTATGTATTCCATGGCAAAGTCTGTTTGAGGCAGGCATTTGCCGTTTACCGACATATATTTGATGCCGTCTGTCAGCACACTGTAGCTGCAGGCAAGCTCCAGCTGCCTATTTTGATACCGGCAATCCCGTTCCACCGTATACCGGGTATGGATGTTGGACCGGCGTGTTTCGGTCACCCGGAAATGCCCCATTGTCTGTGCGAAGGCTTCCAAGCTTTCATATTCGGTGCGTTTTTTCACTTCGCACACAAAGCCGTTGCTGAGCAGACACAGGCCCTTGCGGGCATAGGTCTTCGGCTCCCCACGGTAGTTATAGATGCCGATTATCATATTGCCGTCGTGATTGCACAACTCCAGAAAAGCATCTTCCCGGTCTTCCTGGGCTACCAGCGGCACGAACATCATATACAGGTTCGCCGCTTCCACAAACACCGGTTCCAATTGCCTGGTGCGATACAGCAGTCCGTCCCTGCGGATATCCGGAGTCTGGGTACCTACCATGACCTTGCGGATCATCCTATTGTTACCAAATACCAGCTTTAAGGCTGCCTCCGTAACAGGAGCGGCCAAATATTTCGGATGGTACAGCACCATCGCGCTGGATTCATGCTGGAAGGCGATCTTTCGGCCCAGGTCATTGCCCAGACAGTCGGAGCCGTTGAGGGTGTAGTTGGCGAACACTGTGCCGACCTCTTCCTGGCAGGTAGCCTGCTCACAGGCTGCATACAGCAGTGTAAAACCGTCGGACTGAACGCCGTTATGCCAGTCCCGGGAGGCAGTACCAATGGAGAAGTCTTTGTCTATGTACGAGTAAATGTCGATCACGCCGGCACTGTACTCATAGCAGTCATCCTGCTGTGCCAGCTCTTCAAATGGATCACGCAAAACATTCTCCTTGCTGCCGATGAAACCGCTGAAGGGTTTGATCAGGTGATTGTCTGCGGCAGAAGAGGTTTCCGCCGTCCCCCGGACGATGTAAGGATACCGCCTTGCAAACAGCGCTTCCACATACTCCTTCGGGCAGTGATAGACCATATTCGCAACAAAGGCATTGATAATTTGCCAGTAATAGTTACCGTCATGGTAGTTTCCGGGAAAATCATACCCTTGCGCAAAGATCGTATTGACAGGGTTGATCTTGCAGGCCTCTCCCAGCAGGGCATAGAGCAGGCAGCGGAGGTGATGGGTCATCGCCAGCTTATCCACATGATAGGCCCGGGCGTAGGGGCCTGCATTCTGGCAGGTAGCCAGATGGGTCATGGACAGGGTCCTGTGCCAGATCCGCGTTTCCTGCTCCAGTGCCAGCGCTACGGCCTCCTCGTCCTTTGCATAGTTGACGATGGCCGCCATGCCATAGATCGTCAGTGGTGTATAGGTCAAGCTGTTGTACTCGCTGAGGAAGCCCCGGCGGTCCAGCAGGGCGCGCAGGGAGCGAACACGTTCCTTTCCCCGATCCACCCATTCTTGACGGCCAAAATATTCTCCAGCCAGGATCAGTCCTGCCGCGATCATAGAAGGCGTGTTGTCGTTCACCCCAATGAAGTCGCTTTCCTCGCTCATGTTTACGTCCATATATTTTAGGACGTATGCTTCCATATCGGCGATCAGTGCTTGTGTCAATGCCTGCTGATTACGCACCAGAGCCAGCGTGGCAAAAAACGGTGTGAAAGGGCCGAAGCCGGTCATTAGTTCAAAGTGCGGCCGGATCTTATCCGTTAACTCTGCGAAACCTTCATCATAGTTCCAGAAGGCTTGGCACAGATAAAACCACTCTTCTCCACCGCCCTTTTCCGGATCGGAACCGCCGATCAGCCACTTTTCTCCCACAGGGCGAAAATTCTCGTCAATATCCTTGCGGTGCAGGTCAATGATCCGCTGATTGATCCGGCGGGCGCGTTCAATTTGTCCGGAAACGTCATAGAAGGCATCAAAATCCACCATACAAGTCCCTCCCGTAGCAGCGCTTCTGTCTTTAATTACATAGTACCATGACATCCGAAAACTGCAAGCACTTTTTTATGCTTTTTTCATTTTTTGTAAGCTGTTTCCCTAGACAACTGTACTGCTCGTCCAAACTGCGTGTCACCCGCTCGTATCTGCACATGATCCTTTCGGGTATCGGATTGTACGGGCCCTTGTATTTTTTTGTATGCTTTGTACCGATAATTTACAATTTCTTTCTTGAAACCCATGTCCAAATATGCTACACTGCCAGTATCTCTTACATAGGAGGGCTTGTCATGTACTCCGTGATCGTCATCAGCGGCGAGGATATTACCCGCATGGCTGTCAGTGGCTATATCCAGCGAACCATGCATGAATTCAAAATCGAAGCTATCTTCTCCTGTGCAGCCGATGCCCGGCACTTCCTTGATAACAATCCCGTAAATATTGTCATCGCTGATGTGACCGCTGCCGCCGATGACACCCTCTCCCTTCTGCACCGTATCTGCGATACTTATCCGGGTACCCGGCTGCTGGTGATCAGCGGCTATGCGGACTTTGAGCAAGCCCGAAAAACCATCCGCTACGGCGTTTCTCAGTTTCTGATGAAGCCACTGAATTTCCAGGAGCTGCACACCCAACTGCTCCAGGCCAAGGAAACACTGGATACGCTGAGTATTGATATGGAATTCACGGAAGAAGATATTCAGTTCTTTTTCTCCGATCTGGTAGGCGGTATGATCACCCAGCCGGAGGAATTGGAGCGGCGCTTTGCCGTCCTTCCCCTGTCCGGCTCTCCTTCGGATTACGCAGGCTGTCTGATGACCGTTACCCTCAAAAAAAGCGAGGTGCTGACTCGCTGGAAATATGGTCGTGAGAAGCTGACTGCCTCCTTGCTGGACGGCATCCGCAGGACCCTTACAGATTACCAGTGCTTTCATCTGTTCCGCAGCGGGATGCGCTATTATTTCGTCGTTCTCTCCACCAGCGGACCTCCGGACTTTTCTGTGGAGCTGCTTGACAATGTTTTGTACCATCTGCTCCATTTTTCCTGTGAGTTCAAGATACCAAAAACCTTCCGCAGCATCCGGGATCTGACTGTCCTTGCTCCGCCCCAGGAGCTCCGGCTCCCCCAAAAGGAGCTTCCGCCTGCGGCACCGGATGGCGATATCCTGATCCAAAAAGCCAAGGCCTATATTCAAGCCCACTATGACCGGGATCTGACCCGGGAAGAGGTAGCAGATGCGGTATTCCTGTCTCCTGCCTATTTCAGCCGTTTTTTCAAGCAGAAGACCGGCATGAACTTTATCGATTATCTGACAAGGGTCCGTATGCAGAAGGCCGCAGAGCTCTTGGCCACCAATATCCGCATCAGTGATATCTCCAAAAAGCTGGGCTATCAAAGCCGCAACCGCTTCTTTATTAACTTCAAGCAATTTTCCGGCTACAGTCCCACCGAATACCGGCGGCAGATCCTGTGCATGGACGAGCCGGAATGATCCAAAGAAAGGACAATATTATGATAGAGCGTCTCAAAAACCACATGAAAGAACTGAAGCAGACCCTGGCACCTCTGCCCTGGGGGCAAAAAATAGAACATCTTTGGATCTATTACAAGCATGTTCTCTTCATTGCCATCGCCGTGGTATTTTTCATTTGGTTCATTTGCAATGCTGTCTTCGCATCCAATCAGGACACCATTCTTTCCGGTACCGCCCTAAATCTGCAGATCACGCAAGAGGGCCTGGCCATGATCGACCAAGAGCTGACCCATGACGGGCAGCTGGAGGGCAGGACCTTCCTGGATGAATTTCCCTATCTGGATATTGAATCTATCAAGATGGGTTTCATGGATGAACAAACTGCCACTTACCTGTTGACCCGGATCTCTTCACAAAGTCTGGATTATATTCTGATGAGTGAAAATGTTCTGAATGTGATCAGCGAGAATTATTTCATTGACATGCGGCTGGTTTTCCCTGAGGAAACGCTATCCCGCTGGCCCTTGATCTATAAAACCGACGAAGAGACCGGCGAACGCATGCCCATCGGTATTGATATCACCGGTACTGACTTTGCCCAGGAATATGTCCTATCCCCAGGTAATCTCTACCTAACAGCCACCGCAGGTATCCTTCACCCCGAAGCCTTCACTCGTCTGGCCGATTACCTGCTCCAGTCATCCACCGCAACGCCCTAAATTGGTATTTATCGGGCAGTTTCCGTATAGCACCATAGGGATATTTGCAAGGGACGGAGGGCTGCGGTAAGATGTATGCCCCAACGGTAATGATCCCACGTAAAATGGCCGGAGGGGATTCCAAAGGGGAAAACGGCGGCTGTTTTGAATGAAGTAGATCCGATCCGTTTTCCCCTTTGGCCGTCTGGGGAGTCCGGGGACCATACGGAAGGTCCCCGGCGGCTCTTTGGATACTTTCTGGCCGGAGAGAAAGTATCATAACTCAAAGAAGCTTCTTTTGGGGCAAAAAGCCGATTCCGCTTCCACCTACCCTTAGATGCTGAGACGGAAAGAACAAGGGAGGGTCAAGACCTCCCTTGCAGATCACGGAAACGAAACAGCCCGACCAACTAAAATTTGCATATCCATCCCCCGCGTGAGATTTTGGCTC
>JAZUQE010000130.1:0-10586 GCA_045605575.1 Faecousia sp. | reverse complement strand
TCTTTGTTCGTCTTCACGTTATTCAATTTACAAGGTACAGCGCACAACCGCTCAGCGGTTAGCTTGCTTAGTCTAGCACATCTTTTACTCGTTGTCAAGAACTTTTTTCTTCTTTTTTCAACTTTTTTCAGATTTGCTTTCATTTGCAGCGCATCTTGCCGAAGCGCTCGAATATATTATCAGACGGGTTTCCATTTGTCAAGCTTTATTTTCATTTTTTGCTAGTTTTTTTGAATACTTTACTTTTGTTTTCTTTCATCCTGCGGATGCAGATTTTTATTCCTATATTTCCTGTTTTTCAGCTGTTTTCGAACAATGGACGGCTCTGCCGCTCTCAGGTAGCACACCCCAAGACTTTTCTGCATTGCCAAATGGATCAGCAGAAACGCCATGCCGATGAGCACGCCCCAGATGCCACCAATTGCCGCACCTGCAGCCAGAAGAAATCTCCAAAACCTTACGGCTGCAGCCAGATCCCTATTGGGTAGTACAAACCCGCACACGCCTGCAAGGCTTACCATAATCAACGCGATCGGCGATATCAGTCCGGCTTCCACGCCGACAGTACCCACCACGATTCCTCCTATGATAGATACAGACTGGCCGATACTTTGCGGAAGGTGTATGCCCGACTCCTGAAGAAGTTCAAAGGCCAGTAAAAGGCCCAAAACCTCCCAAATTGCCGAGAAAGGCACATTTTCTTTACTTTTTATAATGACGCCTAGCAGTGGCTGCGGAATCCACTGCATGTGAAATTCCATCATCGCCACATAGATCGCCGGCAGCAGTAAGCCCAATACCAGGGCAGCATACCGCAAAATTCTGACCCAAGTGGCAGAGATATAGTCCCTGGCCAAGTCTTCCGGAGAATCCATCAGATATCCGATGTCCACCGGAGCCAGATAACCCAGCGGAATCCCGTCTACAAACAAGCCTACTCTGCCCCGCAGCAAACCATTGCAGAACCGGTCAGTCCGTTCTGTATATTGCAGCAAAGGAAAGGCAGTTTTTCTGGAGCCTGTGATATATTCTTCTACAGAAGAAGGGTTAATCAATCCGTCAATATCGATGCTGTCCAGTCTGCGTTTCATTCTCTTAATATACTCCGGGTTCGTAATCCCTTCGATCCAGACGACCGTAACATTGGTCAAAGATCTTCTGCCCACCGTGGTTTCGTACAAGCGCAGATCCGGTGTACGAAGATGTCGCCGGATCAGGCTGGTATTGGTACGAACCGTCTCGACAAAAGCGTCCTTAGGTCCCTTGGTTGTATGCTCCAATTCCGGACCGGACATACCTCTTTTTTCACCTGTTTTCACTTCAAAAGCGATTGCTCCAGCTTCCGGGAACAGCACAACGCAAAAGCCATTTACCAGAAAAAACGCTGCTTTTTCCAGGCTTTCACAACTTTTTGCCACAGAATTGACCACAACGCCATGCAGTGCCCTTTCATATAGCTGCTGCACGGAGTCGCCCCGAAGCTGCTCCATGATCGGCTTGATGACATATTCAGAAATATCCCCGCCGGAGGTCAGGCCGTCGATGGCGTAGGCGTATAAGGTATACTCGCTACACTTCAGCTGCCGAATATTGAAGTCAGCTGCCCCCTGGAAGATAGCACGGATATTTTCGTCCGTAATGTTCCCCGGATACATGGGCTCGGGCCGCGGAGTAGGTTTTTCCATAACAAAAGTTCACCTCTGGAGCAGTTTTCCCGAAAATGCTAATATTATTTGTTTGTATTTGCAAAACTTAACAGAACATGATATATTATTATCAAAATGTAAGCAAAATAACGGAGGAACTTCTATGTCACATGTGATCGCTGCCGTGTCTACAGGACAGTGTGTCAGCGCAATCGGCATCCTGCGTCTGACTGGTGATGGATGTGCTCAGATCGCCGGAAAGGTGTTTCAGTGCCGAAGCGGCAGGCCCCTCTGGGAAGCCCCGGACCGCAAACTGGTACTGGGTGAGCTTTATGATCCCCAGGGCCGGGTCATAGACCAGTGTATGGCTGTATTTTCCCGGGGACCTCACAGCTACACCGGTGAGGACACCGTAGAATTTCACTGCCACGGCTCCCCCGCCGTGCTGGCTTCCGGGCTGCAATCGCTATACCTTGCCGGAGCCAGGCCGGCTGCACGGGGCGAATTTACCAAGCGCGCCTTTTTGAACGGGCATCTGGATCTGACACAGGCAGAAGCAGTGATCGATCTGATCGAAGCGGACACACCAGATGCCGCTGCCAACGCAGCCGGGCAAGTAGGCGGCGTGCTGCAAAAAAAGCTCGGGCCTGTTTACAACGATCTGACGGATCTGTGCAGCCACTTTCACGCCGTACTGGATTATCCGGACGAGGACATTGAAGATTTTGGCCTTTCCAAATACGAAGGTTCTTTGCGTAATAACGCCAAGACCCTTTACAGTCTTCTAATGACTTATGGTCAGGGACGCATTCTTCGGCAGGGCGTTTGTGCGGCCATTGTAGGAAAACCCAACGTGGGCAAGTCCAGCCTGCTGAATGCTCTGGCTGGCTACGAGCGGGTGATCGTCACCGAGGTCGCGGGTACCACGCGGGACACCGTGGAAGAAACCGTCATGGTAGGCTCCACCCGGCTGCGTCTGATCGACACCGCAGGCATTCGGGAAACCGGCGACCGGATTGAAGCCATGGGCGTAGAGCGTTCCAAGCAAGCAGCTGAAGACGCTGACCTGGTGATCTTTGTATGTGACGGCTCCCAACCGCTTACGCAAGAGGATCGGGCAGTGATCGAAGTGTGTGCCGAGCATAAAAACGCCATCGCACTGATCAATAAAGCAGATCTTGGCCATGTGGTCCAGCCCAGTGATCTGCCCTTTATGAACATCATCGAAGTCTGCGCAGCTACCGGAGAAGGATTGGATCTGTTTGCGGATCTGGTGGATACGATGTTTGCCGGACAAGCACCTTGCGACGGATCGATCCTTACCAACGCACGCCAGTATGATGCTATCCGCCGGGCTTATGAGGCCATGCTTTCCGCTCTGCAAGGTTTAAAGCTGGGCTTGACCCCCGATGCTGTGCTGACAGATGTAGAAGCGGCCATGGAGGCTATGGGCGAGGTCACCGGTGCCACTGTCCGGGAGGACATTACCGCCAGGATCTTTGAGCGGTTCTGTGTCGGCAAATAACATTCCCCGCACTTTATTCACTATCTTACCCCAGGCTGCAGGCCTGAGCGGCGGGAGCAAGCCCCGCCCTACGGAAGGAACTGAAACCTATGATCTATCTTGACAATTCCGCCACCACCAAGCCCTGCCGGGAAGCTGTGGAGGCAATGACAAACGCGCTGACCGAAGGCTGGGCCAATCCCAGCGCGCTGTATAATTTTGGAATTGATGCCGCCTACGCCCTGCGTGCCGCGCGGCACAAGCTGGCAGCTGCCATGGGCGCAGAGCCCGACCGGGTATTTTTCACCTCCGGCGGCACGGAGGCCGATAACTGGGCCATCTTTGGCACTGCAAAGCGGTTCGGCAAGCGGGACAAGCACATCATCACCACAGCCATCGAACATCACGCTGTACTAAGCTGCATGAAGGAGCTGGAAGCCCAGGGGTATGAGGTGACCTATTTGCAGCCGGACAACCTGGGCCGTGTAAGCTTGGACGCTTTGAGGGCTGTCCTGCGTAAGGACACCATTTTGGTATCTATCATGATGGTCAATAACGAGGTGGGTTCTGTGATGCCTATTGCCCAAATGGCCAAGCTGACCCGTCGGATCTGCCCCGATGCCGTATTCCACACGGACGCGGTACAGGGGTTCCTTAAGGTACCGTTCCAGGCCAAGACGTTGGGTGCTGATCTGATCACCGTGTCCTCCCACAAGATCCACGGCCCCAAGGGTGCCGGCGCGCTGTATATCAGCCCCCGGCTCAAATCCTTCCCTGCCCTGCTGCTGGGCGGCGGACAGGAGGGTGGCTATCGCAGCGGCACAGAGGCAACCCCGGCGATTTTTGGCTTTGCGGCAGCAGCCGCAGCAGGCAGTGCCACCTTCCGGGCGGATATTTCCCGGGAAAAAGAGCTGCTGAACGGGCTTGTGGAAAAAATCAGCAAACTGAACGGAATTGTAATCAACGGCTGCCACGAGGCTCCCCACATTCTTTCTCTGTCTGTTCCCGGTGTCCCGACACAAAACAGCATCAATGTTTTGCAGGATGCGGGGATCTGCGTCAGTGCCGGCAGCGCTTGCGCCAAGGGTCATCGCAGCCACACGCTGACCGCTATGGGACTGAAGCCCGAAGTCATGGACGGTTCTTTCCGTATCTCCCTGTGCCGGAATACAACGGAAGCGGAGCTGGATATCCTCGTTCAGACGATCCGGGATCAGGTTATTCCTATGAAGCGCTGAGAGGATTGCTTATGCGGGTTTTCTTATTCCGTCTCTGGCAGTGGAGCTGGGGTCTGCCCCAAACACTGATCGGGCTCGTATTTTACTTCAACCACCGCAAGCAGCCCCATTTCGCATACCATGGATGCATTGTCACCCGCTGGCATGTAAGAGGAAGTCTTGGTGTGGGAATGTTTCTATTCGTAAATTCCGATCATTACGATGCAGAACCGGATATTCTGGTGCATGAATTTGGGCACGCCGTGCAATCAGCCATTTTAGGACCGCTGTTTCTGCCTATTATGGGAATCCCCTCCTTTTTGTGGTGCAACCTTCCGCCCTGCCGAAAGCTGCGCCAGGAAAAAGGTGTTTCCTATTACCGGTTTTATCCGGAAAGTAGTGCGAACTACCTGGGAAGATTGGTTAGTAAAGATGAGTGTAATCTGAAATGATAAAGCACGACCGCGAGGTCGTCCCCAAACAGTTTAAAGCCCGTCATTGCAAGGAGGGCAGTGCCCGACGTGGCAATCCGTTCTCCAACTTGTTCTGTTTTTTCACCGATCTTATATAGAAGCAGAACTTTCAGGATGGATTCCCACGGCCCTAAAGGGCCTCGGAATGACACGCTGCTAGACTTTTCCCAACCCAAGGACGGCCTCAGCCGTCCTTTTCTCATTGTTGCCATGACAATAACGCAAGTCCTCGTCTAAATATCCCGTGTAAGAAGTACCCTGTAACATATTACAACTTCCATTTTCAGTACAAATGGTATATGCTTTTTTAACGGATCCAAAAATAAAGAAATGAGGTTTCTTATGAGGACTTTGGTTCAAAACATCACAAACCATCTGGCAGAACATCCTGTAAGGTTCGACAGTAGCGGCATCGATACCGTTTTGGACACCCTATTTTGGAAATATGCGGAGGAAAATTGCATTGAGAGCGAAGAAACATCTAAATACGATGATCTTCTGTATCAAGAATTAGCGCAGCTATCTTTCCAGGAGTCTGACGAGATCATCAGCATCATAAATCTCCTCTGCGCCGAGCATCAGAGGCTATCTTTCCAAGTAGGTGTGCAAGTCGGTTTTCAGCTGCTGAATGAGCTTAATCATGAACATGCTTCCAAACCGTAGATATTTTGTAGAAAAAATGGCTTAGGCGGACGGTCAATGCCGCCCCTACGGGATCACAAGGAGTGGGGTGGAGGGATGGCGGACGGCCAATGGCCGTCCCTACGGGATCGCAAGGGGCCAGAGGGGATTCCAAAGGGGAAAACGGAGGTCATTTTGGATGAAGTAGATCCGATCCGTTTTCCCTTTTGGCCGTCTGGGGAGTCCGGGGACCATACGGAAGGTCCCCGTCGGCTCTTTGGATACTTTCTGGCCGGACAGAAAGTATCACACCTCAAAGAAGCTCCTTTTGGGGCAAAAAGCCGATTCCGCTTCCGCACAAAAAACATCCCGTTATACCTGTAGGTGCGGAGGCAGAAAGAACAAGGGAGGGTCAAGACCCTCCCCTACGGGGTGCGGAGCGAGAATTGGAATGAGATTGCCACGACCAGTCTGCGGACTGGTCTCGCAATGACGAGGAGTTACGAGGGTGCGGAGGGGAGCCTTGGCAGGCGGCAGGTTGCCGCCCCTACGGGATCGCAAGGAGGCAGAGGGGATTCCAAAGGGGAAAACGGCGGCAATTTTGGATAAAGTAGTTCTGATCCGTTTTCCCCTTTGGCCGTCTGGGGGGTCCGGGGACCATACGGAAGGTCCCCGGCGGCTCTTTGGATACTTTCTGGCCGGACAGAAAGTATCATATTCCCAATAAATCTTCTTTTGCAGTGAAAAGCCGATTCCGCTTCCGCACAAAAACATCACGTTGAACCCTTAGATGCGGAGATAGAAAGAACAAGGGAGGGTCAAGACCCTCCCCTGCAAATCACGGAAATAAACCAGCGCGATAAGCTAAAATTTGTAAGCCTATGGCAAAAAATTCCCGACGGATCTTCCCGCCGGAAGTTTTTCTTATTCACAATAGCCTGGCGTGGTGTAGAAGGCTACCGCCCTGGGTTCTGCCCGTCCGTACTGGGCTACCACCGGTACATCGCTTTCCAGCATGATGGCATACTGCTCTTCAAATTTTGCCGTATAAGGGCCAAAATCCTTCTCCTCGTTGGTCCGCAGGCAGCGCACCCGGCGGGCACCCACCGTCACCTCGATATCCTTGATCGGCTCTTTATCTGTATACAGCAGAGTGATGCGGATGTGGGCATCGGCATCGCCGGTGTTGGTAATGATGATGGACTCATGGCCGGGGATCAGGTTCACTCCTACCGGGGGCAGCTCCGCATCCGGGAAGATCCATACTTTTTTTCCGTATCCCATATATATTCTCCTTATTTTAGATATTCGGGTGTCTGATACCGCAGCCGATCTGCCTCCGTGATCTGTCGAAGCACCCGGCAGGGATTGCCTACGGCCAGGGAATTGGCCGGGATGTCCCTCGTGACCACGCTCCCAGCGCCGATGACGCAGTTATCGCCGATGGTCACGCCAGGCAGCACCTTAACACCGCCGCCGAACCATACGTTGTTTCCCACGGTAATGGGATATGCTGCTTCCAGATTTGCCCTGCGCTGCTGAGGATCCAGCGGGTGCAAGGCCGTATAGAACCCACATTGAGGCGCGATCTTCACATCATTGCCAAAGGAGATCCGGCCCGGATCCACGAACACGCAGTTGTTATTGGCGAAGAAATTGTCACCCGCCTCAATATTAAAGCCAAAGCCGCAAAAGAGCATGGGCTCTACATAAGGGTTTTTGCCCAGCTTTCCGAAGATCTGCCGCAGCAGCTTCTCCCGTCCCGCCATATCCGACGGGCGAGTGTGGTTATAATCATAGCATAGCTCCGCGCAGGCGATGTGGGCCTCCTCCCGTCCGGGAAACGCGGTATCATACAAAAGGCCCTGTTGGCATTTTTCCTGCTCAGTCATAGCACGATCTCAAACTGCTGCCCTTCTGGCAGATCCACCACGGTGCAGTCATTGGCATAGGTGCATTCCGGTAACATGATCATGGCAGCCAGCTGCTCCTGGGAAGCCGGCAGGGGTGCCAGATGCCAGATGGCAGCATTCATCTTCACCAAGGTGTGCTTGGGCACCAGAAAGGCCTGGGCCAGATGGCCCACCGGCGTGCCGCCGGAGGCAGGAGCCACATGGAGGATCATATCGTCATTCATAGGCAGGATCATCTCCCAAGTGGTGGTGTGGTATTCCTGCTGGGTGATGACCATTTTCTCTGGTTTCTTTACCAGAATGGGAGAATAGCCTACCCGGTGATCGCTGTCAGCAACCACACGGTCCGGGAAAAACTGATGCAGCTCTCCGCACAGGGCATAGCCCTGGGGCTGCTCCATGGGATAAAACTGCCCAAAGGGGGCGAATGCCTCGTGTGTCAGAGGCTGAACTTTTACCTGTCTCATAATCGCACCTCACGCAAAATAGAATATCTGCTTCATATCGGCGTAGAATTCGCTGTCAGGCAGAATGCTGTACTTAACGAAGCAGGGCTTGGTGTGGGTCCACCACTGCTGGGTCACGGGATCCTGGGCCATCTTGTCCATATCGGCATCATAATCTTCGCCCACATACTCAAAGTAGGCAAACACCATGTCCTCATGGCGGAAGATGGAGTAGTTACGCAGATTGCAGTCATGGATGGTCTTGAGTACATCGGGCCAGGGATCGGCATGCAGTGCCTCATATTCTTTGATCTTTTCCTTCTTCAGCCGCCCCAGCTGCCCGAAGATCACCTTTTTTTCCGCCATCAGACGATCGCCTCCCGGAGCCACTCCAGGGTGCAGCCCACCATGTGCTTACCCAGCTCCTCGCTGGCTTCCACAGCACTGGCAGCAAACCACTCTGTGTTCTTCTCGCACTTGCTCAGATCTACCCGCTCAGGGTAAGTACCCATCAGCAGGGATGTCTCCCACTTGCCCGCGTGGTCAAAGCCGCCGCACTTTTTCTGGGCCTCTGCACCGATCAGCGGAATGACCTTGATGAAGTTGAAGGGATCATCCTCACTGCCCAGATCCTCGTAGTAGGTGGCATAGGCATCACTGCCCCACCAGCCCTTGCCCACCGTCTCTTCCATGTATTCCATGGCGATCCGCTTGGCCGCCTTGTGGCAGGCGATGGTCATGGGCATGAGACCGGCGTTTTCCGTCTGATGATGGGGGACGCAGTAAATGTTCTTGATACCGCCGGCCACCATGCTCTTAAGGATCTGATAGATGTAGCCAAAATAGGCATCCTCATCCACATGGACGTGGCCGGGACGGGGACCGCAGACCGCATAGCTGGCCACGCCGTACCAAATGGGCGGGCAGACAATGATCTCTTTTTCCTTTTCCAGCTCCCGCAGGCAGCCGTTGATGACCATGGTGTCGGTACCGCAGGATGCATGACGGGCGTGATACTCAATGGTGCCGATGGGGATCACAAAGGGAACCTTCCGCTTTGCGGCATCCTCGATCTGCTCATAAAACATTTCGATCAATTGCATTGTTTTTCCTCCTTAAAGGGAATCACAGAGGCCCACAGATCTGCTCTGTGGGCCTCCACAGGCCAAATATCTATTAGAAGTCCAGCTCATAGAGGGTGCCGATCTCGGGGCTCAGCACGTCGAAGCCGGTCTCGGTGACGGCGATGCCCTTCTCCCAGCGGACACCAAAGGTGTCAGTGGAGATAAAGGTATCCACCTGGTAGGTCATATTGGGCTTGAGCTTATAATCGGAGCTGGTCTCCACCCAGGGAGCTTCCACTTCGATCAAGCCGGTGCCGTGCAGAGGACCGTAGACATAGTTCTCAGCGAAGCCGTTGTCAGCATAGTACTGGTAGAAGCGCTTGGCAATATCGGCTGCCTCTACACCGGCCTTGACCTGCTCCTGGGTCCAGAAGTGGGCCTCGCGGCCAAACAGCACGATGTCACGGCGGCGGCCTTCCAGCTTACCCAGGATCACAGGATAGCCGATGGCGGCGGAGTAGCCGTCGATCTTAGCAGACAGGTTCAGCTGCACAATGTCGCCCTTCTCGAACTTACGGTAGGAGGAACGGGAAATGGCATGGCGGGTGGAAGCCTCCGAGAATACGTACATCGGAAGGCCTTCGTACTCAGCGCCGTGCTCATAGATCACACGCTGGGCAACGCCCACCATCTGCAGCTCGGTCATACCGGGACGGATCTCCTTGATCACTTCCTGGCTGGCCAGCTCGGCGATGCGGTAGCCTTCCCGCAGGCACGCCAGCTCAGCAGGGGTCTTGATAGAACGCAGCTCTACCATCACATCGCCGGCATTGATGATCTCTGCCTCAGGGAAAGCTTCCTTGATGGCTTCCATGATCACTACGGAAGTATCCAGGAAGGAGGCTACGCCGATCCGGATCTTCTTGCCGGTGACACCGATGCACTTAAATACATCCTCAAAGGTGTCAGCCTGCAGCTCAGGGTAGGAGGGGTCAGCGCCCTCGCGGTAAGCCTTCAGCACGAAGGTGTGATCCAACTTATTGCGGTCAGCGCCAAACTCCCGGGACTCGGGACCTACCATCAGGGCAGCACGGCCATCGGAGGAGATGGCCACGCCGCAGCGCTCAAACAGGGGCCAGAAGCCGGAAAAATACCGGGTGTTAGCGTAGTCGGCTTCGTTGCCGTTAACGATCAGGGCATCCAGGCCCTTGCGGCGCAGAATAGCGGCAGCGCGCTGCACGCGCTCCTTATACTCGTTGTCGGGAATGTAAACTTTGCCGTACATGCAGGATCCTCCTTGTGTTTTCATAAAATTTGTGTACATATCTTACAATTTACGCAGCGCATTTTGCTGCTTTCATAGTGATTTTAACATCCACCCCAACAGATGTCAACGCCTTGCGGCGCTTGTTGCGTAAATTAAATTGAAACGTTTTACTATTTACTTATCCCTTCGCCTCTGCTATAATTTCCTTATACAAATTGGTATTTGCCGAGGAGTCTCCCCGTGGATCCCGTAGGGGCCGTGTAGGAATATTTGCAAGGGACGGTGAGGCGCGGAGAAGATGTATGCCCCAACGGTAATGATCCCACGCAAAATGGCCAGAGGGGATTCCAAAGGGGAAAACGGCGGCTGTTTCGGATCCAGTAGATCCAATCCGTTTTCCCCTTTGGCCGTCTGGGGAGTCCGGGGACCATACGG
>JAZUQE010000129.1:0-6563 GCA_045605575.1 Faecousia sp. | reverse complement strand
GGGGATACTTTCCTTGTGATCTACCGCAATTATAAAATTGCAAGAGTAGATGCCGTGAACAACAAGCTCATCAATCGCCACATCCGAAAACTGTAACCCATGTCTCTTCCCTCGGTGTTACCCATGTTTCTCTTGACACATGCCCCCGCCCTACGAATGGCCTGCACGACAAATACCAATTTATTCTCCTAATTCCTTGGTTCGCTTGTAAGATGCGATCACAGCCTCCATGGCACTACCCCGGAACGCGCCCTGCTCCAACATCCGAACGCCCGCAATGGTCGCCCCTCCCGGAGAGCATACCGCATCCTTCAGCTGTCCCGGATGCTGCCCGGATTCCACAGCCAGCTTCGCTGTTCCCAATAGCATCTGCGCCGCGTATTCCACAGCCTTTGCCCGGGGCAGCCCGCAGGCCACGCCCCCGTCAGCCAGAGCCTCCAGAAACAGCGCCGCAAATGCCGGGCCGCAGCCCGCCACAGCGCTGCCTGCGTCCATCAGCTTTTCCGGCAAGGGGTCCAAAATGCCCGCAGCCGCCATATTGGCACAAAACAGTGCTTTTTCCTCTTCCGTCACATCTTCGGAGGTGTCGTACAGAATCACGCCATTGCCTACCGCCACCGGCGTATTGGGCATGATGCGGATCACAGGGTAATTCCTTCCCGCCATCCGGCGGATCTTCTCAATCTCAATACCCGCAGCCATGGATACCAATATCACCCGGTCCTCCCGCTTGGCCAGCACCGGCGCCAGTTCATCCAACAGGCCAGCCATCATCTGAGGTTTGACCCCCAGAAAGATGTATGCACAGTTTGCCGCGATCCAGAGCTGATCTGCAGCTTGACAGCCCAGCTCCCGTGCCAGTGCTTGAGCCTTTTCCACCGTCCGGTTAGCCAGGAACACCGCTTCCTTCGGCATCGTTTTCACTGCCGCTCTGGCCAGCGCACCGCCCATATTGCCGGTACCGATAAAACCGAATGTATTGTTCATATCCTTCCTCCTGTCAGCGCACCTGTCCGCTGCCGCGGACTACATACCGATAGCTGCATAGCTCCTCCAAGCCCATTGGACCGCGGGCATGCAGCTTTTGGGTGGAAATTCCCATTTCACAGCCCAGACCAAACTCACCCCCGTCCGTAAACCGGGTAGAGCAGTTTACATACACCGCCGCGCTGTCCACATGCCGGACAAAGTAATCCGCAGCCGCCGGATCCTCCGTAACGATCGCCTCGCTGTGTCCAGTAGAATGGGCAGCAATATGCTCGGCCGCCTGCTGCACATTTTCCACCACGGCAACCGCCAAAATGTAATCCAGAAATTCCGTATCAAAATCCTCCGGCCCTGCGGCTGTGCCGGGGATCACCGCTGCCGCCTTTTTGTCCAGCCGCAGCTGCACCCTCTCAGCCAGACGCTCATGGAGCTTAGGCAGAAATTCTTCCGCAATGGCTCCATGCACCAGGCAGACCTCTGCCGCGTTGCACACGGAGGGCCGGCTGGTCTTGGCATTGTCCAGAATTTTCAGCGCCATCTCCTGATCCGCCTGCGCATCTACGTAGATATGGCAAATGCCCGTGCCGGTCTGAATACACGGCACCCGCGCATTCTCCACGCACGCCCGGATCAGCCCCGCGCCGCCTCTCGGGATCAAAAGATCCACCAGCCCCACCGCTGTCATCAGCTCCTGTGCGCTCTGTCGGGTGGTATCCTGCACCAGCTGGATCAGATCCTTCTCCATGCCCACCGCCGCCAGGCCCGCCTGCATAGCCTGCACAATGGCATTGGCGCTGCGAAACGCTTCCTTACCGCTGCGCAGCACGCAGGCGTTTCCGGATTTCAGTGCCAATGCCGCCGCATCGGAGGTCACGTTGGGACGGCTTTCGTAAATGATAGCCACCACGCCCATGGGCACACCGACCCGCTCGATGACCATGCCGTTGGGCCGCTCCACCCTGCTGCGCACCCGCCCTACCGGATCCGGCAGAGCCGCCACCTGGCGGATCCCCTCTGCCATGGCTGCAATACGCGCTTGATTCAAGGCCAATCGGTCCAGCATCACGGGACTGATGTGTCCCTGCGATGCCGCCATATCCAGTGCGTTTTCCCGGATGATCGCTTCCGCTTGGTCCAGAAGTGCCTGCGCCATGGCATCCAACGCCCGGTTTTTATGCTCTGTATCTGCCGCAGCCAGCGTCGGCGCACAGGCTTTTGCCCGTTTCAGAATTTGGAGCGTAGTCATACTGTCACCCCGCTTCCCAAAAAACGGGTTCCCACAGCCTTGCCATCAAAAATATCATAGAGCCGCTCGGGCTGCTCTCCGTTGGTAATGATCATATCGATGCCCGCTTCCGCAGCGATCTGGGCAGCACGCAATTTGGTCGCCATACCGCCGGTGCCCAGCCCGGAACCCGCACCTCCAGCCAGTGCCAGAATTTCCGGCGTAATTTTCTCTACTACCGGGATCAGCCTGGCCTGAGGATCTTTTTTGGGGTCCGCTGTGTACAGACCGTCGATATCCGACAGCAACACCAGTAGATCCGCCCTCACCAGCCCTGCCACAATGGCAGATAAGCTGTCATTCTCCCCAATGGTAGTCTGAATACCGATCTCATCGGTGGCCACCGCATCATTCTCATTGATGATCGGCAGCGCTCCCCACTCCAGCAGCCTTTCCAGATTGTCGTGTACATGACTGCTGCGCCGGGGATGCCGAATATCCTCCGCTGTCAGCAGCAGCTGGGCTACCACATGATGGTACTCGCTGAAGAGCTTGTCGTATGTATACATCAGCTCGCACTGTCCAACGGCGGCAGCCGCCTGCTTACCGGGCATATCCCCCGGCCGTCCGGACAAGCCCAGCTTGCCCACGCCCATGCCAATGGCACCGGAAGACACCAGGATCACCTGATGTCCGGCATTTTTGATATCGCTGAGCACCTTGCACATCAGCTCTACCCGGCGGATGTTCAGCCTGCCGCCGGCATGTGCCAGCGTAGAAGTTCCAACCTTCACGACCACGCGCATACTACCACTCCTTGATCCAGGGTATTTTTGAAAGACATTTGTCTGTATGGCAAAGATTTTACACCAAAACGCCAGCAGAATCAATAGCCATTTTCCACAGAAAAACCACCTGCGATCGATTGTTTCTTTCACACTCCCATATCCAAACGGTGCTGTGTACACCCATGCCCTACCTCACTTCTTTCTCAGAAGGCGGAATACCTCCCCCCAGAGTTTATACAAAAAAGGGGCTGTCTCATGCACGCTGAGACAGCCCCTTCGTTCCTGTATTACGGTACAGCCGCCATTTGCCGCACCTGTTCTTCATAAGCCTTTCCCTTATCCTCGCTGCCCTGCAATCCGGCCGGATGGTAAGTCGGCACCATTCCTGCGACCAGTTCCCGGATGTCTTCCCGGTTTTCGTAGCAAGCGTCCATCAGCTCCTGCAGCTGCTGCAGGAACATATCCGTGTCAAAGGGGATCGGCTTTCCGATGTGGATCAGTCTGTTCGGTGTTGTCTTCAGACCTTCTTCGCTCATGAGTTTTTCCTCATAGAGCTTCTCACCCGGCCGCAGACCCGTATAGGAGATCATAATATCCACATCCGGTTGAAAACCCGACAGCTTGATCAAATTTCTGGCCAGCGTATCGATCTTTACGGGCGCGCCCATATCCAGCACGAAGATCTCACCGCCCTGGGCATAGGTACCTGCCTGCAGCACCAAAGATACCGCCTCCGGAATGGTCATAAAATACCGGATAACATCCGGGTGTGTCACCGTTACCGGACCGCCCCGGGCGATCTGCTTCTTGAACAGAGGGATCACCGAGCCATTGCTGCCAAGCACATTGCCAAACCGCACAGCCACAAATTCCGTCCTGGCGGTGGCACACCCGGAGGTTTCATCCCGCCTGGCGGAGAATTCATCTCCTGTGTGAGCATGCATATCGGGCAGTTCGCAGCCTCTTCCCTGCCGCAGCATGCTGTCAAAAGCCTGGATCACCATCTCACACAGCCGCTTGCTGGCGCCCATGATATTGGTAGGATTCACTGCCTTGTCTGTAGAGATCAGCACAAAGCGTTTGCAGCCGTTTTGCATGGCTGCATAAGCCGTCTTGTAGGTGCCAATGGTATTGTTCTTGATCGCCTCACAGGGGCTCATTTCCATCAGCGGTACATGCTTGTGGGCTGCTGCGTGGTAGACGATCTCCGGTCGATATGTTTCAAAGATCCGGTTGATCCTGCGGCTGTCACGCACAGAGCCGATCAGCACCGTCATATTCAACTCCGGATATTTCCCCCGCAGCTCCTGCTCAATATCATAGGCGTTGTTTTCATACACGTCCAGAATCAGCAGGTGCTTGGGCGCTCTGCAGGCGATCTGGCGGCAAAGCTCACTGCCGATGCTGCCTCCGCCGCCGGTCACCAGTATGGTCTTGCCCCGCAGGTGCTGGAAGATCTCGTCCATATTCACCCGGATCGGCTCCCGGCCCAGCAGGTCCTCTACGGCCACATCCTTCATCGAACCGACGGACACCTGACCCTTGACAAATTGGTACATACCCGGCAAATTTTTCAGCTTGCAGCCGGTCTCCTTGCAGATGCTCAGGATATCCCGCCTCTGCTCCAGCGTAGCGCTGGGGATTGCCAGATAGATCTCATCAATATGGTATTGCTTTGCGCTGACCAGAATATCATCCCGGCCTCCTACGATGGGGATCCCGTCGATGTACCGTCTCCACTTATTGGGATTGTCATCAATAATGCAGTATACCCGTAGTTTCCCGTTTTTGGCACCGTTGATTTCCCGCAGGATCATCTGTCCTGCCGCTCCCGCACCGATGAGCATGATCCGGGTAAGCTTATCTTCCCGTTCCACCGACTGATAAATACTGCGGACCAGCAGCAAGAACCGGTAGGAAAAACGAACACCGATCACCAACGCAAACTGCAAGATTGCGCCCAAAATGTAATAAGAAATGGGCATCCGGTGATAAAACAGCAGCGTTACCACCACATGGATACTGGATGTCACAACCGAAGATATCACGATACGGATCAGCTCATTGAAGCTGGCAAACTGCCAAATGCTTTGATACAGCCTGAGCGCAAAGAAAATAACCACGCACAAGAGTGCATACACGGGTGCAAACCGCATCCACGGTTCCAGATATTCCGCCGGAATGGCCGAAAACTTTCCGTCAAACCGCATCCACAGCGCGCCCAGATAGGCCGCACTGACGGCAACGATATCATATAGTGCCAAAAATACCGCAATAAACTGCCAGTGCTGTAAATGATCCCGGATCCAATTGCCCTTGTGTGCGTTTTTTTTCGTATTTACCGGTGTTTTCATGTCTCTCACCTTACTTCTCGCATAGCTTGGAGTATGTGGCGTTCGCAAATTCCAAGCTGTGAAATCTGCCGCATTTACGCAGCTTTCCTCTTTTTTTGAATTATACAACATGCAGGCCCAAAAATCAAGGTCTGTCCTCTGTCAGTTCCTGACTCCCCAGCAAAGACCTGCAAATTCCGGTTCGCCGGTGTATTTGCCGCGCCGATAAACCGTAGGGCGGCCATCTCACCCGCTCGTGGCTCATCGGCTTTGTGATCGCGCTGCCGACAGGTTGTTGGTTCATCTATTTCCTTCAACCTGGGATGTAAAGAGTAAATATAAACGAAACATGCGCCTACCGTTTTGTGACGGTAGGCGCATTGTGATTCAGATAGAAACCTGGCAGGTCAGATCTTGCCACTGATTGCGGCGGAGGATCTGTCCATTAGCCCCACGATACTTCTTAGCTTCCTCGAAACCGTTGGAAAATTCGAAGTACTGTTAAGCCTGGCCAGTTTTGATAGCAGCCTGTGCAGCAGCCAGGCGGGCGATGGGTACACGGAAGGGGCTGCAGGAAACATAGTCCAGGCCGATCTTATGGCAGAACTCGACGGACATGGGATCGCCACCGTGCTCGCCGCAAATACCGTAGTGCAGCTGCTTGCCGGAGGCCTTACCCTTGGAAACAGCCATCTCCATCAGCATGCCGACACCGGTCTGATCCAGCTTGGCAAAGGGATCATTCTCATAGATCTTGGTGTCGTAGTAAGCATTCAGGAACTTACCGGCATCGTCACGGGAGAAGCCGAAGGTCATCTGAGTCAGATCGTTGGTGCCGAAGCAGAAGAACTCAGCTTCCTTGGCGATCTCGTCTGCAGTCAGGCAAGCGCGGGGGATCTCGATCATAGTACCGACCTTGTAGGTCAGCTTGGCACCGGCAGCGGCGATAACAGCCTCAGCAGTCTCGACGACGGTCTTCTTGACGTAAGCCAGCTCCTTGACCTCGCCAACCAGGGGAATCATGATCTCGGGAACCATGGTCCACTCGGGATGCTTAGCCTGAACGTTCAGAGCAGCCTTGATGACAGCCTTGGTCTGCATCACAGCGATCTCGGGATAGGTGACAGCCAGACGGCAGCCGCGGTGGCCCATCATGGGGTTAAACTCGTGCAGGCTGGAGATGATTGCCTTGATGTCGGCAACGGACTTGCCCTGTGCGGCAGCCAGCTC
>JAZUQE010000128.1:0-6195 GCA_045605575.1 Faecousia sp. | reverse complement strand
GGACTCGATGTAGCAGGTGGTGTAGAGCTTATCCACATAGGAGCCCGCACCGGTCACATTCAGCTGAATGACCTTATCTTCCTCGCTGTAGACAGTCTTCGCATCCGCAGGATCCAGGATGAAGAACTGCTCCACAGCCTTGCCGGAATTAGAGGTCCAGTTCAGACGGACCTTGATAGCCAGACCGTTGGTCCCGCTCTGGGCCATCAGCGCATCGGTTTCATCGCCGACCAGAATGGGCTTGGCAATGAACTCAAAGGTATCCGCAGTCTGGTTGCGGTACTTCTGCTGAGACTTCAGCGTGAAGAACCGATAACCGCTCTCGTCTTCTACCCAAACGGGCATCTGCTCGTTGTCCTTTTCCAGCCGGACCTTGTCGCACTTCAGCACGCCCGTACCGATGCTGTCACACACCTGGCTGCCGGAGAAAGCCACAACGTAGTCTGCAGTCAGCGCATGACCGCTCAGATCCAGTGTTGCGCCATTGGCAACGATCACCTGATCCGTCAAGATATCCACCAGCAGCTGAACGATCTTGCCGTCCTTGGCAGCAGCCAGTGCTTCTCCCAGAGAGGCATATACCGTCTGTCCGATCTGAGCAGCCTTTTTCTCACCACACCAGCCACATTCCAGATAGCTATCGCCCTCCAGCCAGAGGTGATCCTCGCATTCGGGCTGGGTCTGCGCTGTGTCGGAAATATCAGACATCAGCATCAGGGGCTGTGCTTCCTTAGCGCTATCCACAGACAGCTTCACGAGCTTGGTTTCCACATCCTCGAAGTAGTTATTGGCGATCACCGTACCGTAAGTACAGCTGGTAGCCAAAATGCCTTCCTTCAGGTTGAACAGCTGATTACCCTGGACGATCACATTGGCGGTATCCGCCTGACCAGGCTGACTCAGACAGTTCGAATCGCTGGAGATCTCACAGGAGGAGATCACGATACCGGAATGTCTGGGAGTCTCATTCATGCTCACAGGATTCTTGCTGGGATCGCCGTAGATCCGGTTGTCCTTCACATCCAGAGCATATACAGACACAGCAACGTACTGACCCTGATTACCATTACGCTGTGCGTGGGTGTAGATGCCGGTTCTGTTGGACAGTCTTGCTACGCCATACAGCTCATTATCACGGATAGTATTACGGTAGGACACCTGGTGGCGGGAGGTACTCTTCACATGCGCACTGAAAGCGAAGATGCCTTCCGTGTCAATGCTGGTGTTATCTGCGATCACACCGTCGATCACATTGCCGTAGAACCACATGCCCTTCACGCAGTCTTCAGTCTTGTTGCGGTGGAAGGTCACGTTCTCGATCATGGCAACCAGGGTGTACTTACTGGTTGCATCGGGTTCAATATCCCAAGGCTCCGTGACATAGAACTCGGTTGCGCTGGGATTGCTCCAATCGAACTTGGACATATCGATGAAACGATACTGACCGATGCCCTTGCCGTCCGTGATCATGATCGTCACATCACCCCAACGCAGCTGGAAGCCACTGAGGGTAGTCTTGGTGCCGTTGAGCAGGATCTTGTTGCCGTCCACGCTGACTACACTGCCGTAGTCATAGAAGCTGGTTGCCTCGGCCAGGATGGTCTCACCGTCGTTGCTCTTGCCGCTGCCCGCGCCGTAAACATAGCAGTCCTCCACATGGGAGTTATCCCGGACGGTGATGCCGTGGCTGTCCAGACCGGTCTCGTAGCGGATCACCACATCGGTATTCTCTATAAAGGTATAGCTGGAGTTCAGCTGAGGGACACCCTGGGCAAATTCCAGATAGCAATCTCTCATAGATGCATATGCCGTAATATAGCCACTGGTAGGAATCGACATATCGCCAACCAAACGGCAACCCTGCATCAGGAAGTGCTCACCGATGATGGGCACCACACCCAGACCGCGGTTAGAGCCGCTGACCAGAGGATCTGTATCAATGCCAACTTCATGCAGGAAGTAGTACTTGTTTTCACGCGCGTACTTGTTATTCAGTGTATTGCCGCCCCAGGCATAACCCAGCCAGAAGTAGGTATCGGGCTGATAGTTTGCATCTGCCAGACGGATGGTGAATTTAGCGAAGCCCTGATAGCCCGCAGACGCGCCGGTACCGGTGCTTTCGATGAAATTCTTGCCATCGGTGCCGTTGTAGTACACGAAGGTCTTATCCATGCCCTCGCCCAGGATGACCACATGGGCAGGCACATTCAGCTTGGTCACATAGTAGCTGCCTGCAGGCAGGTAAACAACGCCGCCGTCCACAGCCGCAGCATCAACAGCTGCCTGGATGGCTGCGGTATCGTCGGTGGTGTCGTCACCGGTAGCGCCATGATCCAGCACGCTGATCTGATTGTCCCACTTGTAAACATCCGCCCAGGCAACACCCAGACCCAGAGGATCCTTGCCTTCCGCTACCACGGTCAAGATCTGACCGCTGCTCAGAGGTGCCCAGTTGGTGCCGTCATTGGTCACTTCCACGGTGTAGTCACCGGCAGGTGCATCCTTCACGGCAAAAGCGATTTTATAGGGGTTGTTCTCGGTAACAGTTTGCACATAGGTGCCTGCGGTACCAATCAGTCGAACCGCGGTTGCGTCCGCTGCGCCATACTGGCTGCCCTGCAGGTTACGGCCGGAGATCTCGATGATCTGCCCGACCCAGGCACTGTTCTCAGAGATAAACAGCGGTCTTGCGCTGTTGAGCAGAATAGGCTCGCTCCAGCCATTATCATTCTTGACCCACAGCTTATAGGTACCCGCAGCCATTGTCTCGGGCAGCTGCAGCTGGATGAAGTAGCCGTCTACTGCATCATACTGGGCAATGGCCAGCGCAGTGGCGGCTTCCACCGCACCGGTGCCGATGCGAACCTCGGGAGTGCCGATGTTCATGCCATAGCCGTTGATGGAGAAGTACTCGCCGGGAGCCACGCCGTCAGAGACGGACAGCAGCTTGGGGGCCTCATTCCAATTCTTGGTAGCCACAGTGGCATCCACCGTCTTGGTGCTCTGCTTGAGCATAGCCGCATCGTCTGCCGTGAATGCCACCGTGACCGTGTAGCTGCCGCCGGGCAGACCCGCAACAGCGACTTCAAACGCACCGTTGTCGCCGGTAGTCACGCTGCCCTGATCAGCCGCCACAAAGCCTTCGCTGACCATCAGGCCTGCCAGGGTGACCTGGAGGGTTTTTCCGCTCAGTGCGGTTCCGTCTTTCTTCTTCAGCATACCGGCGATCTTCAGCTCCTCGCCCACTGTCACGGTATAGGACTCAGCATCGGTAGTTATGACCGTTTCCGCATAACTGGGAGTTGTAATGCTCTTTTCCTCACTGTAGGTACCAACGAGGATCTTGTCTGTTCCTGCAATGCGGTAAGTATAGGTGGTACCTGCGTTCAGGTTCGCATCCGTATAGCTGCCAACACCGGCGTCTACGGTCGCGATCTGCTCCCAGGCATCAGAGTCGGCAGTCTTTCGCTCGATCACCACTGCGCTTTCGCAATTCCAGCTCAGCTCCGCGCCGCGGGCGGTCTCGCCGTTCTCTGCCTTGAAATCGGTGACCTTCCACGTGGGAACCTTATCGAAGAAGATACCGTTCAAGAATACATACCTGGTGCCCTGCAGCCTCAGCATAAAGTCACCGGTGACCTTAAAGGTGGTATATACACCCTTCTCCAGGTCAGTCGTGGTGATCTTGCTCTGTGCCAGGGTCGCGGTACCTGCCGCATCCATGATCAGCAGATCAAAGCCATCAGAAATACCGCCGGAGAAGTCCGTGGTATAGAGCGTCACATAATATGCTTCCTCTTCAGGCATGTCCACAGTATAGGTCAGCCAGGGGTTGCTGCGCACATAGGTCATGTTTCGGGTCGTTGCGCCCTCACGGGGATCCTGAGGTGCGCGGCCGTCCGTGGTTACACGGAAATCCTTATCGCTGATATAGTAACCGTTATTGGTTGCTGCCTCAGCCGTGATGTTGATGCCTTCTCCCAGCACCTTCAAGCTGGACTTATCCTGCAAGGACCAGCCGGTGCATTCGGTGGTATTCTTATCATAACGGCCGCTTGCGATCTCACCGTATGCGCCGAAAATGGTATAGAAGGGCAGGAAATAACCTTCGCTGCCCACCTTGCCGACCCAGTCGCCGCCGGTGAGCATGCCCTTGCTGACATAGGCAAAGTCTGCATTGGTGTTCTCAGGCTCGTCATTGCCTTCACCGCCATCTCCGGCAGCAGGCACAGCATCAAAGAAAATACCGTTGAGGAAAGCCGCATCGCCGTCGATCTTATCTACCCGCAAGACAAAGTTGCCCTTCACCTTGAAGGTCAGATAAACACCGCCCTTGATCTCATCCTTGGTAGCAGTGCAGATATCCGCAGCAGTTGCGTTGATATCCGTTCCCTCGATGATGGAATATGTTGCATTCGACCAATACTTGTAGCTCTGCACATATACTGTTACATAGTGCCATGCATCATCGCTGAGTTTGAATGTGTAGGCCATGTAACTGCCACTACGGACATAGCTCTTATTCCGGGTCGTTGCGCCCTCGCGGGGATCCTGAGGTGCCAGCGGATCGTTGCCCGGCATAAACAAGTCGGTGTCCAGGGAGTAACCGTCACCTGTAGCCGTTTCATACATAGCGCTTACATAGGAAGGCAGCGACTTCAGGCTGACACCGTCTTCCAGTGTATATCTGGTTCCGGGTCTGTATCGGCTACCTTCGATCTTATATTCGGGGTTTTCCGCATTTACCAGCGGATTGTACTTTTCGTAGATGGTGTAGAACGGCAGGAAATAACCTTCCGCACCATACTTACCGATCCAGTCACCGCCGGTAGTTTCGCCCTTTCCCACAAAGGCAAAGTCTTCCTCGCTCGTCTCCTCCGCTCTGGCGAGCATTCCGGGTGCCATGCCCAAAAGCATCACCGCGGATAGAAGCAGGCAAAGCAATCGTTTTGACATCATCTTCACTCCTTTTTATCCAAAAATCCATAATTGACTTATGGGCAAAATTATTATATATTGTTTTTATTCAGAAAAACAGAAACCATTTTATCTACCCATAACACAATCGTGACTTTTTGAGGGAGATGACAAAATACCATGGATGCAACCTTTCATGAGCTTCATCAGTTTCCAAACCCGAATCTTCCTATTCTTTTTCCTACCCATGCCAGAAGCGGCTGTGGACCTCAGTGGCATAAAAACATTGAGCTTTTATACTGTACCTCCGGGAAAGGAACTTTGATCTGCGCCGGGATCGAGCACAGTATGGAATCAGGATGCATTTATGTGATCAATCCCAATGAGCTTCACACGGTTTTTAACCGCGGTGAATTGTTTTATTATTGTCTGATCGTAGATGATGATTTTCTTGCGCAAAGCGGCGTGCATACAGAACACGCCGAGATCGATATTGAAGTCCGGGACGAGCAGGCTAACAGGATCTTTGACGAAATCGTCCGTCAGATGGAGGATCCCGAGCCTTATTGCGAAACCTGTATCCAGGGTTTGGTGCTGCTCCTGATCGTCCGCCTTCTGCGTCAGTGCGGCAAGAGCATCCGTGAGCACAGTCCACGTTTGCGCGATCCGGATGCCCCTATTAAACAGGCGATCGATTACATTAAGGCAAACTATGCAAGAAAATTGACCCTGGAGGAGATATCCAACGAAGTCGGTTTCAGTAAGCACTATTTGGCCAGACGTTTCAAAAAAAGCATTGGCATGACCGTTATCGAATACATCAATCAGGTTCGCTGTAAGAAGGCTAAAAAGCTGTTAAAGCAGAAAAAACTGCCCATTCTGCAGATTGCGAATCAGTGCGGCTTTGACAACGCCTCCTATTTCAGTAAGACATTCCGCGCTGTAATGGGCCAGTTGCCATCGGAATACAGAGAGGATGAATGATCCCCATATTTGCCCCATATTGGGAGGGCACCGCCTGGAAGCGAAACCTGCTTTTCACTCACAAAAGCGCCGATGCGAGGTATACCTTGCATCGGCGCTCAGCGTGTCAAAGAAGTGGGTTTTAGAAAGAATGACTATCTTCACAAAAGCCCTACCAAAGGGGATTCCAAAGGGGAAAGCGGAGGAAAGTCTTGATCACATATCGCCGACCCACTTTCCCCTTTGGTCGTCTGGGGAGTCCGGGGACCATACGAAAGGTCCCCGGCGGCTCTTTGGATACTTTCTGGCCGGACA
>JAZUQE010000127.1:0-2598 GCA_045605575.1 Faecousia sp. | reverse complement strand
CAACTCCTTGGCTCACAGAACGACATGGCTACGATCCGACTTGCACGGGATTCTCATAAGTACCGATCAAATTAGACGTTGTAGCTCTTGTACAGGAAGATGAGGTACAGGATGGCAGCCACCAGATTCACAATGGCGATGACCACACCCAGAAGGCCAGCCAGAATGTTCACGAAGGGGATGAACATCAGCAAAGTAATGATCACGCCGGCCACGGTGCAGATCAGGTTGAGCTTCCAAACGGTGACACCCTTGGCAGCCACGACCGGCTGATTGACGGAGTTCAGCAGATTGGAAGTGGTGATGCACACAAAGTACACAATGCCCAGGCTCACCAGCGAAGCAACGATGGACAGCAGGCTGCCGATCACGCCGCTCTTCACCCAGTTGGTGATGATGCTCAGAACGATAGAAACAATGTTGAGCATCAAGGCAGTGCGGTAGCCCTGATCGTCAGCACTGGCCTTGAACAGACCCAGAAGGCCCATAATGCCGCCGACCAAAATCACCACGAAGCCAACAACGGGGACAGGGCTAAGCAAGCCACCAATAATGGCTACGATCTCGCCCCAGAACAGTAACTTCAGTCCTGCAGCAGCATTGGGATATTGATTCATCATAATACATTTTCCTCCTCAGTTTTCTCATTTATCATATCGCCACAGGCGTTATGAACGTAAGGTAGTGGGATCAGGCGTTCTCGGCCTCATTCCCCATCATATGCACGTTGACATGGGGATAGGTCATCTCTACACCGGCCTCGTCAAAGGCGGGCTTGATACGATCCATCAGGTCAAAATATACCGTCCAATAGTCCTCATTGGCACACCAGGCACGGATAATGTACTGAATGGCGCTGTCCTGATACTCAAACACGCGGATCAGCGGTTCGGGAGTAGCCAGAGTTAAGGGATGCTCCCCCACCAAGCGGGTCAAAACGTCCTTAACCAATTCCACAGGCGCATCGTAGGAGGCAGAGACCTTCAGCTCCACCCGCCGCCTATCCTCGCTGGAACAGTTGATGATGTTGGCGGCAACGATGGCGCTGTTGGGGATCTGCACCAGCTTGTTGTCGGTACTATGCAGCTTGGTGTAGAACAGGCCGATCTCCTCCACGGTGCCCGTACAACCGGCGGCCTCCACAAAGTCACCCTCCGCAAAAGGTTTAGAGGCAACGAGCTGCAAACCGCCTGCTACATTGGACAGGAAGTTTTGCACCGCCAGAGACAGCGCTAAGCCGACCACAGACAGCACCGCCACCAACGAGGTGATGGGAATGTTCAGACAGCCCATGACGATCAGCACGCCGACAAACAGGAGCAAAATCTTCAGGGCGGTACGGATCAGCTTTTTGAGAATACCGTCAAGGCGGCTGGAACGACTGAGCAGCTTATCCACCAGCCCGAGCAGCACCTTCATGACAACAAGGTAGACAACTGCCACCACCACTGCCTTTAGTAAGCTATCAAATGGAAAATCAGAGAAGATAGTTCTGATGTTGTCGATCAGAGAGGTGGCCGGATCCGAGGCCAAAAATAACCACATGAATATCTCTCCTATCAGTCAATCAGCATACGCCCACTTCTGTTCCGGCTGCTACAAATCATAGCTTAGGCTTGCCCCATGCATGCTTAGACGCTGGTGTACACCGCCACATCTTTGGAATCATTCTTCGGTATTATACCACACCTTGGTGAGGATGGCAAGTCCTTCAAATGTGTGAACCAGATAGATCGAGAATGCGTGATCGCCACGGAACACTGGACAGACAGGAAAATAAGATGTATACTACTTCTGTATAGAAAGGCTGCCCAGCGGCAGCAACACATAAGGAGGATCATTATGAATCTGCAAGGCGTGATCTTTGACCTAGACGGTGTGATCTGCTTCACCGACGAGTACCACTATCAGGCTTGGAAAGCAATGGCCGACGAGATGGGCGTGTACTTTGACCGGGAAATCAACAACCGTCTGCGCGGTGTATCCCGCATGGAGAGTCTGGAAATCATTCTGGAGCGTTACTCCGGCCCCGCCCTGTCCGCTGAGGAGAAGGACGCTCTGGCCGCCAAGAAGAACGAGATCTACCGCGGTCTGCTCAGCCAGATGACCACCGCCGACCTGCCCGTTGAGGTAAAAGAGACACTGGACGGCCTGCGCGCCAAGGGTCTAAAGCTGGCCATTGGTTCTTCCAGCAAGAACGCTCCCATGATCTTGAACCGCATCGGGCTGGGCGACTATTTTGATGCCATCTCCGACGGCAACAACATCACCCGCTCCAAGCCTGACCCCGAGGTGTTCCTGAAGGCCGCCGAGTTCCTGTCCCTCACTCCTGCCGACTGTCTGGTGGTAGAGGATGCCGTGGCTGGCGCCGAGGCCGGTCATGCCGGCGGTTTCACCGTGGCATGCGTGGGCGACGCTTCCGAGGCCAAAGCCGGTGACCACAACATGACCAGCATCCGCGAGCTACTGGATCTGGTGTAAAAACTGAACCCAAAACAAGATCCCGCCCCCTTCTCACGAAGGGGGCGGGATCTTGGTACACAAAAAGGCTTGTTTTCTCACGAAAACAAGCCTTTTTGTGTACCATATGGTGGAGAT
>JAZUQE010000126.1:0-8380 GCA_045605575.1 Faecousia sp. | reverse complement strand
GTGTGCATTTGCACACGCGGGGTTTTCAGTCTGTCAAGAAAGTGTACTTTTGGATACTTTGAAGGGCGTGTTGCATAATTCTGCAACACGCCCTTAAGGCTATATTAGTAGGCAGAGACGTTCAGGGCCATGTCCAGATCCAGGAACTGGATGGAGTGAACGGTAGAGGCGGTCTTTTCAACCAGACCGGCGGTCCACTCGTTGTAAGCATTGTTACGCAGGGTGTTCTCCACCATGTAATTCCGGAAGGTGGTCTCGCTGGGACCAACGTAGTACATCAGATGGTAGCCGTGCTCAGTCTCAACGATACCGTAGTCACCGGCCTTGCGGGACTCATCGAAGCACCAGTCGTTGAAGTTGGGGACCATCTGACCGGGATAGACATCCTCGTACAGGCCTTCATTCTCAGCAGAGCCGGGATCATCGCTATTGTCCTTGACCAGTGCCTTGAAGGCATCTTCCGTACCGCCGTCTTCCAGCCACTTAGCAAGCAGATCATCGGCTTCCTTTTTGGCAGCTGCTCTGGTTTCCTCAGAAGCGGTTTCCGCGCAGTTAATCAGAATATGACGCACATTCACCAGATTCTCGTTGTTCTCCTTCATGCCGGTAAACAGCAGGACCAGATATCCGTCAACCTCTTCCTGGCCGTCGGCATTGGTGGTGCTGATGGGAACATAAGTCATATCGCCCGCCTTATGATCCTCTTTCAGCAGCCATTCATCTACATTCTTCAGGTTTTCATCCTGGATCTCCAGGAACAGCCGGTCAGTATAGGTGTCGCACTTCAGATTAAGATCCTTGTAGATCTCGATCTTGGTGATCTCCGTATTCAGCTCAGAGGCGTCGGTGGGCTTAGCATCGACCAGCTGCTGGGCAGCTTCTTCAGCCTTCTTCAGAGCGGGAGCATACTCGTCAGCGGTGTGAACATGCTCGGAATTCTTAGAATCGGTGCACAACACAAAGTCGTCACGGTCAACGTAGAACTGGCTGTAGCTATAGCTGTTGAAATCGCTGGCATGCTCGTCATTGTAGGCAGCAATGTCATCGTCAGTGTAGGACAGGTCCTCATAATACTTGGTCGCGAAGTCGTTGCCCAGAGCGACAGCGCTCATGTATGCCTTGTAGGTCTCCATGCTGGCACCGTTGCCGTAGGTGCTCTTCAGGTATTCCTCCGTAGTGGAGTAGCCGCCTGCGGCTGCATAGTAAGACATCATCTGAATGATCATATCCAGATTGGCCTGGCCGTCCTCACTCATGGTGTGGTTGGCAGCAACGGCTGCGTCATACAGAGCGTAGACATTGCGGGCCTCAGCCACAGCCATGTCTGCAAAATACTCAGCCCAGGTCTTGCCTTCGGCGTAGACACAATCCTGCTCGTCCAGGGGCTTGCCGGGGGTCAGGCCGATGGAAGCCATACCCAGGGCCAGCATATCGCCGTAGTTTGTCTTCCAATTGTTGTAGGTCTCGTTGACTGCGTCGATGTAGAAGTAATTCAGTTCGGCGCTGGTAAGGGTATGCTCGCCCACGGTGACCGCCTTCACGGTGCGGGGGAGAATGCCGCTGCTGGAGATCAGGGAGAAGGCAGCGACGATCAGGGCAACCACCAGAACCACGGACACAACAGCCGTAAAGGTCACGGTGTAAGCCTTCAGCTTCTTGGCTTCTTTCTGCGCGGCCAGCTGCTTTTCGGTCAGCTGGGCGGCTTCCAGCTCCTTGCGGAGCTTTTTCTTGCTGGATGCGCTCATGTAATCAATTCCTCTCATTTATCCGTTTGTACGCCGATGGAAATGCCATGGCGCATAGACCAAAGTATTATATACGATTCCCGACAGCTTTTCAAGTAGAAAAAGGGGATAAGATATGAAAAAATCAAAAACTTTCGGTTTTTTGCTGAAAACAAAGTGAAATCCGGGAAGCGCATGCTTCCCGGATCCAAGAATCCCGCTTTGGCCGTGTGCATCCATGATGACCTGCACGAAAGGGCAGGTGGGTTGCCGCTCCGGGCTTTAGCTGCTCCCAACGTCCACCACATATCAAAGTATGGGCGGGAGGTCTGCAATCGGGCCAGGAAGTCTAACATCCCTATGATAAAATGTGGGTCCAAACGGACACATCACGCACCAAGCAGGAGGCGTTTATTCGTCTTCTTCCGCCTCTTCGTACAGCTGCTCCATGATCAGATCATAAACGGCTTGCAGCTCCGCGTCATCCTCGATGGCGCAGAGGATGGGCTCACCGTCCTCCTCCACGGATTTAAGAATACTGACCTCAAGGTTCTCCGCTTCCTCGTCCTCTAATCCGGCAGGGATCACGGCCAGATAGGTAAAACCATTATACTCCAGCTGGGTCAGAACCTCCAGTTCGTACTCCTGGCCATCCTCATCCACGATGGTCATAAAATCAGAACCAAACTGATCTTCCATAAATAGGTCCTCCGTCTTCTTGATTTGTTTTTATTGTACTCTAAGATGGACGCAAAATCAAGAGGTTTTAGAGACTGACTGCAGATTAAGACAGCAGATCTTCCAGCCGTGCGGTCAGCTCTTCCGGAGAGTCGATCGGGATCCCTTGAGCCAACAGTGATTGATCTTCCTGTGGCAGGGTGTGGATCGGGCAGGGGTATACGGCTTTTGGAACGCAGCTTCCCTCTTCCCATAAAGCCAGCTTCCCCTGATGGACACCCAGAAACAGATTCAGCAGCAGGATATAATATAGTATATGCGCGTGTTTCATATTGGTTCCCTCCCGGTATAGTATTTCCGCAGGAAGAAAAACTATTATGAAAAAAACAGCCGCGCGGTGACCGACGCCACGAAAAAGCCCACAAAATCTGCAATCAGGGCAGCAAAGACCGTGTAACGTGTCTTGCGGATCCCGGCCGCGCCAAAGTAGACGCTGATGGTATAAAAGGTCGTTTCCGTAGAACCCAGCATGATCGCGGCAGTTCTGCCTACGAGAGAATCCACGCCATGGGCACTCATCAGCTCCGCGCCTACCGCAAGCGCGGCACTGCCGCTGATGGGACGGATCAGCACCAGAAGAGCCGTTTCCGGTGGAATGCCCACAAGATTCATAAACGGTGCCAGAAATCCGCTGATCAGTGCCACTGCACCGCTTGCCCGAAGCATGGTGACGGCTGTCATCAAAATCACCATAGTGGGAACAATGGCGCACAAAAGCTTCAGCCCATCTTTACTGCCGGAAAGCAATAAATCGTAGGCATTTTCCTGCTTGCGCAGGGCCAAAACGCAGCAAAGGACCAGCAGCAGGGGAACCAGATAATCAACCATCACGCCACAGCTTTCCCAGCAGCCATGCGCAAGCAAGTCCCAGCCCGGCCGAGCAAAGGCTGGTGACCCACACAGCGGGCAGGATGTCAAAGGGGGTAGCGCAGCCCAGGGAGGTGCGCAGGGCAGCCACATTGGCAGGGATCAGCTGGATAGAAGCGGTATTCAGTACGATCAGACGACACATTTCATCGGTGGCAATGCCGGGGCGACGGGGATCGACCATACGCTGGGCAGAAAGAATCCCCATGGGAGTGGCAGCATTGCCCAATCCCAGAAGATTGGCGCAGATATTCGCGCTTAAACTGGCAGCAAGCTTAGGATCCCGACGAGTGCCGGGAAAAAGCCTGTGCAGCAGCGGGCGCAGCAGCCGGGATAACGATCCCGTCAAGCCGATATGTTCCATCAGCTTGCCCACGCCTGTCCACAGGCAGATGGAACCGGCGATGGATACCGCCAGGGTGATGCCTGCCTGCGCCCCTGCGGGGACAGCGGCAGCAAGTGCGCTGCCGGAGCCTGTTGCAACAGCACCCAGCAGACAGAATACCAAAATCACCGTATAGATCCAACTCATTACCATGCTGCAACCCTCCTGTGATGTACAATATGCTGAGAATTGGGAATCTTGCCTATGCAAATGCGACAAAAATCGCAACTTAGTCAAATAGTATTTGACAGGGCGATAAGTTCAAATTATAATAATTATAAAGCGTTAATCCTTAAGTTAACGAAAGGATGCGGTTAAACGTGAAAGCTACAGGAATTGTTCGGAAAGTGGACGAATTGGGTCGGATTGTCCTGCCCATCGAGCTTCGCAGAAGCTTGGATATTGAGGAGCGGGATGCTCTGGAGATCTACCTGGATGGAGACAGGATCATCTTGCGCAAGCATGAGAGCTGCTGTCTGTTCTGCGGGGCAACCGGCGGTGTAACGACCTACAAAGGGAAGTTGGTCTGCCGGAGCTGCATCCGGGAACTGAGCCGGTTTTAACGTCGCTTAGAACAAAGCCGAAAACACACCCGTTGGGAAAGAATCCGGATTCTTTCCCAACGGGTTTTTATCAATATACGCAGTAAGCCAAAAGCAGGCTTGCAAAAATACCTGCACCATGGTATTCTGTTTAAAACATCAGCGCAGGCGCAGGAGGAAGATAAAATGGGAATATTGGGATTTGACGGTATATTCACCGGATTTGGAACGGCCTTCGGGGTGTTCGGCGTTTTATTCTCGCTGGTATTTTTGCTGGTGATCGGCGTATTCGTAGCTGTATTGGTAAAAAACATCAGCCAGTGGAATCGAAACAATCATTCCCCCCGCCTCACAGTGAGTGCCACAGTGGTGGCCAAGCGGACCAATATCCACACGCATCATCATGCCAACGGAAGCGGAATGCACCATACGGGACATACCACCACCTATTATGTGACCTTTCAGGTGGAAAGCGGTGACAGAATGGAGCTGCATATGACCGGACAGGAATTCGGCTTGCTGATCGAAGGAGACAAAGGAATGCTCACCTTCCAGGGAACCCGCTATCTGGGATTTGAACGTACATAAGCGCAAGCCTGCCGCATTCTTTGCGGCAGGCTTGTGAGCGTGTCAAAGAAGTGGATTACTTATCTTCACACAAGCCCTCTCAAAGGGGATTCCAAAGGGTAAATCGGTGGAAAACCTTGATCACACATCGCCGATCCGCTTTCCCCTTTGGTCGTCTGGGGAGTCCGGGGACCATACGAAAGGTCCCCGGCGGCTCTTTGGATACTTTCTGACCGGACAGAAAGTATCATCCCCCGGGGGCAATGTCACTAAGTTAAGTATGTCATCGCGAGGAGCGAAGCGACGTGGCAATCTGTAATACCTTTGAGGAAACGGATTCCCACGGCTGCTCAGTCTCGGAATGGCAAGGGTTTCTTAACGGAATGACATTGCTGACGAGAGAGCGTTATTTGCACTTGGGAGTGTTACTTTCTTGTATTTTGCTGCGATCCCCGGATGGCATGGAACATCGCAAGCTTTCTCTCTGTCATATCCCCCTATTGCGTGCATAAAACCGCCTCCTGTGGAGAAAGCTTCCACAGGAGGCGGTTCGTATGCGTTTCAAAACCTGGTTTCCCATTGCCCTGGCAGGCGCTGCTGCCGGGACGGTCACCGGACTGTTCGGTGCCGGAGGCGGTATGATCCTGGTCCCCTTGTTGGGACTTGTTAAAGACTTGGGTGAAGAGGAGATCTTTCCTGCTTCCCTGTCGATCATCCTTCCTGTGTGCATCGTCAGTCTGTCCGTCACCGCAATAACAGGGCAGATCGCCTGGGCAGAAGCACTCCCATACCTGTTTGGCAGCGCCATCGGCGGCTTCTGCGCCGGTAAATGGGGACAGAGGATCCCCGTCCAATGGCTCCACCGTCTGCTGGGAGCTCTGATTCTTTGGGGAGGTATCCGCTATCTATGCTAGAGAGCTTACCTGTCATCTTGATCGTAGGTACCGTGCTGGGCTTTTTGTCCGGCTTAGGGATCGGCGGCGGCAGCCTGCTGATCCTGTGGCTGACCATGGTGCTGCATACCCCCCAGGAGATCGCCCGGAGTGTAAACCTATTGTTCTTTCTTCCGTCCGCCGCCATCGCCTGTATCCTTCGCTGGCGTCAAGGTGCGCTGGATCTGAAAAAGGTCCTGCCGGCTATCCTTGCGGGCACAGCAGCAGCGGCTGTCTCTGCCTTCCTTGGTATGCAGACGGATCCGGAGCTTTTGCGAAAGCCCTTTGGTGTTCTTCTTTTGTTTACCGCCCTGCGGGAGCTGTTTTACCGGCCCCGAAAGCCCAGATAGCCTTCCAGGATCAGGGATGCCGCCACGGCATCCACCGTATCCTTCCGCTTCTTTCCGTGGTAGTTATGCTCACTCAGGATCTGATGGGCTTCCACAGTGGTCCGCCGCTCATCCCACAGCTTGACGCTCAGACCGGTAGTCTCCTCCACCTTTCCTGCAAACTCTCTGCACAGCTCTGCCCGGGGGCCCTCCGTGCCGTTCATATTCTTGGGAAGTCCCATAACGATTTCCCCTACATCATGTTCCTTGACCAGCTGTGCAATTTTTTCCAGTGTCTTTTCCGGATTCCGGCTGTGGATCACCGTTGTGGATCCGACGATGCTGCATAGCAGATCAGAAATGGCAATGCCTGTTCTGGCGTCGCCGTAATCAATACCCATAATTCGTTTCATAAGCTTCTCCCTTTCTATGCGCTTTGCCTCCATTATAGTGCAAATTGTTCAAAAAATAAAGCATTTTTTTGTTGACAAGTGCCCCCCCCTGTGCTAGAATGATTCTACCTGTGAAAAAGGGCTTTTTTTCTGCGCCTTTTTCAGCCCCGGAGTGGCAATTGTAGTTGGCCGCTTCCTAAATTTTTCTAGCCGGGGTGATACAGGGAGGCAATATTTAAGGAGGTGCCGTTATGCGCGTGAAAGTCACTTTGAGATGCTCCGAGTGCAAGCAGAGAAACTACAACACCATGAAGAACAAGAAGAACGACCCTGACCGTCTCGAAATGAAGAAGTACTGCAGATTCTGCAGAAAGCACACTACTCACAACGAGACGAAGTAAGGAGGCGCGGTTACTCATGGCAGAAGTCAAGAAGGAAAACTGGTTCAAAAGAACCTGGGGTCGCGTCTGCAGATACTTCCGTGAGCTCCGCAGTGAGCTGAAGAAGGTCGTTTGGCCCACCCCCAAGCAGGTTGCCAAGAACACCCTGGTCGTTATCGCCTGTGTCCTGGTTGTCGGCGTATTTATCTGGCTGTTTGACCTGGTCTTCCAGACCGGCATCAGCGCGCTGATCGGCCTGGATCTGCTTTAATAGGTACGCAGGTATGGCAGAAGCTGCAAAATGGTATGTTGTGCATACCTATTCCGGTTATGAAAACACAGTCAAGGCCACCATTGAAAAGACAGTGGAAAGCCGTCAGCTGCACGATCGGATCCTGTCCGTGTCCATCCCTCTGGAGACCGTCACAGAGATCACAGAATCCGGTGTCAGCAAGACCTATGACCGCAAGGTCTACCCCGGCTATGTGCTGGTAAAGATGGTCTACAGCGATGAGACCTGGCATGTGATCCGGAATATCCGCGGAGTCACCGGCTTTGTCGGTACCTCCAGCAACGATCCCACTCCTCTGACCGAAGAAGAAGTCTACGAAATGGGCGTTGAGAAGCGCGAGATCATTGTCAACTACTCTGTTGGCGATACCGTGCGGATCCTCGACGGTCCTCTGAGCTCCTTCACCGGCACAGTTGAGAGCATTGAGGTCGATCAGAACGCGGTCAGCGTGATCGTGTCCATGTTTGGCCGTGAGACCGCTGTCGAGTTTGAGCTCGATCAGGTCGAGGTCATTTCCCAGTAAACGCATCGGGCTGAAAGTTCAGCCGTTACGTGGGAGGGGTTGCAAGCCCCGAAAAAAATGCGTTTTTCGCATCACTACCACATTTTATTCAGGAGGTGCTTATAATGGCACAGAAAGTCACTGGTATTATCAAGCTTCAGATCAACGCCGCTAAGGCTACCGCTTCTCCCCCTGTAGGCCCCGCTCTGGGCCAGCACGGTGTTAACATCGCTGCATTTATCAAGGAGTTCAACGCACGTACCCAGGCTATGGAAGGCTACAAGATCCCCGTTGTCATCACCGTGTATGCCGACCGCAGCTTCACCTTCATCACCAAGACCCCCCCGACCCCCATGCTGATCATGAAGGCCATCGGCCTGAATGGCGGCTCCGGCGTTCCCAACAAGAACAAGGTTGGCACCATCACCAAGGCTCAGATCTCTGAGATCGCTAAGACCAAGATGCCCGACCTGAACTGCGCTACTCTGGAAGCTGCTGAGAGCCAGGTTGCCGGTACTTGCCGCGCCATGGGCGTCACTGTCGTTGACTAATTGATATTTGCTGTCCGGGCTGAAATAAGACCCGGAAATGTGGGAGGATTTTTCCGCATCACCACTATATAGGAGGATAACAAAGTGTTTAGAGGCAAAAAGTATAAGGAGAGCGCGAAGCTGATCGACCGCTCTGTTCAGTATGATCCCACCGAAGCCCTGGATCTGGTTGTGAAGGG
>JAZUQE010000125.1:0-15478 GCA_045605575.1 Faecousia sp. | reverse complement strand
TTCTCTTTGTTCCATAACAGTTTTCTTCTCCCATGGCATCTGACCCACTCCTTTTGCTTTGTCTGATGCCTTTTATTCTAGCAGAAACTGTTACCTATGTCTCTTCCCTACCTGTTACCTATGTTACTTCCCTATACACATTGGCCGTCCGGCAATTTTGTTTACAAAATTGCATCGCCGCAAGGCGATAGCTGTGTTATTTCCTTCGGAAATCCCAATCATTTCGATGAAATGATTGGGCGGGCGGCTAATAGCCGCCCCTACGGCATCCACGGGGAGACTCCTCGACAAATACCAATTTGCTGCTTTCCAATATTCTCCCGGTCAATAACTCATATAGGGCATACCCAGGATGTCGCGCATTTTATAATAGTTTTCCAGGCTGCGCCAGCCGTCACCGGTGGAGGAAATATCGCCGGTCCCGGCAAAGACCAACGTGGTATCCGGCAGAGCCTGGCGAAGCTGCTGCTGCCAATCTTCCTGCCACAGTCCCTTCAAATGCAGGTGCTTCACCTGCTTGAGCTGGCATAGCACTGTCATATCCTTCGGGATCGCGTAGCTGATATTCAGATCCTGCAGCTTGGGGCAGCTAAGAAGCGGAGAATAGTCCTGTACGTTGGTCAAAAACAGCTCAGCAAACACCAACTCCTGCAAGCCTGCCATGGGAGAAATATCCCTGACCGGCGTCTCACCCAGGGTCAGATATTGCAGCTTGGGCATATAAGCCAGAAAACTCACATTGGTGATCTGACTGTGGCCCAGATCCAGGCAGAGCATATCCACGCAATATTTCAGCTCTGCTGTATCCGCATCTGTCAGCGTGACGCCATACTGGAAGGGCATCAGATAAGTAGCATCTGTTCGGATGCGGATGGAACGGCCGATCTGCACCTTCCAGATAAACCGCACCTGGGGATGGCGCTGGGCCATGGCCGCCATATCCTGGCTGGAAATACCACAGTCGCACATATCCACAGTTTGTAGATCGTAAAAGTAAGGAAGGGCCTGCTCTATCTCGTCTGTACTGCCCACAGGAATATCGGACAGATCCAGGGTCTGATCCAATGTGCTTACCGTGATGCCGCACAAAGTAAATTTCCAGTCGATCCGTACATGTGGATACTGCTGCTGCAGGGCGTGGAGCTGGACATTATCCGGCAACTGGCCGCTCAGCTGCAGTGTCTGCAGACCGGGAAAAAATTCCAGGGCCGTTTTCAGCTCACGCAGATCCGGATCCTGTACGCGAAGCTCCGTTACCGTATCATCCACAGTCTGCCCGGACAGGCTCACCGCGCAGCGAATGCGCACTTGGGGATACTGCTGCTGCAAGGTCCGAAGACCGGCATAATCCCGGCTCTGGGTGGCATCCACCTCCCGCACATAGGGCAGAAGCGCCAATGCCTGAGAAAGGGCCTGTATGCTGTCGGCACCCAGCGTCAAAGACTGGATCTCCGGCGTAAGCAGCCGGCCATTGAGGGGTACCACATAGTCGATCCGGCACCCGGGACAGGCCTCCAGCAGCCTGCGAACAGCTGCCAGATCCCGGCAGCCGGTAGCATCGATACTTTCCAATTGGGTAAAATAGGCCAGCATCCGAATATCTTCCTCGGCAAGAACACTGACAGTCAGATGGGTGGTATCTTCGGGGTAAAACGCGCCCTGAAAGGGCACATCCCAGGCTATGCTGCACTGGGGTAAGGCTGCCTGTAAGGCCTCAAATTCTTCAGCCGTCAGTCCGGTATCACGCAGATCCAGCTCTGTCAGCGTTTTCATAGCCGCAAGCTTCTCCCCATCCCGGAAAGGCCGGCCGGAAAGATCCAGCCGTTGGGTGTGATCGGTACAAAGCTTCCCGGCAACGATCCGACAGCCGGAAGCCTGCCAGATAAACAGTCCTCCTGCCAGCAGCAATAACAGCGCTGTCAGAAAAAGCGCGATTCGCCTCATGTTTGTCACCTTCTATCCGTCATTTCTGACTGCAAAAGGCAGCAAAGCTGCCTAAAACTGTTTGTAGATCCTCCGGATCGTAGTAAAAATGGGAGGATTCGGGTAAAACCGTAAGGGCTGCCTGCCCCTCCAGCAGCTTCCCGGCTTCACAGGAAACCATTTCATCACGGCCGGACTGGAATGCCCAGCAGGGAGTACGCAGCTGCGACAGCTGCTGCCGCGTCTGCCGGATGAGCCGGAACAGCTCCATGAATCGCGGGATCCAGCCCAGATATCGCCAGAATTGCCATTCATGGCGAATGCCGCAGGCTTTCTGCCCGGCCTGCGCTGCTTTGTCATGGGGTCGGACCCAACCCAAATAGACCTTAGCGGAGTTGGTGACCATCCGAAACCGCAGCCGCAATTTCAATGGACACGCCAGGAAAAACAGACCGGCCACTTGACTCTCTGGGCGCAGGGCATGCCGGATCGCCAGCAGGGTGCCCATGCTGTGGCCTACGATCAGCAGGCGGCTATGGGTCCTTTCCAGCTGCTGCGCCGCTTCTTCCACCTGGGCCTGCCAGCGCTCCATGGATGTGCGGGAAAACTCCCGAACGCCCGCGCCGTGCCCGTCCAGCAGGAGATTGCATACCGACCAGTTTTTCGGCACCAGCGGAAGAAATGGGTCAAAATGATGTGGCGTGCCCAGAATGCCATGGACAAACAAAACCGCCGTATCAGCACCCTCCACCAGGCGCAGATATTCCCGATGCTCCATCCAGGCACCTCCTTTTTTTGTATCATACCATGTTTTTTGATAGATTGCAACAAAACGCCCCGTAACAAAAGTGATTCCTTCGCAAATTGGTATTTATCGTACAGCCTTCGTTAGAGAACGTATGGGCGGCTATTAGCCGCCCGCGCAATTTTGCAAACAAAATTGCATCGCCGAGGGCGATAGTTTAATCTCCTGCGGAAATTCCAACAATTGCTGTGCAATTGTTGGCGGGCGGCTAATAGCCCCCCCTACGACATCCACGGGAAGCTGTACGAAAAACTGGAATTTGCGCAAGCCTACCACAAAAAACGGCGGGGCTTGCCCCGCCGTTTGGTATCGATTCACTCAATCCTCGTAGAAGATAGCATCCTTCATAGTTGTACCCAACGTGTAGAAAAATACATTGTCCCTGGCTGGGGTCAAACCTGTCAGCAGGCCGCGGGTAGCGTGGACACTGTACACGCTGAAGAGCACCGGGCAGAGCCGCCCATCCTCCATGACCATCTGATGCAGGTTATAGAAGTTACCGGCATTGGCCATGGATTCCAGACACAGGGCATGGATAGCCGCGTCGGCCAATCCACCATGACGCAGACGTCCGGAAGCGCTGAAAAAGGGCGACAGGTCCATATTGGGTGACAGCACCGACTGGCCCAGATAAAGGTCAAAATGGAGCTTACCCAGGTGATAGGAGTATTCTGAGCCGGAGCATTCCACCATCGTCACGTTCAGGCCGCATTCTTCCAGCATTTCGGCGATGGTTCTGGCTACCCGCAGACGCAGGGTGTCCTTATCATTGACCAGGAACTCCAGCGTATATCCGGACATACCGGCATCGATCACCGCCTGCCGGAAAGCATCCTTATCGTAGGTATACCGCTCCGCCAGAAGCTCACTGTAATAGGGCGACAAGGGAGAAGCCGGCAGATAAGCACTGCGGGCAAAGCCATTGTAATACTTCTCCACGATCAGCTCCCGGTCGATCACATGGGTCAGCGCCTGCCGAATCGCCGGAACAGAGAAGAGATTTCGCTCCGGGTTGCAGATCAGATAAACGAAGGATCCGTTTTCGCAGTCCCACAGCTCATAGTCGCAGCGGTAGTCGGCATAGGTGCTGGAGCCGGGATCCGCACGGACCAGTCCCACATTGCTGAACTCAAAGGCATCCCGGATCTCCGGGGCCGTACCAGCCTGCCGCAGGGGGATCTGGGAAGCTGTCACAGGCAAGGTGGCCACATCCTTGCACCACCAGTTGGCTCTGCGCCGCAGGCGCAGACCCACGACCGTCTCTTCCAGCACATAGGCACCGGTACCCAAAGGCCGCTCCAACTCCACTTCCGTTTCCTTGACAATGGGAATATCCAGCAGGATCGGCAAATTCTCCATGGCTGTACTAAGCCGGAAGATGATAGCATCCCCTTCATCCGAGATGGCAAACTCCCGGATATGGGTAAACCGACCCTTATAGTAATCGTTTGCCTTTGCCGCCGTATAGCTGGCAAAAACGTCCTGCACGGTTACCGGCGTTCCGTCGGAATAAGTGGCATCAGCCAGGTAAATGGTATAGCGTTTCATGTCATCAGAGACCGTGTAACGGCTGCAGAGCATGGGATAAGTCTCATAGTCACTGTCAGTAACAAACAAGCCTTGATACAGTAGCGGAAACAGCGTGCGGTTGGTAAAATCCGTGCAGGTAAAGGGATTCATGGTCACATCGCTGTGGCAGACCATGATCAGTTCCTGCTCTTTTTCATCCCCACCGGACTGATCGGCATTGGGTTCTTCCTCTTCGTAGGTCAAGCCGTCACCGGTAGGCGTATAGTCTCCATCCATGTAGCTACAGCCACATAGCATACTGAGCAAGCACAGCAGTGCCAGAAACCGTTTCATCCTGTTGCCTCCTTGCATACGATCACCGCTCCCTGGGAGCCCCGCTGCTGTCCCATCCGCCGGTGGGACCAGAACAGGTCCGTGCGGCAGGCGGTGCAAAGCGGGCTGATCTCAATTTTTTCCACACCGGCACGGCGCAGGGCCAGGGCATTCAGCTCTTTTAGATTTACATAATATTTATTTCCCACAGGGTGGATCCAAGCTTCCGCCGCATCCGAAAAGGCCTCCCCCATGGCTTGGGGTACATCCGCGTCTGTCTCGAAGCAGCACGGGCCAATATTGGGACCGATCGCTGCCCGGATATTGGCCGGATCGCTGCCGAAATTCGCTACCATCGCTTCCACCGCTTTGGCTGCGATGGCCTTGGCCGTTCCGCGCCACCCCGCATGGACCGCTCCCACCGCTTCGGTAACCGGATCGTGGAGCAGGATCGGCGTACAATCGGCAGTGAATACTACCAGTGCCAGACCGGGGGTATTGGTCACCAGACCGTCACACTCCGGGTATACCCTATGCAGGCAGCCCTGCCGGTCTGCCTCTGTCACCACCCGGACGATATCCGTATGGGTCTGGCGGGTGAGCACCAGGTTTTTCGGATCAAAGCCCAGCGCGCAGCCCAGGATCTCAAAATTCCGGGACACGGAAGCTTCCGTGTCGTCAAGCCGCACGGCCAGATTCATGGAATCCATAGGCGCTTTGCTCACACCGCCCAAGCGGGTAGTGAAACAGTGCGGCACAGCAATGCCGTCTGCTGTGAGATATTCTATTTTTCCGATTTTTACAATATCAACGGACATAATGGATCACCGAATTGCAAATTACAAATTACAAGTTACAAATTTTGCCCTGCTTGCAGGATCATGGATCATTCGTAATTTGTAATTATGAATTAATCTTATCTTTCTGCATGCAGCACTTTTTATACTTCTTACCGCTGCCGCAGGGGCAGGGATCATTGGGGCCTGCCTTTTTTTCCTTCCGCACGGGCTGGGCCTTGACCTGAGAAGGTGTGGTTCCGGAGGTCGCGGTCTCCTTGGCCACCTTCTGGCGCTTGACCTCCTGGGCGGGCCGCAGCTGCACCAGGAACAGGCGGCGGATGGTCTCCTCCCGGATGGAATTGACCATAGCCTGGAACATTTCATAGCCCTCTTCTTTGTAGGCGATGACGGGGTCATGCTGGGCATAAGCCCGCAGGCCGATGCCCTGCTTTAGATCGTCCATGGCATCGATATTGTCCATCCAGAACTCATCTACCACCCGGAGCATGATCACACGCTCCAGCTCTCGCATGGTCTTAGGTGTATAGGCCGCTTCCTTCTTCTCATAAGTCTCCACAGCCTTGTCATAGATAGCCTCTACGGCTTCTTCAATGGACGCACCTTCCGCGACCTGGCAGCTTCCCTTCGGAAAATAGATCCCTTCAAAGGGACGAAGCAGTTCGTCCATGGCAGAAGCATCCGCCGTGCCGCCATGGCCGGCAAGAGCGGTAGACACATTGCCCTCCACCACCTGGCGGAGCATCTGGAGCATATTTTCCCGCAGATCCTCACCGTCCAGCACCTTTTTGCGCTGGGCATAGATGATCTCACGCTGGGTGTTCATCACGTTATCGTATTCCAGAACGTTCTTTCTGGCCCGGAAGTTCCGGCTTTCTACGTTCTTCTGGGCATTCTCTACGCCGCCGGAGAGGATCTTCTGATCGATGGGTGTATCCTCATCCAGCCCGAGCCTGTCCATAAGACCCATGATCCGGTCGGAAGAGAACAGGCGCATCAGATCGTCCTGCAGGCTCAGGTAGAAGCGGCTTTCACCAGGGTCACCCTGACGTCCGGAACGGCCCCGAAGCTGGTTATCGATCCGTCTTGATTCGTGGCGCTCAGTGCCGATGATGAACAGGCCGCCCGCGGCCTTTACCTGCTCCGCTTCCTGGGCGATGCTCTCTTTATACTTACCAAGCAGCTGCTCATACTGGCTGCGTACCTGCAGCACTGTCTGATCGTCGGTATCGGCATAGGAATCGGCCTCCTGCAGCAGTGCTTCCTCGATGCCCTGCTTACGCAGATCATTCATGGCCATAAACTCGGCATTGCCGCCCAGCTTGATATCCGTACCACGGCCTGCCATGTTGGTAGCAATGGTCACCGCGCCCAGCTTACCTGCCTGGGCCACGATCTGGGCTTCCATTTCATGGAATTTGGCATTGAGCACATGATGGGGGATTCCCACCCGCTTGAGCAGCTTGCTTAAGATCTCGCTCTTTTCGATGGACACGGTGCCCACCAGCACAGGCTGTCCCTTCTTGTGGCACTCAGCCACCTGGGTCACGATGGCCCGGAACTTTCCTGCCTCCGTCTTATAGACCACATCGTTGTGATCCTGCCGGGCCACCGGGCGGTTCGTGGGGATCTCCACCACGTCCAGCTGATAAATGGCGGCAAATTCTTCTTCCTCGGTCAGTGCCGTACCGGTCATACCGGAAAGCTTATCGTAGAGCCGGAAGAAATTCTGGAAGGTGATAGTAGCCAGGGTCTTGCTTTCCCCTGCCACCTGGACATTTTCCTTGGCTTCGATGGCCTGGTGCAGGCCCTCATTGTAGCGGCGGCCATACATCAGTCGGCCTGTAAATTCGTCTACAATGATGATCTGGCCATCCTTGACCACATAGTCGATATCCTTCTTCATCAGGCCCCGGGCCTTCATGGCCTGGTTAATATGGTGGGACAATGTGGCATTTTCCCCGTCCGCCAGGTTTTCCACGCCGAAGTATTTTTCCGCCTTGGCAATACCGGAAGCTGTCAAAGACACCGTTCGGCTCTTTTCATCCACAAAATAGTCGCAATCGTAGTCATCATGGACAGCCTTTTCATCCGTCTTGGCAAAGACCTGCTTGCGCAATGTGGAGACAAAATAATCCGCCATTTCGTAGAGTTTAGAGGAATCCTCGCCCTTGCCGGAGATGATCAGAGGCGTTCGGGCCTCGTCGATGAGAATGGAGTCCACCTCATCCACGATGGCGAAGGCATGGCCACGCTGAACCAATTCCGACTGATATAGGGCCATATTGTCACGCAGATAATCGAAGCCCAGCTCGTTGTTGGTACAGTAGGTAATATCCGCGGCGTAGCTCTCCCGGCGCTGGGCGCCGGTCATGCCGGGGATGATCAGACCCACGCTGAGTCCCATATAGCGGTAGACCTTACCCATCCACTCACTGTCGCGCTTAGCCAGGTACTCATTGACGGTGACTACATGGACGCCCCGCCCGCTCAAGGCGTTCAGATAACAGGGCAAAATAGCAACCAGGGTCTTACCTTCACCGGTCTTCATTTCCGCGATCCGGCCCTGGTGCAAAATGATGCCGCCGATCAGCTGCACCGGATAGGGGCGCATGCCCAGGACCCGGTCTGCTGCCTCCCGGATGGCCGCAAAGGCCTCGGGCAGCAGGTCATCCAGGGTCTGGCCCTGGGAAAGTCTTTCCTTAAATTCCGCGGTTTTACCCTTCAGTTCCCCTTCGGAGAGAGCTTTATAGGTCTCTTCCAGGGCCAGGATCTTATCTACCAGCGGCTGAATACGCTTGATTTCCCGCTGGGAGCGGGTACCAAAAAGTTTTGTCATCAATCCCATAGTGTGGGTTCTCCTTTCCAGTCAAAAGGCAATAGCAAACCAATTGTAAGGATTATAGCATAGTTTTTGGGAAAAGAATAGAAGAATTTGTGAATTGTTTTACGTCTTTCCCGGATCAGAATCAAATTTCACCCCGGGGTTTCCTAAATTCCGGTTTATGGGGCTGCCGCGGACAGCCCCATAAATACCTGCTGGCGGCTCTGGCTGCGGTTTCTTAGAAAAAAACGGAAAACCTCCCACTGCGCAAGCAGTGGGAGGTTCCGCAAAAGGGGTTTAGAAAGAAGAGAGGTAGAAAAGAGGTTCTACGGAGGAGAAAGGAAGCGGCTCACGGCTTCCGCGACCTTTCTGTTTATAAGATACCTTCCGGTTTTGAACACGGCGTGACACAAATGAAAACAAAATTCGACTTTTTTATGAACAGGCTTTTTGAAAAAAGATTTACATTTTTCCAACTTTTCTTAGCATTTTATACCCCAAGGATTGCCTTTGCAAACAGGAAATAGACCAGAAGACTCAAGGCATCCACAATGGTGGAGATGAAGGGGCTTGCCATCACGGCCGGGTCCAGTTTCAGTGCCTTGGCAGCCATGGGGAGCGCACAGCCTACCAGCTTGGCGGCCACTACGGTGACCAGCAAAGTCAAGCAGACCACTGTATCCACCATGAGGGTGATCTCTGTGTTGCCCATCAGCAGCCGGTCTACCAGCAGGATCTTTACAAAACAGACCACAGCCAGCGCCGCACCGCAGAGTACAGAGGTGCGCAGTTCTTTCCAAAGCACCCGCCCGATGTCCCGCAGCTGGAGCTCATCCAGGCTCAGGGCACGAATCACGGTCACGGAGGACTGGGCGCCGGAGTTACCGCCAGTACCCATAAGCATGGGAATGAAGGCGGTAAGCGCCACCTGGGCAGCCAGAGCTCCTTCAAAGGCGGTAATAATGAGACCGGTAAAGGTAGCCGACACCATCAAAAGCATCAGCCAGGGGATTCGGTTTTTGAACAACTCTCCTACGGAGCTGCGCAGGTAGGTCTTTTCCGAGGGGGTGATGGCGCTCATCAGCTCCATATCCTCGGTAGCTTCTTCTTCCATAACGTCCATGGCGTCATCGAAGGTCACAATGCCGACCAGGCGGTTTTCACCGTCCACCACCGGCAGGGCCAGGAAGTTGTACTTACTGAGCATACGGGCGGACTCTTCCTTGTCGGTCTGGGTGGTGACAGAGATCAGATTGGTTAACATAATACTTTCGATCCGTGTCTCATCGTCATCACACAGCAGCAGGTCCTTCACCGTGACCAAACCGATCAGCACCCTACCCTGGGTGACATAGCAGGTGTAGATGGTCTCCTTGTCCACACCTTGGCGCCGAATGCGGAGAATGGCCTCTTCCACAGTCATATCCGGCCGAAGGGTCACATACTCCGTAGTCATAATGGAGCCGGTGCTGGTCTCGTCATAGCGCAGGAGCTGATTGATGGTATTGCGCATTTCGGGGTCTGCCTGCCGCAGGATCCGCTTGACCACATTGGCGGGCATTTCCTCTACCAGGTCGGCAGCATCGTCAGCGTAGAGCTCATCGATGATCTCTTTCAGCTCGTTATCCGAGAAGCCCCGGATCAGCAACTCCTGGGCATCGGTTTCCATTTCCACGAAGGTCTCCGCCGCCAACTCCTTGGGCAGCAGTCGAAACAGCAGCGGGATCTGCTTCTCTTCCAAATCAAGAAAGATCCCGGCAATATCGCTGGGGTTCATGGTGACCAAAATGTCCCGGAGGGTCGCATACTTTTTATCCTCCAGCATTTTGATCAAGGTCTTTTCCAAAATTTCAAAACGTTCTGCCATGGTGTTCCTCCTTTTTGTAAAAATAGAAGGTAACACACCGCGTTTTCAGAGGGCTTTTTCCACGGAAATAAGCCGTCTACTTCGGTCCGGTATGTTACTTGGGCCTATGTCCATGGTGTTCCCCCCTTCAAAGCATAGTCACTTACATTTTATTCCCTAAATTATGGCTTGTCAACCACTCTTGGAAGTTTTTCCCGGCATGTAAAAAAGCACCCGTGGAATGCGTGCCCTACGTAACAGCGCAGAGGCGGCGGGTCAAGGATGTCGCGCCCTATGAAGGTGCGGAATAGGATGGAACGAGGGAGGGTCAAGACCCTCCCCTACAGGTGCAGAAAAAGATGGCGCGGAGTGGGAAGACACAATGGCCGTCCCTACGGTATCCATTGGGAGCTGTACGACAAACTGAAATTTGACAGATTGAATGGGCAGGGCAGCGCGAATGCGCTGCCCTGTGTTTTTTGGGCGAAACAGTCAAATGTGTTGACAAAATGGTGGAAGCAAGCTATTATTAACATGTATCTAATTGCGTGTAACCCAAGGGAGGGTCCTTATGAACCGTTATGTATTGGGCATTGATGTTGGCACCACCGGCACAAAAACGTTACTGTTTCGCGCTGATGGACAGCTGATGAGTCATGCCTATCAGCCCTATCCCATGTATACCCCGGCCGTAAACTATAGTGAGCAGGATGCAAACGACTGGTGGCAGGCTGTTTGTGCTACTGTGCGGCAGGTCTGCGGTGTGCTGGAGGGATCTGCTCGGGTAGAAGCCATCTCACTGTCGCTCCAGGGCGGTACCATGGTGCCGGTGGACGGGGCGGGAGAACCGGTCCGTAGAGCCATCGTCTGGAATGACGGCCGCTGCGCTGCCCAGCGAGAAGCCTATCTGCGGGAAGTGGGCGAAGCGGCGACTATGTACGAAAAAACCGGCTGGCGGCTGGGCAATGGCCTGCTGCCGTTGGAGATCCGGTGGATGAAGGATAATGAGCCCGATTTGTTTGCCAAAACAGCTCTGTTTTTGTCCGTTCCCGATTATATTTCTCTAAAAATGACCGGTATTGCGGCGGTAGACCTGTCCGATGTGGGGATCAATCAGCTCGGTGACATTCGTCAGGGCTGCTATGATCCCGACCTGCTGCGTTTTGCGGGGATCACGGAAGCCCAGCTTCCCCGGATCGTCCGTTCCGGTGAGGTAATCGGGCATCTGACAGCCCGGGCGGCCGATGAGCTGGGGCTGACCACCGATACGGTGCTGGTAGCAGGCGCTCATGACCAGTACGCCGTGGCGCTGGGAGCGGGTGCGGTAAACACCGGAGATATCCTGATCGGCTCCGGCACTTGCTGGGTGGTCACGGCCATCGGCAATGAGCCCTCTTTCGAGACCGGACTTTCTCAATCTGTGTCGACTGTGCCGGGAAAATGGGGCAGCTTGCGCAGCCTGTCCTCCGGCGGCGTGTGTCTGGAGTGGTGGCGGCGGAATCTGACAGCGGCTCCGGATGGCAGTCAGCTGCCCTTTGATGTGATCAACGCAGAGGCGGCAGCCCGGAGGGCTGCGGAAGAAGGTTTGTTTTTCTTCCCCTTTGCCGGCTATGCCCCGGGAGGCAGCTTCCGAAAAGCCGGTTTTGTAGGTCTGGATCTGTCCCACGATCGGTTCCATATGGCGCGGGCTATTTTGGAGGGCGTGGTGTTCCAAGTGCTGCTGATGATGGAGTCCTTCCGCACCAAGCCCTCGAAGGACGGAATCATTCTCACAGGCGGCGGCTCCAAGAGTCAGCTGTGGTGTCAGCTGGTGGCAGATATTTCCGGCCTGCCGGTGCGGATCCCGGAGGTGGCGGATATGGCCTGTGTGGGAGCTGCGGTACTGGCGGGCACAGGCTGCGGCCTGTTCCCCGATCTGGAAACCGGCTGCCGAACTCTGGCGGTGCGGGAGCAGACCATTCAGCCAGATCCCGCCCGGATGGCGTTGTATAAGCCTTTATACGAGCAATATAAGCGCTGCGCTGCTGCGCTTTTGAATGTGTATCACGGAAAGGAAGGATAATGATGGCTCTTTTCGAAGTAACGGCCAATGACAGAAGAATTTATGAAGAAGAACTGAAAGACTTTCTCCCTGAGAAGATTCTGGATGTTCATACCCATGTGTGGCTGGACGCCTTGCGCGACGATGAGACTGCCGCTGACGAGACCGACCGGGCGGTGCTTTGGCCCACCTTGGTAGCCAACGACGATCCTTTGGAGGATCTGCAGGAAACCTACCGGTTGCTGCTTCCCGGCAAGGACGTGAAAGCGCTGATATTTGCCGGCGGCGGTGGCAGCGAGGCAAACAATCAATACGTTTCCAAATGCACGAAACAGTCCGGCTGGCCTGCCCTGTATTACAGCAATCCCAACCAGTCTGCCGACGAGGTGGAGGCTAAGATCCGGGAAGGCGGCTTCCTGGGCCTGAAGTCTTATTTGAACAAATCTCCCAAATATCTGCCGGAGGCGGAGGTTCGGATCCTGGATTTCTTCCCCAAGCATCAGCTTAAACGCATGGAAGAGATCGGCGGCATTGTTATGCTTCACATCCCCAGGCCCAAGCGGCTGAAAGATCCCGTAAACTTGGCCCAGCTGCAGGAGATCATGGCCGAATTTCCCAAGTTGAAGCTGATCCTGGCCCATGTGGGCCGCGCCTATACCCAGCAGGATGTGGGAGGTGCCTTTGAGATCCTGGACACTATGCCCAATCTCTACTACGATTTCAGCGCCAACTGCTGCGAGTACGCCATCACCGAGGTGCTGCGTCATGCGGGCAGCAAAAAGGTCATGTACGGTACGGATATGCCGATTTTACGTATGCGTACACGCCGTATCGAAGAAAAAGGCACCTACATCAATCTGGTCCCTCCGGGCCTGTACGGTGATCCAAAGCAGGATCCCCATCTGCGTGAGGTCAGCCCCGAAGAGGCAGACAAAATTACCTTCTTCCTGTATGAGGAGCTGCTGGCCTTTAAGCGTGCCTGCAAGACCCTGGGACTGACGAAGCAGGATGTGGAGAATGTTATGTATCACAATGCAGCCGAACTGGTGGCAAGTGCCAGAAAGTCCATTTACGGTCTGTAACTGTCAGGAGGAAGTACATTGAAGAAAAATCGAGAACAAGAATTGCTGGCCAGGCTGGCCCTGGTGCAGCGGGTAAGCCTTGCAGAGGCTATGGAGCTGTTTGACACATCCGAATCTACCATCCGCCGCTTGTTTACCAAGCTGGAGCAGGAGGGTAAGGCCATCCGCACCCACGGCGGCATCCAGAATGTTAGCCGCTCCATGGCGGACTATTCCTTTGAGTACGGCGCCAGAACCAATATTGAGAAAAAGACCGCCATCGCCCGGCAGGCCTGCCAGTACCTGGTGGATGGAGATGTGGTATTCTGCGATTCCGGCACGACCATCCAGTGCTTCTGCGTAGAGCTGATCCAGCGGCTGCAGAAGGAAAAACTGAACATCCAGATCTACACCAATTCTCTTGCCAATCTGGAGCTGCTTTCGCCTTATGTGACGGTCAGCTTGGTGGGCGGTACCTACCGGGCCAATCGAAAGGACTTCTGCGGCTATATGACCGAGCAGGCCCTAAGCCGGATGTTCTTTACCAAGAGCTTTGTGGGAACGGACGGCTGCGTGGAGGGAAGGCAGTTTACTACCACGGACTTTGAGACCGCCTGTATGAATGAGGTGGCCATCCGCAATTCCGAGCAGGTCTATATGCTGGCGGACTCGTCCAAATTCAGCCACAATTCTCACGTGGCCTATGTGGAGGCGGAGAAGCTCCATACCGTGATCACCGATACCAGCATCAACGCTGAGACCGTTGCTAAGCTGCGCAAAAGCGGCTGCCGGGTGGTCAGTGTAGTGCCCTGTCAGAAAAAAGAAAACAAGCTGTGAGAGGAGAACCACATGAAACCTACGATCCGAGCCCCCTATTTTGAGATCGGCACTAAGAATTATATCTACGGCGATACCGTTCTGGAGTATGCACTGGCAGCAGACAAGGCAGCAGAAAAGTATGACATCGATGTGCTGTTTATCTGCTCTCCTATTGAGATCCGCCGGGTCTGCGAGAACACCAAGCACCTGATCGTACTGGCGCCCTACATGGATACCCTCCGCCCCGGCCGGGGCATGGCGGATATACTCCCCGAGGGACTGAAGGCGGCTGGTGCCCAGGGCGTGGTCATCAACCATTGCGAAAAGCCCATGAGCCTGCCCCAGATGAAGGCCGTCATCGATCGGGCTAAGGAGCTGGACTTCCTGGTATTTGCCTGCGCAGACACCCTGGCAGAGGCAAAGGCCATCGCCCAGCTGCACCCGGACATCATCAATCCCGAACCCTCTGAGATCATTGGCGGCGGCAACGGTGTCAGCCCCATGGCTTATGTAAAGGACTCCATCCGGGTCATCAAGGAGATCTACCCTGATATTATGGTGGAGCAGGCTGCCGGCATTACCAATGGCCAGCAGGTGTATGACTTTATCATGGCAGGCAGTGAGGCTGCGGGTGCCGCCTCCGGCATTATGAATGCCGCCGATCCCATTGCTATGATCGACGAAATGATCGCCGCTACCCGCCGGGCTGCGGACGATCTGAAAAAACAGGAGGGATAAAAAATGGTATTCAAGGAATCCTTTAAGCTGGAATCCCGTCATCGGGCAGTGAGCTTCCACGATATTACCGCGAAGGTCAAGGAGATCGTAGCCCGTTCCGGACTGAAAGACGGCATCGTGGTGGTCTATTCTCACCATACCACCTGTTCCGTTATCACTCAGGAGTGCGCTTTTGATATGTCTATGACAGGCCTGGAGACTTTGCAGCAGGATCTGGTCAACGTATTTGAAAAGTGGATCCCCACCCAGCGCAGCGAGGGCATGTACCTGCATCCCCAGAAGAAGGCCTTAGACTTTGCCGAGGAGCATGGCGAGGATAATTTCGGCTGCCACAATACCGATGCCCACCTGCGATCCTCTATCATCGGACGGAACGTGACCATCGTCACGGTGGACGGGGAAATGGATCTGGGAGAATTCGGCCGTATCCATTTCATTGACTGGGACCAGACCCGGGGCCGTACCCGCACCGTACAGGTCATGATCCTGGGGGAATAAACGGAAACAAGGGAGGGCTGCGCCCTCCCTTGTGCTGTAAATTAGTATTTATCGTGCAGAGCAATCGTAGGGACGGCTATTGGCCATCCGCCAAACAATTGCACCGCAATTGTTTGGATTTCCGAAGGAAATACCGAAATATCGCCTTGCGACGATGCAATTTTAACAAAATTGCCGGACGCCCAATGGGGAGCGACCCGACCGCCGCCGGTGGCGGAAAAAGGGAGGGGAGCGAGTGGCAGCGGTCGGCAAGATGCAAGCCCGCTTTGTCGGGCGTAGCATCT
>JAZUQE010000124.1:0-5150 GCA_045605575.1 Faecousia sp. | reverse complement strand
GCGGCACCAGAAAAGCCAGCCCCAGAAGGCCTGACTTTTCTGGTGCGGCACCGGGAACGAACCCATCTAAATGCAGCATGCCAGCTGAGAAGCATTGCGAATGCAATGCATACTTTTGTGTTACACACGCGTAAACTGGATGCAGTACAAATGTATTGCGAGGTGAATCGCGTGGGTAACTTTAAGATCCCTTCTACACCCCCAACTGTCAACAAGACGATCCGTTTTCCAAGCGATGTAGTAGAGAACGTAGAACAGGTGATCCAGGGAAAGGATTGCACATTTTCAGCTTTCGTGATCGCTGCGGTGCGTCCGGCGTTGGATGATCTCGGCCAACAGGATACGTAGTATGTTTGATATTGTCCATGCAGTAAAGCACCCCGAGAGGGGTGCTTGCATTTTATCAGATAACAGTATATATTCTTTACCAAGGCTGCATGAATTTGCTCTGAGTCAAAGATAAGAAAATGGAGCAATTAATAATAGGGGGTATCCTGTAGCCTCAATTCTCATTTTTTGAACAGATCACGGAAACAGGTTATCTGCCGCCAGAGCAGTGGCTTGGGCCGCAACTCTATTACACAAGGTCTCCAATCAGCGCAGCCCTCACAGAAGTCTTCTTCCAACCATACTTCATTTGCTTGATTATTTGTGCCATTTATGTAGTTGAAGCACTTGAGACTAAATTCGGCCATAATATATCCCCTTTTGATAATTTACTATAATTATACGCCATAAGTGATGAAAGTCACATAAACTATATCCGTGAAACGTTAATTGCAACATCCATGGTTATTATAATTAGAGTATCTTAAACCATTAGGGAGTGCATGCTGTGGGTGACTACGAATATCTGAGAGATATGGGTCAGCGGATCATGGTTCGAAGAAAAGCCTTGCGGATGACCCAAGAGGAACTTGCTGAAAAGCTGGGTGTTTCTACACAGATGATTTCCAATCTGGAACTGGGTAAAAAGGCTATCCGACCGGGCAATCTTGCCAAGGTCTGCGAAGCGCTGGAACTGAGCGCCGATTTTGTGTTGACTGGCATCCATACCAAAACCGCCGTTGATGCAATTGCAGAAAAGTTGATTCCGTTGACCAAGGAAGAATTGCAAATGGTCAGCGACATGATTGATTATATGAATAGCAAGAAATAAACATAAAAATTGAACTGCACCCCGTTTGTTAGACAAGTATGGATATACTTGCACTAAGAAATGGGGTGCAGTTGATTTCGAGGTGCTTACTGATATTACTGAGGATCAGGCGTCCAGAAGATAATGGACGGTATGGACGGTTTCACCGTTTTGGCGGTAGTAGCGGGGGACCCGGCGGCTGATGCCGCAGATGAATTCGTAATTAAAGCTGCCAGCCGCTTCCGCGATCTGCTCAAAGGTGATGCGCTCACCACGGTCCTCACCGATCAGCACCACTTTATTGCCAATGGCCACATCGGGAACGTCGGACACATCCACCATCAGCTGATCCATGCAGATCCGGCCCAGGATGGGGGCTTTTTGGCCATGCACCAGCACGTAGAATTTTCCGGAAAGACTGCGGCGGTAGCCGTCTGCATAGCCTACGGGGACGGTGGCAACCACGGTGGGGCGGTCGGTTACGTAGGTGCCGCCATAGCTGATCTCCCGCCCGGCGGGAAGGGTCTTGATGTGGGTGATCCGGCTGCGCCAGGTCATGGCAGGCTCGAGAGAGAGCAGACTGGGATCGACGTCAGCACTGGGGTACAGGCCGTAGGTGACGATGCCGGAACGGACCATATCGTAGTGCTTGCCGAAATTCATGAGTCCGGCGGAATTGTCCATATGGCAGATGGGGATCTCCACGCCTCTCTGCTTTAACAGATCGATGAAAGCATCAAAACGGGCCGCTTGGGCCTGGGCTTTGCGCAGATCTGCGCAGTCGGCGGTGGCGAAGTGGCTGAACAGACCTTCGGCAAAAATTCCGGGCAGCTTGACGGCTTCGGCACAGTCGTCCGCGGCCTGAACATCTGCCTGAAAGCCGATGCGGCTCATGCCGGTATCTACGGCAAAGTGGAAGGGTGCGGTTTTGCCCTGGCGGCAGGCTTCCTTTGAGAGGGCCTGGGCACCGGCCAGGGAGAAGATAGAGGGCCGGATCTCATGCTCTACGGCCAGCCCAAAGGCTGCGGAGGGAGTATGCCCCAGAATCAGAATGGGCGCATGGATTCCGGAGCGCCGCAGCTCCAGAGCTTCTGAAATGGAAGACACGCCGAAGAAGGCACATTTGCTCTCCAGATGCCGGGCGATCTGCACGGCACCGTGACCGTAAGCATCGGCCTTGACGATAGCCATGACGGGAACACCGGCCTTGGCCTGTACTGCTTCAAAATTCCGGGTGATGCAATCCAGATCGATGGTTACATAGGTGTTGTCGAAGATCAAGGATCTCAACTCCTTTTTGCAAGTAAGAACAGTATAGCATACAGAAGCAGAAAAGTAAATAACTGCATAAGGCTGGACAGCGGCATCAAGTTTATGAACGAACAGAAAATTTTTTGGAACAGATGTTGAGAAATCCTGCCTGTGTGCTATAATGGTATGTAATGACAGGAGCGGAGGTGAACCATATGAAAAAGCTGCTGTTTGTGATGAACCCCTATGCCGGCCAGCGCAAGGCCAATAAGCTGCTGGCGGAGATTCTGGAGATTTTCAACCGGGCAGATTATGTGACGGAGGTCTACATGACAGCCGGCCCCGGAGACGGCACACAAAAGGTGCGCCAGAGTGCGGAAACGGTGGATCTGGTGGTCTGCTGCGGCGGTGACGGTACATTCAATGAAACGGTGTCCGGTGTGCTGCAAAGCGGTGTGGATATCCCCATCGGCTATATTCCGGCGGGCTCTACCAATGATTTTGCCTCCAGCCTGCGGCTGTCTACGGACATTTTGAAGGCGGCCCGGGATATTGTCAGCGGAAGTGCTCAGTATTACGACATCGGCTGCTTTGGCGGCAGATATTTTTCTTATGTAGCATCCTTCGGTGCCTTTACCAAGGCCAGCTACTCCACGCCACAGAATGTGAAAAACGCGTTGGGCCATGTTGCCTATGTTCTCAGCGGCATTCAGGAGCTTTCTCAGCTGAAGACATATCCTGTGCGGCTGGAGCTGCCTAACGGACGGATCGTGGAGGATTGTTTCCTCTTTGGTGCCATTAGCAATTCTACCAGCGTGGGCGGCATTCTGAAGCTGTCTCCGGACAGGGTGGATATGCGCGACGGTAAGTTTGAGATCCTGCTGGTGCGCGCCCCCCGGGAGGCCTTTGAGCTGACGGAGTGTATCGTGGCGCTGCAGAAACAGACCTACAACTGCTCTATGATCACGTTCCTCAGCGCTACCGAGGTAAAGGTGATGGCAGATAAGAGTATGAATTGGACGCTGGATGGCGAATTTGAGCCCGGCAGAGATAAGGTAGAGATCGAAAACCTGTACCACGCAGTGCGGATCATCTGCCCGGAGGATCAGCCATGATCCAGACCACCCTTTGCTACATCACCCGGGGTGAGGATGTGCTGATGCTTCACCGGGTAAAAAAGAAAAATGATATCAACAAAGATAAGTGGATCGGGATCGGAGGCAAGTTTGAAGGGGAGGAATCTCCGGATGAATGTTTACTGCGGGAAGCGAAAGAAGAAACAGGACTGACACTGACAAGCTGGCGCTGCCGGGGCGTGGTGACATTTCTGTGCGAGGGGATCGAAGGCGAATACATGTATCTGTTCACGGCAGATGGATTTGACGGCACTTTGAAAACCTGCGACGAGGGGGACCTGCAATGGGTTAGCAGGGAATTTCTCCATAGCCTGCCCAAGTGGGAGGGTGATGAGATATTCCTCCGGCTTTTGTGGCAGGAAGCACCCTTTTTCTTGCTGACACTGCGATACCAGGCAGATAAGCTTCAGGAGGCAGTGCTGAACGGGCGAAGCATGACAAAAGACAAGACCGGCCGATGGGCCGTAACGGAATGAAAAGGAGGATAAGAAGAGATGGCAAACGAAAAGGGCCGCATAGACGGCTTGATGAAGCGGATATTTGTGGAAATGGCAGTGCTGGTAGGCGTTGCAGTGGTGCTGCTGATCATCATTATTTCCCTCTGGAGTCGGGGTTCCGGTTCCCAGGGAAATGAAAGCACCCCGGGCCAGACCGGCGAGACGACGGGGCAGACCACCGGGTCTACAACGATACCGACCACAGTGCCGCCGGATACCTCACCGGAAGGAATTCTGACTGCCTTTATCAAGGAGCATAAGCTGACCCGGGATGATTATGGCGAGAAGATCCTGGAAGTCTATGACAAATTCCCGGAGGTGCAGGAATTTATTCTGCAGATCCCCTTGAAAAAGGGACAAACACCCATTAACGACATTTCCTGGGCTGACCGCAGCGAGGGTGTGCCGCTGTTTTTGCAGTACGATGAGCGCTGGGGTTATACGGAATACGGTGCCAGTGTCTGCGGCCTTTCCGGCTGCGGCCCCACCTGCCTTTCTATGGTGGCCTATTACTGGACAGGCAATACCCAGTACACCCCCGTGTATATGATGCAGTTTGCCAAGGATAATGGCCACGTAGGAAAGTCCGGCGGTACCAACTGGACGCTGTTCCAGCAGGGACCTGCGGCATTTGGCCTGCGGGTCAAGGAGATCCCGCTGCATGATGGTACCATTGCCAGCTACCTGAAAAAGGGCATCCCGGTCGTGATCAACGTGGGTCCGGGACGGTTTACACTCAACGGCCACTATATGGTGCTGGTTGGCTATGAAGACGGTATGTTCAAGCTCAACGATCCCTTCAGCCAGAACAACTCCGATAAGCTCTGGACCTATGAGGAACTGACCGAAAACAACCAAATCAAAAATCTTTGGGCCATCAGCATGCCCGAAACAAAATAAAATCTAGGCGCTGTCTCATACATGTTTGAGACAGCGCCCTTTTTGTGACTGCAAGAAACCATCGAGCTGCGAACAAGGGGATTCAAATTTCAGTTTGTCGGTGTGTTTTACACACTGACAAACCGTAGGGACGCCCTGTTGCGGTGCCCGGCAGATGCTACGCCCGACAAAGCGGGCTTGCATCTTGCCGTCCGCTGCCACTCGCTCCCCTCCCTTTTTCCGCCACCG
>JAZUQE010000123.1:0-5268 GCA_045605575.1 Faecousia sp. | reverse complement strand
TTCCTAAGACCGCTTGGCCTCCGACTTCAGAGGGGATGAAATAGGGTTCCTCGGTGTCCTGCCGCTCGGAAAAGGTGGGAACACCGCACTTTCCAAGCCACATTGCCACTCTTGACACCTGCATGACCCGCTGCTGTGCCGTTGTTCCTGTAGCTGTGGAAATTAAAGGCACTTCCTCAGGAAACAGCTCTCTTCCTTTTTTGAGGACGGATACAATGCCTTTCTTGTTCTTGGACAGGTACTTATTCTTTGTCAAGGGTCGAAAGGCATAAGACAAGGCGGTACGATTTTTGCTGCCATCCGTGTCCAGCATCTCCAAACAGTCCTGGTAGACCATTAGATTGAACCTGATCAGATGCCGGATCAGATTCAGTTGGTTTTCGTGTAGCTTCATGTGTACCTCCTTAACGGCTTCTTCCTCGGGCAATTCAATTTCGTCTCAGACAGGATAGAACAGGCTGTAGATCACGCAGCCGTAGGAACCGGGCAAGCGGTATAGCTGGAAATAGGGCGCAAACTTTTGAAAGAATCTCCACACTTTGGTTTTCTCCCAGCCCCAGCGGTTCCCTAACTTTTCCAGGGTCAGCATGGAGCCGTATTTCCCGTACTGGATTACAGGAGAAAGAAAGGAGTATACTTATGGCATCCACAAGAAAACTGAATACGAAGGACGGAACTCCCTTTTACGAGATCTCTGTCTCCCGGGGCAGGGGTATTCCCCGGCTTACCATAAGGTGGTATCCCCCTGCAGGCTGGAGTCAAAATGCCATTGATCGGGAGCTGGTCAAAGTGGCAGTGGAGTTTGAACGAAAGGTCAAAGCTGGTGAGGTAATTACCCGGCAGGAAGAGCGTATAGAGAGTTACCGGAAAGAACTGGAAGCCGCCCAGATAAAAACCTTAAAGCAATACGGCGAAACGGTGTATATGCCCTCTTTGGCGGTCCACTGTTCTGAGAACACACGGACGAGCTACCAAGGCAATCTGAACAAGTGGATATATCCGGTTTTAGGCGATTTCAAGCTTCCGGAAGTCACTGCCGCGCAAATTACCGTCCATACAGTCTCAAAACAAGAGCCACAGCACGGTGATCAAAGTTTATACGGTTTTGCAAGGTCTGTTCAAAATGGCGTATCTGGCAGATCTGATTGACCGCAACCCTATGGACAAGGTGCAGCGCCCTAGACCCCGTAAGGACGAAGTGAAAACACAAGAAGCAGAGGCTTATACCGCCGAGGAGATCCGGCATATCTGGCGTTGCTTATCTCAAGAGCCGCTGAAATGGCGGGCAATGATTCGGTTGCTGATCGACACCGGTATCCGCCGGGGAGAATGCTGCGGACTGCAGTGGAAGAATGTGGACTTTGCAAAGAACACCATCACCATCTGCGGCAACCTCTGTTATACTCCGGACAAGGGCATCTATCTGGAAACCCCCAAGAACGGGCGGAGCCGCACCATTGATGTAGATCCGCAGATCATTGCACTGCTGCGTGAGCTTCGGCTTGAGCAGAGCAAGAAAGCTATCAACCAATATGTATTCACCCAAGAAGGCAGTCCCGAGCCGATACATCCCCAAAGTCCCGCCCGTTACCTGCAAAACTTTGCAAGGAAGTATGGTGTTCAGGGGTTGCACCCTCACAAGCACCGGCATAGCTTTGCCAGCATCGCCATTACCAACGGCGCAGACATCGCCAGTGTATCAGAAAAGCTGGGGCATACGGACAAAGCGGTCACTCTGCGAATGTATACTCACGCCGATCAGGAGAGTATCAGGCGGGCAAGTCAGATATTCCGGGACGCAATTGAAAGAAGCATGAGCAGCGAGGAATCAGCGATATATGAAACTTTAAACGTCTATTACAAAGAGGTTTCGCATCCGTTAGGGTGCGAAACCTCTTTTTTCCACTTCATGCTTATTCTGTTAATACTTCAATCTGCTATTCTTTAACGTTCCGGAACGGAATTGATGCCCGAATATTTTCGATTAGATTACTGTTTTATTCTGAAAGGCGCAATCAAGCAGATAATGCAACACTCACTTGAGCAGCGACAAAATCTGCCCAATATTTTTCTTTCCAAAAAATACGCTCTGGTTATTCAGCACCATACATGGCACACTCATCACATTGTATTGGTTCTTTAGATTCTCAAAATGACGGATGTCATATACATGTGCGGTAACATTGGGATTTGCTGCGGCAATCCGCTGAGCCCCCACCACAAGATCCGGGCACATCGTGCAGGAAAGAGTAACCAGTATCTTCATATCCGTTTTGTTCGTAATGGCAGCGATCTGTTCCCGGGTGGCTTCATCCAGTGCCTGTCCGGGTCCTGCAGCATTGTACAGGCCCAAAACAAAAGAAGTAAACTCATGACCGCTGGGCACCCCGTGGAAAGCGAGACCTGTTGTTGTACCATCTGCCTGACACACCTCCACACAGGGGGCAAAGGCTGCATCTGCTTGCCTGTCAACCACATTGATTGCCAGCTTATCAGACAGGGCGGTAAGGGCGGTTAAAAAGTTTTGCAATTCGGCTGAAACAGGACGGTTGTCCAGATATAGTTTTAGCAGAAGCGGTCTTTCTATTCGGGAAAATACGGTATCCAACTGCTGCCGCATTTCTCTTGTGAAGAGTTCATCCGTATCTGCCGGTTCATGGGTATTAACGGTTACATTTGTTTTGCTCTGCTTTGGAGCAGGAGCGCTGGCACGCAGGCCCGTCTTTCGGTGTACTGCCGCCACGTACTTTTCCAGTTCTGTTGCCGCCAATGCGCCGTCGCTGGTGGCTGTCACCACCTGCCGCAAGGGCTTAATGCACACATCTCCCGCCGCATAGACACCCTCTGCACTGGTCTTTTGGGAAGCGTCGGTTACGATATACCCCTGTTCATTCAGTTCCACGATTCCCTTGACCGACTCTGTCGCCGGGGCATATCCGGCAAATACAAAAACGCCAAAGGATTCTGCGCTCTTGACTTCCGTCACCTCTCCGGTGGCGGTATTCTTATATCGGGCGTAGGTCAGTCCGTTCTCACCGGACACTTCCTCCATCACTGTGTTATACAGTACGGTGATCTTTTCGTGATTCTTCGCCTGATCCGACACAGACGCAGCGCAGGAGAAATCGTCTTTGCGAACAAGGATCGTTACATGCCGGGCAAATTTCGTCAGAAATACGCTTTCCTCCGCTGCCGCATAGCCACCGCCGACAACGAAAATTTCTTTTCCTGTGAAGAACTCGCCGTCACAAGTAGCGCAGTAGGCAACGCCCCGGCCCTTGTGTTCTTCCTCACCTTTGAATCCAACGGTCCTCGGATGGGCACCAGTGGCAAGTAGGATTCCGAAACAGCGGTATTCTCCCCGATTTGTACGCACAGTTTTGATATCCCCGGTCAGGTCAAAGTCGGTGGCTTCTGCCAGCATAAATTCCGCGCCAAAGCTTTCTGCCTGCTGCTGGATGGTATCCGTTAATGCCTTGCCGCTGGTTTTGGTAATGCCGGGGTAGTTGACCACCTCATGAGTAATGGAAATCTGACCGCCAAAGGCTTCCTTTTCCAGCACCAGCACCCGGTATTTTGCACGGGCAAGGTACAGTGCGGCGGTCAGCCCCGCAGGGCCGCCGCCGACAATGATTACATCATACAAGTTTTCCATTACAACTGACCAACCAGGTCCAGACTGGGCTTCAAGGTTTCTGCGCCGGGCTTCCAATTAGCAGGGCAGACCTGATCGCCGTGGGCGTGGACGAACTGGCAGGCCTGTACTTTGCGCAGCAGCTCTTCTGCGTTTCTACCCACATTACCGGCAGTTACCTCATAGCCCACGACCTTACCCTCGGGGTTGATGATAAACGTGCCGCGCTCCGCAAGACCGTCGGCCTCGATCAACACCTCAAAATCCTTGGAAATGCTGTGGGTAGGATCCGCCAGCATGGGATAGTTGATCTTCTTAATCCGCTCGGATGCATCGTGCCATGCCTTGTGGACGAAATGGGTATCGGTGGACACAGAATAGACCTCGCAGCCGATGGCCTTAAACTGCTCATATTTGTCAGCCAAGTCCTCCAGCTCCGTGGGACACACGAAGGTAAAATCCGCGGGATAGAAGAAAAAGACGCTCCATTTTCCCAAGATATCTTCCTTGCTTACAAACTTGAACTCATTTTCGTGGTAGGCATAGGTGCGAAAATCGGATATTTCCTTGTTGATCATAGACATGCTTACTTCCTCCATAAATCGTGTTGATTGCAGAATGCGTACACCGCACGGACTTCGTCCCCATCGCAAATAGAGAACTTTGCTTTGGGCTTATCATCCGGGTCCAGGTGGGCATACTGGATGCCGTGCTCTGTTTCCAGACACACCCATTCGATATAGTGTTCCTCGGTCATGGGATGCTCCACAGAGCCCACTGTAACATGGACGGTATTTCCCTCCACCTCATATACGGGAATATGTTTTTCCCCGGAAGCTTCCGTGGTACCAGGAATCAACTCCTGCATTTCTTCACCGCAGCAGTAGACCGGAACCCCCTTATCCCGGATCATAGCGACAATGTTGCCGCAATGCTTGCAAATCAAAAATTTTTGCTTCATATTCGATCCCTCCTGTAAAAAGTGTGTCCAAATATAAACAAATAATGCAAAGAAAGTCTGGGCATACTATCCCTAAAAGGATGTGAACGAATGGCATATAAACGCGGATTTATTCCATACGCACTGGCTGCTCTTTTGATTGGTCTGGTTGGCGGCTTTTCCACGGTTTTAGGACCGGCTTTTGTACAGGACATTGGGATTTCCTATAATAATACTACCTGGACCGCCCTGGCCCAGGCCATGTCTACGGCAGCCTGTGCGCCCATTCTCGGCAAAGTCGGAGATGTGATCGGACGCAGAAAGACTCTGCTCTTGGGTATTGCGGTATTCACCTTAGGCAATGTACTGTCCGCCTTTGCAAACTCTCTTGTATTTATGATGATCGCCCGATTTATCGTAGGTGTTGGCACAGCAGCTATGGGGCCTGTAATCCTTGCCTATATTGCAACGGAGTTTCCACAGGACAAAATTGCGAAGGGATTTTCCCTATATATGCTGCTCTCCAGCGCATCGGTGATCATCGGACCAACCATTGGCGGACTGATCGTTTCTTCTTACGGATGGCGAACCATGCTGTGGGTATGTGTTGCCATTTGCGCTGCTGTTTTTGCCGGCTGTGTTCTGACTTCCTGCAATCAGGTGTCCACGAAAAAGGCACTTCAAAATTTTGATA
>JAZUQE010000122.1:0-3542 GCA_045605575.1 Faecousia sp. | reverse complement strand
GAATGCATCAAGCGGAATCAAGCGGTCAAGCGTTTCAGTTTCAGCTTTACGGAAGACCATTTTCCGATCTATACCATGGACAGCCGCCAGCTCATTCAGGCGGAAAACAAACTTGTTTACATCCATCTCGTATTCCTTTCCATCGGCATCGTTGAGATCATTGCCGCGATTCTCATTTACCGCCGCAAAGCCAAAAGATTATAAACGATTGCCCGGTTCCGCGAACCGGGCAATCGTATGAAAAAGTCCCGAAACTGCAAATTGATTCCTAACCATCATGCAAGTATAATACAGATAACAGGCCTGAACACACAAAGGAGCATGAAATATGGAACAATTTGAATCAACAGGAAACTACTATCTGATCAGCCATCTGACCCTCATCACGGGGCTGTCGGACCGCACCATCCGAAACTATATCGCCAGCGGGATTCTGAACGGTGAGAAGATCAACGGCCTCTGGCATTTCACACCTGAGGAAGTGGATGCCTTTATTCGCAATCCGGCTGTAATGCCCAGTATCCAAGCAAAGCACAATGCCGTTATCTATGATTTCCTGATCGACAGAAAAAAGTCATCGGAAGAAGCCTGCATCGTCCTGGATCTGCCTGGAAACGATCCCAAAAACGCAGCAGAATATTTCTGCTACGCAATCACCAACGGCAATTACGCGGATATCCGCTTTTCCTTTAACCACACTAGCGGTGTCCCAAGGGTGATCCTACGAGGCAAGACGGAGGATATCCTAAAGCTTGTGAAGGAATACGATCGCAGCAACTAAGCGGAAGGCCTCCGTCTAACACGACGGAGGCCAAATATTATTTCTTTGGTTCTTTGCTCAGATGCTTTTGCAAAAAGGCCGCAAACCAATTCAGCAAACTGCCCAAGGTAATACACACCGCGCTGATGCAAATGCCAGTTATGAATGCCTCCAATGACAGCGGATTGATCCTTCCGCTATTAAATAAAGTGTTACGCAAGTCATAGGTTAGCCAGGGCAGCAGCATCTGTCCAAAGCCGAAGAGAAAAACCAGAAAATAGCGTTTAACCGGCCAGCAATCGAATAAACCAAAAAGAAACGCGATCAAAGCGGTACCAGCATGATACAGGCATCCATAAATAAAAATCGCATAGAACATTGCAAAGGCACCGCCATGCCCAAAAATCCAGAAAAAGAAGAACGAACCAATCCACAGAAAGAAATACATTCCAAGACACGCTCTCCCCAGTTCATCGTGTTCCTGAATCGCAGCTGGCACAGTCTTAGGATTATCAGGAGAGAATGTACCGGAAATTAATTCATCCAGGCCGATTTCATATATACTGCTGATCTCCTGAGCGGCAGCCACATCAGGAATCGTCTTGTCGTTCTCCCAATTGGAAATCGTCTGTCGAGATACATTGAGCTGTTCCGCTGCCTGCTCCTGCGTTAATCCGGAACGAACTCTCGCCCGCTGAATTCGCGCACCAATGGTCATATGACCCACTCCTTTCCTGTTTCTGGCTTTATCGTACATGACAAGAATCAGAAAATCAAGCAAATATCTTTGACAAATGTCTTTATCATCATGTAAAAAGTCTTTGACATAGTAATAATCACACATCCAAGTTTTCTCAAGCGTACTGTCAGCACGAATTTGGCAAAGTAATAACCTCCTACATCCGTAGTAGGTGTCTTGTGTTTGCGTTGTAAGCGCTTAACGACCAGCCGTGGATAAAATGTGGCAGGCCCCACGATTGGGGCCTGCCGGTTAATTTAGGTAGGTGTTTGTGTAGGCGTGAGAATTTTTCATTGAGAAATTCTGTTGGATATAGGGAGCCCAGGGCATGAGAGATTCCAGTTCCTCGTGAGAATGGGACTTTCCAAGGTATGGGAGTTGTACCAGCACATGCTGGAGGTACGCAAAAGGTTCTACTCCGTTTGCCTTGGCACTCTCTACCAAAGAATAGACAATAGCACTTGCCTCGGCGCCTTTCGGCGTATCGCAGAAGAGCCAGTTCTTCCGTCCCAGTGTGAATGGCCGAATAGCATTCTCTGCCAGATTGTTGGATATGGGGATTTCTCCATTATCCAGGTATACCATAAGATGCTGCTTTTGGTTCAGACTGTAGCGTACTGCCTCTTCCAGCTTACTTCCTTTCTCCGGATGGACCGTTTTCAGCCATGCATAATACTCCTCCAGAATCGGCAATTCCCTGTTCTGGCGGTATTCCTGGCGGTATTTTGGCTGATACGGGGCGCATTTGCGTTCTTCCGCAAACAGCTTGTTGCAGTACTGGAATCCAATAGCTGCTTTGCTGGTTTTCACAGTCGCCCCCTCCGGCATGGCTTCACGCCATTTCCTTCTGGCATGAGCCCAGCAACCACAGTGCGTCACATTTTGTACCTGGTTGTATCCAGTGTATCCGTCCGTTACCAGGCATCCCGCAAAGCCCCTCAGGAAGCTTTCGGGTCGCTTGCCGCTCCGGTCCGGCTGGTACTCAAAGATCCGAACCTGGTGCCGCAGTAGCGCGGCACTGGCATACAGCCACATACGGGATTCCGAGGTGGCAGGCTTATTGTCCTCCTTCAGTACCTGCACCACTGTTTCATCAGCATGGATCACGTAGTGGGTCAAAAGCTCCTGCTTCATATGTTTGTACAATGGCTTCAGCCAGGTCTGACTGCACTGGATGACCCAGTTTGCCATCGTAGCACGACTCAGGGAGATCCCTTCTCTGGCCCAGATCTTTTCCTGCCTTGCCAAAGGCAGCCCGTCTACATATTTCTGTGTCATGATGTATGCCACAGTGGAAGGAGATGCCAGTGAGTGCTTCATAAGAGGCACCGGGGGCTTTACAGAAGCGATATGGGCAAAGCCGGTGGCCTTTTCGCAGTTATCGCAGGCATAGGTGACCGCATAGTAAGCCAGCAGCTTTACCTGCTTGGGAATGATCTGCATCTCATGGCGAAGGAACTTCTTGCCAATGGGCTTCATCTTTCCTCCGCACTTCCCACAGGACAACTGTTCTTCCGGCAGTTCCAGAAGCACTTCCTCTTCCGGAAGATGATTTAGCATTTCCGCCTGACTACGTTTCTTCTTCCGCTCATGTGCAGCAATGAGAACGGTATCGGGGGTGGGGTCTTCGGTCTTATGGTCCTGTGCTTCTTCTGCTTCGTTAAACAGACTGAGCTGGTCCTTTCCCAAAACATAATTCTTCTGTTCACTGGACTGACCAAAGCGGGCGCGTTGCGCGTTAGCGAAGACTTCATTCATATGCTCCAGCTTTCGTTTCAGCTCATCGATCTGTGCCTGTTGAGCATGGATCTGACTCTGCTGGGCCTGGATCGTGCTTTCCAGAGCAGCCACTTCCGCAGCAGAATATGTAGTTTTCTTATCCGCTGCGGCCATGGAAAATCCTCCTGAAAATACAACTTTCGGTAGGTTTATTATACCATAAACCTACCGAAAAGTACAGGAAAATATAAAGTTTTACTGGATATTCTTAAACTTTTTCGCTCAAAACAAGTCCTTCGGTTTTCCTTTTCGAATGGCCGTTTT
>JAZUQE010000121.1:0-2075 GCA_045605575.1 Faecousia sp. | reverse complement strand
CCGTAGCTTGGGTATCACTATCAACACATCCAAAATCTGCGGTGGCGGTGCAAAATCCCACCTGTGGAAGCGGATCTTCGCCAATGTCTTAAACTGCGAGCTGGAGGTTCCTGTGTCCGAGCAGGGACCCGGCATGGGCGGCGCGATGCTGGCAATGGTGGCTTGCGGCGAATATGAATCCGTCAAAGACTGCTGCGACAGGCTGTGCCACACCGCATCCGTTGTCAAGCCAGAACCGGAGCTGGTTGCAAAGTACGAAGCCAGATATCAACAGTTCAGAAAGATCTATCCCGCATGCAGACAGTTGTTTGCAGAGCTACAGTAAGGAGGAAATCATGAAAATCTACTCCGTTTATGATCCTGAATTTAAGCCCTACGGCCAGATTGTGGAGGGTATGAAGGAAACAGTTCAGGAAATTCTGAATGTACTGAAGGATACACCCCTGCCGGAAGGTACCGGCTATGTGCCGGAGGAACCTGCGCTGCAGGAACTGCCTGCCATGATCGAGGTTTCCGAGCATCTTTATGGTGGTATGCCTGTTCAGCTTGGTTGGTGTAACGGCCACAATGCGAAGCTGAACTGCCTCGAATACCACCGGGACAGTGAGTTTAACCTAGGAACGGAGAATTTTATCCTGCTCCTTGCGCGGCAGGATGAAATCACCGACGGTGTTCTGGACACTGCGAAGGTCAAGGCTTTCTGGGTGCCTGCCGGTGTGATGGTGGAATGCTACGCAACTACGCTTCATTATGCCCCGTGCCATGCGGAAGCGGAAAAAGGTTTCCGCGTATTGGTTGCCCTCCCTCAGGGAACCAATACAGACAAGCCTGTTTTTACTCCGAAAAATTGGGAAGACCGCCTGCTGCGGGCCAGAAATAAATGGCTGTTGGCCCATCCCGATTCTGCTGAAGCCGCCGACGGCGCGTATGTAGGCCTCGTTGGTGATAATATTGACATCACAAACCTGATCTGAAAAGGAGATACATACTATGAAAAACATTCCTGAAGTAAAGCTTGGCATCATTGCCGTATCCCGTGACTGTTTCCCAATCGGCCTGTCCATCTCCCGCCGTGAGGCTATTGTCAAGGCCTATGGCGAAGGTATCTACGAGTGCCCCGTGACCGTTGAAAATGAGAAGGACGCCCTGGCTGCTCTGGCTGACGTGAAAGCCGCAGGCGTCAATGCTCTGGTTGTGTTCCTGGGCAACTTTGGCCCCGAAACTCCCGAGACCCTGCTGTGCCAGAAGTTTGACGGCCCCGTTATGTATGTTGCTGCTGCAGAAGGCGATGGCGACATGATCAACGGACGCGGTGATGCTTACTGCGGTATGCTGAACTGTTCCTACAATCTGGGTATGCGTCATCTGAAGGCCTATATCCCCGAGTATCCTGTGGGTACCGCTGAAGAGATCGTGGATATGATCCGTGACTTCATCCCCGTGGCTCGCGGCATTCTGGGTGTCAAGAACCTGAAAATTATCACCTTCGGCCCCCGTCCTCAGGACTTCTTCGCCTGCAACGCCCCTATCAAGGGCCTGTACGAGCTGGGCGTGGAGATTGAAGAGGATTCCGAACTGGATCTGCTGGTTGCCTACAAGGCTCATGCAAATGACCCCCGCATCGAAGAAGTCTGCGCCGATATGGCAGCTGAGATGGGCGAAGGCCGCTACTATCCCGACCTCCTGAAGCGCATGGCTCAGTTTGAGCTGACCCTGCTTGACTGGGCAGAGCAGCATAAGGGCGCAAGAGAGTACGTTGTCTTTGCGGACAAGTGCTGGCCCGCATTCCCCGAGACCTTCGGTTTCGAGCCCTGCTATGTCAACTCCCGACTGGCGTCCCGTGGCATTCCCGTGGCATGCGAAGTGGACATCTACGGCGCGCTGAGTGAGTACATCGGTTCCTGCGTTTCCCAGGATGCCGTTACCCTGCTGGATATCAATAACACCGTGCCCAAGTACATCTATGATGAGGATATCAAGGGTAAGTTCAATTACGATATCAAGGATACCTTCATGGGCTCCCACTGCGGCAATACCCCCAGCTGCAAGATGTGCGGTGACTGCGCAGTTAAGTA
>JAZUQE010000120.1:0-2890 GCA_045605575.1 Faecousia sp. | reverse complement strand
CCTATGTAAGGTCAGTCAACAATCTTCTCGCTGACTGACGGTATAGTAGAAGCCTATTTGTCCTCGACACCCCGGCTTTCAAGGGAAGTCATCAAACGGCTGGCAGCGTACCAGCTCCACGGGATCGATTATGCGCCCTCGCATGGTTCTCATGTGACCGTCCTCATTGCTTGAGGCTGTGACTGGACGGGAGTATCATTATGCCTGTTGCCGGTTATCGCCCCACTGGGAGCCGCCCAGTGGTCATAGCAAGCTGTTTTTCGCTCCGTGCCAAAGCCGGGGAAAGCAAAACAGACCGAATAAGAAAGGTGAAATCTTGTTGCTTTCCCGGCAAGGCACATCCCAGCGCAGTTGCTAAAGTAGCTCATGCTCATCACAATAACAACAGGAACGTGTTTGATGAATGGGTATGCTGTTTTCAAGGTGCAAACCCATTCATCCATAAAAGACAAACAGGTGAAGGAATAACCCCTTCACCTGTTTGCTCACTTAAAGGCCAAAATTAGCCCCATACTCTCAAAAATTTTTATTGCAGGCATTCACAGCTTGCATCGTATATCAGGATTCCATCGTTTCTAATAATGCTGTCAATCATCATGTCCGCTTCCACATGATTTAATGATATACCATCCGGGCAACACAGTACCGATGAAATATCGTTTTTCAACGCAGTCAATCCAACTCGGGTACATCCGACAACATAGAAATTCATGCTGTTATTGTGTGCGTTGGTCAGATATACCTTTTCCGTGTAGTGCCGTTCAAAGACTGGCTGCAAGGTTTTCTGTAAATCAGTAATGTTCTGCATGGACTATGCACCCTTCTCTTTCTCTAACATACAAAACGGGCAGCATTTCTGCTACCCATTTTTAATCTTTGTGCATTATACAGAATGAATACGGTTTTGTCAACGGAATATCTGCCGCATCCCGCCAGGAGGGGCATACGCCCCTTCTGTCCAGATTTTTTGTTAGCCTACATTATAGCGCATGCCTGTTCCTCGCCCAGAGACTTCTTGATTGCCAGAGTCTCACTGGAATCATTCATGGCCGTGCCGGTTCCGTGGGCGTTGACATAGACCTTTTCTGTGCCGCGATATCCTGCCTCCGTCAGAGCCTGTTTCATAGCTCTGGCACCGCCTTCCGCTTCGGGATGGGGTGCGGTGATGTGGTATGCGTCGCAGGTAGAGCCATAGCCACAGATTTCACCGTAAATCCTTGCACCACGCTTCGTTGTATCAAAATAAGTAATGGGGCCAATGCCGTTGCAGCCGGAAATCAGATGATACCGCCATATTCAGCCTTGGAATATTCACGGGCAAAAGTCGTGCGCAGGCTTCGCACTGGGTGACCAAGCCGCTTGCCGGTGACTATGGTGCACAGGTCGGTCGCTTTTAATATCTTTTCCTTATAATTGGGATGGATATTGCATTCATAGGCGCTCAGGAATCGGGTTCCCATCTGCACACCGCTGGCACCCAGCATAAAGGACGCAGCCACGCCCTGGCCATCGGCAATACCACCGGCAGCAATAACAGGCAGATTCGTTGCATCACAGACCTGGGGAACCAGCACCATTGTGGTCAGCTCACCTACATGACCGCCGCTTTCACCACCCTCTGCAATAAGTGCCGAGGCCCCCAGCCGTGTCATCAACTTTGCCATGGCAACGGATGCCACCACAGGGATTACCTTAATCCCAGCGGCAATCCACTCCTTGATGTACTTGGAGGGGTTTCCTGCACCAGTTGTGACAACCTCTACTTTTTCTTCCACGACAACCTTTGCCACCTCGTCAGCAAAAGGACTCATAAGCATAATGTTCACACCAATGGGCTTGTCGGTCTTACGTTTGGCGATCTTTATCTGTTCCGCAATATAAGAACCGGGGGCATTTCCCGCCGCGATAATGCCAAGGCCGCCGCCATTACTTACGGCAGCGGCCAAATTACCGTCAGCGATCCAAGCCATGCCTCCCTGAAAGACCGGGTACTCGATACCCAGCAGTTCACAAATGGGTAACTTGATCATATCTACTTACCCCTGCTTGTTCTGGATCAGCTTGTCCAAATCGTCCACAGTCTTAACGGTCTGATCCCCCATCTCGATCTCCATACCAAGTTCATCCTCCAGGTTCATCAGCAGCTCCACGGTGTCCAGTGAGTCGATTCCCAGTTCGGTAAAGGTGCTTTCAGGCTTCACTGCAGAAACATCACAGCCGGTACGATCGGAAATAACTTTAGCAATTGCGTTAAAATACATAATAATAGCCTCCATTTTTTACAGCAAATGCTGCTTGTTGGTGATCATTATACAGATATCAAGTTCCAAACTGATGCCTCCCGAGTTCCAAAAGAGTTCCAAACATTTAAGGATTTATGAAGTTCTTACAACAACTCTGAAAACATCACACAATTCCGCAATGTGTCATTAGGGTTGTATCTTACTTTTCAGCGATACCCCAAAATAGAAATCATGCCCCCGGTACGTTTTACGTACCGGGGGCACACTCTCAATTAAATTACTCCCTTTGCAGGGTTCAAAGCTCTACCCAGTCCTTGATTTTTCAACCCACTTCTTCTGAAGACATACCATCCTGACATCCACATCCGTCAGCCTATTAATCACGTCTTTTCAACGGCAGAAGGTGCTGCAAATAAGAATCAAAGAAATTCTCGGAACGGGTAGAATCGTTCTGTTTATTCCGGTGCAGGGGTTCTTCTGAGGCATTTAGAAACAGAATCCGACCAGGTATACATTTACGAACCGTATCGTCTTTCTTTTCGCCTCACTGGATCGGTTGAATTCCGGGATCAAGCTGCATGGTTTGGTAAGCGAGATATGCCGTTTCTTCCAGAGCCGCAGCATTATTTACGGCATCCAGCACTGTC
>JAZUQE010000119.1:0-2086 GCA_045605575.1 Faecousia sp. | reverse complement strand
CTGTTCTGGACTGCCAGTATGCTGATTCCGCAGGTGTTTGTTCAGATCTTCAACAATGATGCAGCTCTCGTAGAGCACACCGTTTGGGCTATGCGCTTCTATATGGCAGGTATCTTCTCTCTGGGCTTCCAACTGGCCTGTCAGCAGACCTTCATGGCTTTGGGACAGGCAAAGGCAAGCCTGCTTTTGGCCTGTCTCAGGAAGCTGATCCTTCTGATTCCCCTTATTTTCATTCTGCCTCTGTTCTTCGAGAACAAAGTGTTTGCAGTGTTCCTGGCAGAGCCTGTCAGCGATATTGTAGCCGCTGTAGTCACCGTTGTGGTATTCTTTGCGCAGTTTGATAAGATTCTGAAAAAGGGTCCGGAGAAAATCGGGTAAACTGGAAAGTGCGAATACTAATAATTGCAGTAATGTGTGACGCATGAATTTTCACTTTTCTTTGTGAATGCGGCATCAAAATCCCCACAGTCTTTCCTCTTCTTATCGGAGGATCGACTGTGGGGATTTTTTGTTTTGGAATGTGTAGATGCGAACACCGTTATTTTGGTTTGTATATACAGATTTCAAAACAGCTGGGATTGTAAAGGGACTGCCGGTTCCTTAACTTCCGGGTTTCAAATAGGGGTGAAAGCGCCCTGTTGGCACACGATTTTACGGTGTAAAGTCTAGTGTTTTATACCTTCTGCGACCGCTGACGCTGGAAAGGGGGTGTTTCCTTGCAGAACACACCATTTCCGGTGGCAGCAGAACAGGCGGATTTTGCGTCCCTTCGGGATGGAGAATCTGGGATTTGTGTTCAGCAAAATCCGCCTGTTCGTGTGTAGGTGGTGCGGCGAAGTGGAGAAGATTTTTTATAAATCTTCGGAGCGCAGCTGCATCACCGGGGAAGCGGAAGGTATATCAAACCCGCCGCAGCGACGTATCTTTCGTTAGATTCCCAGCTCCCGTCGAACTTTTTCCAACGCCTCTTTCTCGATCTCCCGGCATCTGCTTTCTGCCTGATGTAAGCGTTTCGCGGTTTCCGCTATGGTTCTGTTTCGGTCCAAATCAAAGCCGAACCGGCAATGCAGATACATACGGTCACGGTCGGGGATGGCTTCCAATGCCTTGCGGACCTGCTGGATCGTGGCAGCACGGATGCCGCATTCTTCCGGATCGAGGGCATTCTCATCCAGAATAAGGTTCACAAGTATGGTTTCTTTGTCATATCCGACTTCCTGATACAGGCTGACCAATTCCCGGCTAGGCATAAACTCATCAACGATCTTCTGGCAGCTTTTCTTGATCCAGAAATCCGCATAAGTCAGAAATTTTGTGCCACGGCTGGCATCGAAGCGTTCAATGGCTTCGATATAACCGAGCGTGCATTCCTGGATCATGTCATCCACGATCCAGAGCGGAAGATCCAACTTTGTTTTCAGTGCGTTTGCTTCTTTATATATGTAGTTCTGGTTATTCAGAATCAATGCGTTTCTGGCGTCCAGATCCCCGTTCTGTGCCAGAATGCAGAGTTCTTCATTGCTCACTGGCATCCTCCTGCTGTAATCTTACAAACTCTCTTGCGAAGTCCTCGAAAAGTTTTTGGTATTTGGGACCCAGCTGGTGTTTCTGTTGCGTAAAAGCGGCTACGGCATTTGCCAGCTGATCTACTTTGACGGAAGGTTTCTCGGGAATGGCTTCAGAGCCTTTTGGGGTGACCGCATACATAGCCTGGATCGCTTCCTTGGTGATGGGCTGGCCTGTGGGTTTCTGCTTGTCCATATCTGCCTTAATATTCTTCAGCATTGCCATGAAGCAGTTGGTGATCTTGGCGCAGTCCACTTCATGGGGAGAGATCTTTTGCAGGTTGATATCTGTTACTGCCTGTGCAACCGCGGATATATTCTGAGGCGTGGACTGGGAAAACAGGAACTGATTTGCCATATCCAGAATATGGTTCCGGCCAGCAAATCCAGCAGAGAAGGTGTCATGGAAATACTGGGAGATCATCAGTGTGAGAACAGGAAAGTTGGGATGTTCCAGCATCCGGTTCACCACCTCCACGTTGACCTTCCGGGTCAGTAATCGCTGGGCAGATTCCGCGGAC
>JAZUQE010000118.1:0-13123 GCA_045605575.1 Faecousia sp. | reverse complement strand
AATCTGGCTCCCGGCTGGCGCCGGATGACCATGGTGGAAGCTGTCCGGGAGTATGTGGGTATCGACTTCGATGCCATTACCGATGATGCCGAGGCCGTGGCCGCTGCCAAGGCCAAGGGTGTGGAGCTCAGCGATGCCGCCGAGAAGACTTGGGGCAACGCCCTGTATGCATGCTTCGATCAGAAGGTTGAAGAACATCTCATCCAGCCTACCTTTATTACCATGTATCCCGTAGAGGTCAGCCCCTTGACCAAGCGCAGCCCTGCCGATCCCAGGCTGACGGAGCGCTTCGAGGCATTCATCTGTCACAGTGAGATGGGTAACGCTTATTCAGAGCTCAACGACCCCATCGATCAGAGAGGCCGCTTTATGAAGCAGGTAGAGCAGCGTGAGCGTGGCGATGACGAGACGGAAATGCTGGACGAGGATTTCCTCAACGCCATGGAATATGGTATGCCCCCCACGGGCGGTATGGGTATCGGTATCGACCGCTGTGTTATGCTGCTGACCGGCTCGGATAGCATCCGGGAGGTCATCTTGTTCCCCACCATGAAACCACTTGATCTGTAATACGCTTGAATAGTTTGGCTTTATACTCTATTTTAAGAAAATAACATAAAAAAACACCCCTCAGAATGGTTTCTGAGGGGTGTTTTTTTGCTCAGCATGGTCTCCGGGGACGTGGAATGGAGGCCTTCTGCGTATCGAAAAAGTGGTGTGCTGTCTAAGAGACAGATCCTACGGTGGGTCAGAGTTATTGGATTTTAAATCTAAGCTGGTCCGGGAAGTTAGAAGCGCTTAAAAGGTCGACAGGATCGATCATCAAGGCATCTGCAAGATCAAAAAACACCTCCATGGAAAAGCTTTTTGCCATGCCCGGTGCTTCAATGGCACTCAACAATGCCCGACTGATCCCTGCCTTTTCTGCAAGCTGCTCCTGGGACATTCCCTGCAGCCTGCGCAGTGTGGCAATGGCTACACCTATTTGAATAAATCTGTCATGATTCTTAAAGGCAACAGCTTTGCCCATTTTGTATCACTTCCTTTATAAAATTTTCAATCAAATTATACTTTTTACATGGTGAAAATGTTGTCAAATATGGTAAGCACTTGACTTAAATAGTTAGCAATAGTAAAGTGATAACAGGGGTTTGCTTACCTCTATGAGCACATCACTTGCTGGAAAAAGAAAGAATCGTTAGGTGTTGGGTAAAATAGGAGCAAAAACAATCATTACCTGACAGGAGGATACTGGATTATGACGGATCGTATATTAACGTTCCAACACCTTTTGGCATTTCCTGATTATTTGGCTCGGGAAGAGAAAAGTGCGGCAACTATAGAAAAGTATTTTCGGGATGCAAAAGCATTTTTTGCATTTGCTTCTGCGTGCGGGATCACAAAAGAAGTGGCGGTCACCTACAAAAGCACCTTACAGGAAAAGGGATATGCGGTGCGTTCTATCAATTCTATGCTGGCTTCCGTCAACAGTCTGCTGGATTTTCTGGGCTGGACAGATTGCAAGGTGAAGGCGCTGCGCTTTCAGAGACAGACCTATTGCGCAGAGGAAAAAGAACTGACCAAGGCGGAATACTTGCGTCTTTTGGAAGCTTCTAAGCATCAACAGCAGCTGAATCTCGTGATCCAGACCATTTTCGCTACCGGTATTCGGGTATCGGAACTGAAATACTTTACGGTGGATGCCGTTCGCAGGGGAGAAATAACGGTCCGGTGCAAAAGCAAAACCCGGACGATCCTCGTACCGGGCAAATTAAAACGGCTGCTAATGGACTATGCCAAGAGACATGGCATACAAAGGGGGATGATCTTCGTGACCGGAAAGGGTAAACCGATGGACCGCAGCAATATCTGGGCAAAAATGAAGCGGTTGTGCAAAGGGGCGAAGGTCAACCCACCCAAGGTCTTTCCTCATAACCTACGGAAGCTCTTTGCCAGAACATTCTATGGCATTGAGAAAGATATTGCAAAATTGGCCGACATCCTTGGACACAGCAGCATCAACACCACCCGCATCTATATCATGACCACCGGCACAGAACACCGCAGAAAAATAGAAAGACTTGGCCTCGTGGTTTAGGCAAAATAAAACCCACATAATTTGCATTATGTTTTCCCTTTCATGTTGGGCCAGTACGGGAGCGTGAATTCAGTGCCAGCTTTTGCAAAAAAGGGCGCAAAAAGGCAAGCTCCCCTAACCTCTGCTGAAAAAGAGGTCGGGAGAGCTTAATTTTGCTGCTCATTTTTTCGCAAGGGGTGATGTTTGCTATATTTTTTCCTCTCCATGTATATTCGACTTGCTTTTCGCCGGAATTGCGTTTATAATAATGTAAAAATAAGGTAATAGTAAGAGCAGAAGTCTACCACATAATGCAAATTATGTGGTGCCGGCATCCCGGATCGGTGGGAAGCAAAAAAACTATCAGAAGCTTACATAACAGCTTGGCCGTCACGATAGGATAGTGAAGGCAATCACCGCAAAGCAAAAAGCGGGACAGATGCAGTTGAGAAACGATCGAACACTGGATGGTGGTATTGTGGCGGCAATGGAGAAGGCGGGAAACGGAATGAACAAAACAGTTAGACAAATAGGAAGCTGGGTAAGCAGCGTGCTGGTAGGGATCGTGGTTGTGCTGGCGGTCGCCCTTGTGGGCGTCCGATTGGTCGGGCTTAAACCTTTTGTCGTATTATCGGGAAGCATGGAGCCAGCTTACCATGTGGGGTCACTGATCTATGTAAAAGAGGTAGACCATAGCGAGCTGAACGCAGGCGACACCATTACCTTCATGGCCAATGAGACAACGGTGGTGACGCACCGAATTGCCGGGATCGTTCCCGACGAGGCGGACCCGGAAATCGTATGGTTTCGCACCAAAGGCGATGCCAATGCTGCGGAGGACGGAGCGCTGGTGCATTGTCGCAATGTGATCGGAAAAGCTGTCTTTTCCATTCCTTATTTGGGATACGCGGCCAACTTTATCCAGCAGCCGCCGGGACTGTATATAGCGCTGGGGTGCGGAGCGCTGCTGCTGATCCTGGCCTTTTGGCCCACAGGAAAGAAGAAAAAGAAAGACACCGCTGATATGGGATAACGCCGCTTGCGGCTTAACAATATCCAACTCTATTTTGCAATTTTTTAATTAGGAGGAATCCAAACATGAACAAGAAAAGAACGTTACTGACCGCTCTGGCCTTGATCCTGGTCTGCGCGCTGTCTATCATGGGCACCGCCGCATACTTGAAGGCTCAGACGACCACCGTTACGAACACGTTTATTGCTGCCGGTGGCCCAGATCCCGTGTTTGTCAATGTGTTTGAGCTGAAGGAATATCAGGTCACGCAGGCCGGCAGTGGCAAGTATACGCAGACGCAGACAGAAGTGGACGCGAACAGCTATAGCGTGCAGCAGGGCACCACGATCCCCAAGCAGGCCTTTGTCAAGCTGCAGCGTACTACCAACGACACGACCGCAACGCCTGCACCTGCCTACCTGTACATTGAAGTGATCGACGGACTGGAAGCGCAGTACAGCTGGAGTGTGGATGCTGCCAACTGGACCAAGCTGAATGGTTTCGTGGGCCCCAATGGGGGTGACATTTATGTGTATAGCGGCGCTTTGGCAAACAATAAGGTTTTGACCACTGTTGCGGCCGGCACAAAGATCGATATCGTGGCGGATGATCAGATCATGGTGGCGGATGAGACGCTGAGCACCAATACGATCACGCTGAAATTCAACGCATATCTGACTCAGGCAACCGTTGGTGAAAGCGATGACCCCGCAACCGTATTTAAGGCTTGCTTTGACACCACCGATGTAACGAATCCCTAGAATCCCTATAGACTACCCCGAAGGAGGAATTGAATGATGAACAAGAAGAAAGTTTTATTGATCGCTGTGGCGATGGTCCTGGTTTGTGTTATGTCCGTCATGGGCACTGTCGCCTACATGAAGCACAACACGGGTGCGGTTACCAATACCTTTATCGCATCCGGCGGCGGCAAGCTGGCTGACGGTATGACTCTGGACGAGAGCAAGGCAACACCGAATAACGATGGTTCCTATACGCTGGATGCTACGCAGAGAGTTAGTGCTAACACTTATAAGGTTATGCCCGGTCTGGAGATCGACAAGGATCCTACCATCACCATTGACGGTAAGACCGAAGCACCCGCATACCTGTTCTTCGAGGTCGTGAATCCTCTGGATACCTCGGTTTATGCATATAGCTTTACAGGCTGGACGGAACTGACGGGTGTTACCGGCTATATGGGCGGTAAGGTTTATGTCTATGGTGATGCAAACGGCACCATTATTACGGATAAAAATGTCGCGGCCAACTATAAGATTCTGACCGGTGACAAAATCACTGTCGAGAAAGAAGCGGAGGATCTGAAGCTAAGCGCCGATGATTCTAATCCTACTACCATGACCTTCTATGCATACCTGGCGCAGGCGAATGTGGGTGCGGATAACGATACTCCCGCATCTGTCTACACAACCGTTTTTCCTGCTAACGCAGGTTTGATCCCCAATCCCTAACCGCCGTCCATAACCCTCTCAAGAAAGGAACAAGACTATGAAAAAACGCGTATTTACTGTCGCACTGGTTCTGTGTCTGGTGGCGATCGTCGGTTTTGGTTCTCTGGCCTACTTCCAGTCCAGCAAGAATCTGACCAACTACTTCGCCGTTGCAGGTATCCAGAATCCCACAGATCCCACTGAGACCATCGACCCGGAAGACCTGTTCTCCATCAAACTGGATGAGACCAACATTGATGTGATGACCGGCTTTGGTGACCGTACCGAGGAAGGCAACATCTACACCGGCATTCTGCCCGGCGATACCCTGGTAAAGGACCCCACTGTCACCAATACCGGTAAGTACAACGCTTGGGTTCGGGTGAAGGTTACCGTCACCGATGCTGCTGACTGGCAGCAGGTTTGCGCAAAGCACGGCATTACCGACCTGACCACCATTTTCAATGGCTTCGATTCCAGCAAGTGGGACCGTGAGCTGGTAGAGGATGCAATCGACACCGAGAACAACACCATTACCTATACTTACTATTTCAAGGCCCAAGTCGCTCCCGGCGAAAAGGCAACTTTGTTTGAAAGCGTCACCATTCCCGCACAGTTTGATGTCAATGATATGGCAGCGCTGTCTACCTTCCAGCTGAAGATCGTAGGCGAAGCCATTCAGTCTGCCAATACCGGCGCAACCGCACAGGAAGCCTTTAAGCTCTGGAAATAAGCTTTTCAATCCCGGTGGGCAACTGCCCACCGGGGACCCCCCAATAAGATCCGCACAGCGGAGAATCGCCCCGAAAAGGACCGATTTTGCTCAGACAGCGTGTCATTGCGAGCACCGAAGGTGCGTGGCAATCCGCATACCTTTTGCAAAGCGGATTCCCACGGCTGCTTTGCAGCCTCGGAATGACAGGTGCTTACCGAAAAGGGCGAGGATGACTTTGCAAGCAACTGCGCATGACGCGCGTTACAGATAGTATTACTTCTTGGGATAGGAGGTAAAGAAATGAAACGTAGAATACTGCTGGTGTTCCTGTTTTTTGCAGTGCTGTCTATCGTATCGGTAGGGACCTATGCCTATTATACGTCGGAAGCGACTGCTACCGGCGTGGTCACCACAGGCGGTATCCGGTTTGAACTGCTGGAGACGACGGCAGATGGCACGGCATTTGGTACAGAGCCCGTCGTTATTTTGCCGGGAGATGTGGTCAGCAAGGTGGTCACGGTGAAAAATACCGGAAATCATCCTATGTATCTGCGCATTAAGCTGACCCCGGGGGTCAATGATGCGTCGCTTACCGCAGACGACTGCATTCTGATCGATATCAATACCTCCGACTGGACTGCCAGGGACGGCTATTACTATTACAATGCGGTACTGGAACCGGATCAGACTGCGCAGCCTCTGTTCACCCAGGTGACCTTTGTGGGCAGCAAAGTGACCAATGATTATTTGGGCAAGCTGTTTTCCCTGGATGTGGCGGCACAGGCAGTTCAAAGTGAGAATAACGGCCCGGGTCCCCTGGAAGCCCAGGGCTGGCCCGAAGCATAAGACGGGAGGTGCTGCAATATGAAGAATAGAATACTGTGCATGTTGCTGGCACTCATGATGCTCCTTGGCATGCTGCCGCTGCATGTGATTGCAGAGAGTGCGGAAGATCCAAGCGCGGATCATAGCAGCGATCTGGGCAAATATGTCAAGCTGAATGAGACTGTCGGCACCTATACGGTTGGCGATGGCACCGGCAACGCATATACCTATTTGCTGGAAGACTTCACATCTGACACCATTCTGCGTATTACGGGATGGAAAGAGGACGCTTCCGGTCTATGGTACTGCGTGGAGTTTTACAAAGGAAGTACCCAGGGCGACTATGTAGCCGAATTCCCAGCAACCCCCTGGTTTTTGCAGACCGGCAATGCGCTGCTGTTTGTGGAATGCTGCGAGATCTGCCAGAAGCCCGACTGCGGCGTTGATCATACGCAGCCCAGCGAGCCGGGAGAGCCGGAGCTGCCGGTGCTGACTCATCCCACCGGCGTGGAAGTTATTGCCGAAGTCTTCCCCGAGGGCGTGACCCTTACCGTTCAGGATGCAGATGTAGCTTCCCAGCTGGAGCAGTTCAGGATCCCCGAAAGCAAGCTGGTTTTCGGCCTGGATATTTCGCTGCGCAACGCCGACAGCAGTGACTATCAGCCCGGCGGTGCCATGGTAAAGATCCCGGTGTCTGCCCCTGTGGGTACGTGCATTGGCGTGCTCCATGACCATAACGGCGAGGTTTCCTTTATGGGCGTCACGGAGGTCCTCTCCGACGGCACCATCGAGTTCTATACCGATGACTTTTCCAAATTTGCGGGCTTTACCGTGGATTTCCACTATAACGGCGTGGACTACTCCATTGAGGGTTTGACCTCCATTCTGCTGTCCGAGCTGTTCACCGCCATGGGTATCCAGGAGGATGCCTACGCGGCGCAGTCTGTGGTATTCTCGGACAATACTCTGGTCACCACCACCCGGCAGGATAACGGCGATTGGCTGCTGACCTCTCTGGAAGCCTTCCAGACAGAAGAAACCTTGATCATAACCTTCACCGATGGCCGTATGATTGTTATTAATGTTACGGATGCAAGCGGCGTAACAAAGGAATTGTGGGGTGGAGAGGGAAGCATTTTGTATAATACCCCTGCTTTTGGAATCGGCGGTCATACTGTAACATTTGTTATGAATGGGTACAACTTAACCAACGCACTCACAACAAAGGTAACAAATTTCGCAACAGCAAACAGCAATAGGAATTTTACACTGTCTTTTCCGGATAATGCAGCATATTGGTATGATGTATCCGCTAGTGGCTTTAATCCGTCGTTGGATGGATCGAAAAAGCAGGTAAATCTCCAAAAAGTAGATGACGGAACGGTTACGGTAACGAGATATAATCGAATTATCAAACAGATTGGCAATACGATCGAGATTGACCAGCAAAGATATGCTACTATCGGCAGTATAGAGAAAAGAACGGTTAAAGTCATTGTAAACAACAATGAAAGCCAATATTTAGTAAACGAAACGGTAGATTTTCCGAATGTGGGTTCGGATATTGCGCAAAAGCAGTTGGATGTATTTCATATCTGGACGAGCAAATATTTATATTATAAGCTCAATGCGCAAGGAGAAAAAGTGGAACATCCGACTACAGAATATCGAGAAGGAACCACCAAGTATACGGATTCCAACGGCACAACCTATACCTACGATCCGGGAACAAAAACCTATACGGTCCGTCTGATGACCCGGTATACGATCCAGTACGATGGTAACAACGCAACTGGCGGAACCCAAGTGGCAGACCAGGCTTGCGTCTGGGATGATGCGAAGTATGTGTCTGCAAATACCTTTACAAGAAAGCACACTGCGACATTCGATCCTAAAAACGGTGGTACAGTTACTACCTTGGAGGCCGATGCACGATTCCTGAACTGGCTTGGCGAAAATGGAACGGTATATAATCCAAATGATCAAGTCACAAAGCTGTCTGCTTCACCTGCGGATATATTCACGATGACAGCACAGTGGGATTTTGCTGATATTACGGTTCCTGCCGCACCTACGGCACCCACAGGAATGCATTTCGTAGGATGGATCACTGCGGATGGAACAAAAACTTATCAGCCCGGTGATATCATCGAGAATCTGGATCAGAATATTGTTCTGAATGCCAAGTGGGCAGTAAACAGCAACAAACTGACTTTTAATTTCAACGATGGTACCGGAAAGACCGATCAGTATCCGGTAACCTACGGCAGCACGGATTATTTCGAGGTATACTGGCTGTACCCTGCCCGGAGTGGTTATGTATTCGACGGCTGGTATACTGCGGCAACCGGCGGCACCCAGGTTTACGGCAGAAACGGTTACTGTCTTCCTGGTGCTTACTGGAACAGCAGCAACCAATGGATCGGCACCAAGGATTTAACGGTCTACGCCCATTGGATACCCACCTACAAGGTAACCCTGGATCACCAGAACGCCACCACCGCAGGTACAGCGGCGTATTGGTACATTCATAATACAGTGTATGACGGCGTGTACTACTATACCGATGCCGCCTGCACAGCGGCGCTGGCAAATCATACCATTACCAAGCCCACCAAGACCGGCTACATCTTTGGCGGCTATTATACGGAAAAGGACGGAAACGGCACTCAGTATGTGGATGCAAACGGCGTGTGCGTCAATAACCGTTATCAGATCGCGGGGGATGTGACCCTTTACGCCAAGTGGACCCCCATCACCTATACGGTCGAATACGACGGGAATCCATCCCACGATGGTGCAACAGCCGCCAGTTCCCACACCTATGATGAGAAAAAGGCCCTAACGCCGAATGGCTATCAGCGGTCCGGTTACAAGTTTGCAGGCTGGAATACCAAGGCAGACGGTTCCGGTAAGCACTATGCAGACCAGGAAAGCGTCAAGAATCTGACGGATATCAATAACGCGACGGTCACCCTCTATGCCCAGTGGAAGCCCATCTACAAAATCACCCTGGACAGCCAGAAGCAGACGGTGGAAACCGACAACTTCTATTTCGTCCATACTCTGGATGCCTATTACAGCGATGAAACCTGCAACGACCCTCTGGTAGGCAACCAGATCGTACTGCCCGTAAAGCACGGCTATACCTTCGCCGGTTATTATACGAAACCAGACGGACAGGGAACCCGGTATATTGACGAGAATGGCAAGATCAGCAGCGCCTGCTGTCAGCTCAATCAAAATACGACCCTGTACGCGGCTTGGGATATCATTACCTACACCATCACCTACCAGCATAACGATGATGTGGGAACAGAGAGTACACAGACATATAACTATGAAACCGATGTCAAACTGATGGTGCCCGAGCGGGCAGGCTATAAGTTCCTGGGCTGGACAAATCTGTCGATGGGTCAGCCTGCCAACAACTGGCAGTATACGAATTATGACAATGCATCGGATGGCATGCAGCACCCCGGATACTATCAGTATGGCGATGTGACACTGATAGCCCGGTGGGAGGAGCAGTACCGCTATGTGCTGCATTTTCATGCCAACACCACGGACACGGTCAGCGGCATGCCGGCTCCTCTGGATTCCGGCTGGGTCGATGCAGCGGAATATTCCGTGAGCTGGCCTGCACCCCCCAGCCGCGCGAATTATGACTTCCTGGGCTGGGCGACCTCCCCGGATGCTGCCGAGGATCAGGTGCTGAACGCCTACCGGATGAACGGAATCGGTCACGAAACGGTCCATGCTACGCTGTATGCTGTCTGGCAGCGGCAGACGGGCAACCTCAAGCTGGATCACGTGGGCACCAAACCTGCCATCGTTACCGTAAAGGGCGAGGGGATGGAGATCACACTGGTGCTGGATAAAGACATGACGATCTCGGACCTGCCAACGGGAACTTATTCGGTCAGCGCATCCGGTGCAGCTGCCTCCACTACGGCAACTGTGGACGTTGCCGGACCGGTTATTTCTGGCGGTGCAACGACTACAGTCAAGGTGACGGTCTCAAACAAGGGCTTCAGTTGGTTCACAGGCTTCAGCCGCATACTGAATATATTCAAGAACGGATGAGGAGGAATGAAGGATGAAAATGGGAAAATATGAAGAGCATCCTCCTGCACGCCCCAGAAAGAAGCTGCTGACCGTGACAGTCCTACTGCTTTTGCTGGCCGTTCTGGGTGTAGGCGGCAGTCTGGCGTACTTTGCCCATAGGGCTGACCCGGTGATCAACACCTTCCAGGCCGGTTCTGTGGAAGCAGAGATCCTGGAGGAGGTCGAAGGAAACCAAAAAACCAGCATCCAGGTGAAGAATACCGGAAAGTCTCCTGTTTATGTCCGTGTGCGGCTGATCAGCTACTGGATGGATGGAGAGAACATTGCGCCCATGGACTCCAAAGCTGTCAGTGTGACGCTCCATTCCGGATGGATCAAAATTGGAGAATATTACTATTATAAAAAGCCTCTGGCAAGCGGCAGCACCACGGAAGATCTGCTGGCAGGACCTATCACAATGACATCCGAGAATGGATACGCGCAGGTGATCGAGGTGCTGGCAGACACGATCCAGGCGTCCCCGGCAGAGGCTGTGCAGGAAGTTTGGAATATACAGGCATCCGATTTTGTGGGGTAAGGAGGGAATGGACATGAAGCGAACTGTGTCTTTGGCTGTGATCCTCTTGATCCTGCTGGGCATGGTCCCCGCAGCGCTTGCGGCCGGTACGGTTTCCTATGTGGGCGGCGCGGAAGAGTTTGTGTTTGCCCCCGGAAGTGAGTATTCACCTACAGACCTTTTCGGCAGCTTTAAGGATGTTATGCCCGGTGATAAGCGAACGGAGCAGATCGTGATCAAAAATGATGCCGGGAAAGGTGTCAAGATCAAGGTCTACATGCGGTCTCAGGGAGCGCAGGAAGGATCGGCCGATCTTTTGCAGCAGATGCATCTGACCGTACAGCAGGCCGGCGATTCCCTTCTTTTTGCGGCGCCAGCCAGCGAAACGGCGCAGCTTACGGATTGGGTGTATCTTGGCATGGTCTACTCCGGCGGCGAGATCACGCTGGATGTGACGCTGGAAGTGCCTGTTACCATGGGGAATGCATATCAAAATGCGATCGGATTGATCGACTGGCAGTTTAAGGTAGAGGAATTTCCGGTGGAGTCCGGTGATCCGGAGCCGCCCAAAACCGGTGATAGCAGCAACGTGCTTCTGTATACCGGGTTGCTGGCGGTCAGCTTTACGGCACTGGTGATCCTGCTACTTTTTGCAAAACGCAGAAGGCAGGAAGGATAAAGATAATCTATGCAGCTGAGGCGTGCCGTGTAAGCGGCACGCCTTTTGCATCATAGGGTGTTCGCGTGCGGTGGTCTGTTTGGGCCGTATGGCCCAAAAGCGACTGCAGAAACCTGTACGCCTATAGAAAAAGTATAAAAAAGTCCTTGACTTAGAGCGGACTCCAGATTATATAATACAGTTAGTAAGCTGTAAGGGAGGAATTCTGACTGTGACGATCAAGGAAGCCAGCAGGCGGTTTGGGATCTCTACAGACACACTGCGCTATTATGAGCGGGTGGGGATGATCCCCTCTGTGACCAGGACCGAAAGCGGTATCCGGGATTATTCTGAAGAGGATCTGCACTAGGTGGCCCTTGCAAAATGTATGCGCCGCGCAGGCAGATCGATGAGACATTAGAGCGGCTCGATGGCAAGATCCGTCGGCGGCAAGCAACGATCATAAAGGAAAAGGAGACAGAAGAATGAAAAAGTTTGGCTTGGGATTGATGCGGCTGCCGGTTGTGGGAGAGGATCGCACGAAGGTGGATCTAGAGCAGTTCCGAAAGATGGCCGATGCCTTCCTGGCGGCGGGCGGTACCTATTTTGATACGGCTTATCCTTATCATGGTGGTTTCAGTGAAGTAGCATTCCGGGAAGCGGTGGTAAAGCGCTACCACAGAGATGCCTATACTGTGACGGATAAGCTGCCTATCTTCCGGGTGAAGGAAAACGCAGATATGCAGCCGATCTTTGACGAGCAGCTGGAACGCTGCGGCGTGGAGTATTTTGACTACTACTGGCTCCATGCTCTGTCGGCGCAAAGATATGAGCAGGCCAAGCAGGTAGGTGCTTTCGAATTTTTGACTGCCAAGAAGGCAGAGGGGAAGATCAAGCACATTGGCTTCTCCTTCCACGACATGCCCCAGGTGCTGGAGAAGATCCTGACGGAGCATCCGGAAATGGAATATGTACAGCTGCAGCTGAACTATATGGACTGGGAAGAGCCTACCGTTCGGGCCCGGGAATGCTACGAGGTGGCCACTGCACACGGCAAGCCGGTGATCGTTATGGAGCCGGTGAAGGGCGGCACGTTGGCCAATCTGCCGGAGGAAGCACGGCGGCTGCTGGAGCAGCAGGATCCCAATCTGTCCACGGCCTCCTGGGCGATCCGGTATGCGGCAAGCCTGGACAATGTGATGATGGTCCTTTCCGGCATGAGCAATATGGAGCAGGTAGAGGATAATCTGAGCTATATGAAAAACTTCCACCCTCTGGACGCGGCGGAGCAGGAGACTATTGAGAATGTGACCCAGCTGCTTCGTTCCCGCATTGCTGTGGCATGCACCGGTTGCCGCTACTGTATTACGGAAAGCAAGTGCCCCAGAGATATCCTGATCCCGGATATTTTTGAAATGTACAACGATATGAAGATGTATGATAAGAAGCCGCCTCTCGGCTATTATCGGAATTTGACCACGGAGCATGGTAAGGCATCGGATTGTATTGCTTGCGGCATGTGTGAGAAGCACTGTCCCCAGCACCTGCCGATTCGGGGGCTGCTGCAGGATGTGGCACGGATCATGGAGTGATAAATAAGCAAAGACAAGCCTGCCGCACTGTGAACTGCACCCCATTTATTAGACAAGTATGATATAATACTTGTACTAAGGAATGGGGTGTTTTTCTATGCCTAAAGGAGTACCTAATAAACGCTATACACCGGAGTTTAAGCAGATGGTTGTGGAAACTATGATGCGA
>JAZUQE010000117.1:0-2668 GCA_045605575.1 Faecousia sp. | reverse complement strand
TTTGTGAGGCGCCTGTGAAGATAAATGATCCACTCCTTTACCCGACCCACAAAGGGCGCGTAGCAAGCACCGCGCCCTTTGTGAATGTTTATATCGGCTAGCTTTCCGTTTCCTAGGGTACGGATGCTTGCGTAGCGGTGTTCGATTCTTCGGGTTCCGAGGGTGATACCGGCGGCTGACTCTCCATCGGTTCGGAGGGCGCATCCGGCTGGGACGGTGCAGTTGGCTTCTCCTCCGGTTGCGAGGGTTCTGTAGAGTCGGGCTTCGGCTGCGACGGATCCGTGGAGTCGGTTTGAGGCGGTTTCACCGGGCTGGTAGCCTCCGGCATATCTGACTGCACTGGCTCAGAGGGCACCGGCTCTTCCGGCTGTACTGGCTTTGTTTCCTCTTCCTGCTCACGCCATTCGTTATCCGGGATCGTCACCTGTCCCTGTTCAAAGATGAAGTTATAGTAGGCCTGGTTCAGAATATCTGCCGACACGGAAAACTTCGTTTGGATCTTACGAATGGTATTGTCGATATACCCTTCCGGCAGTTGGCTTTCATCCACCAGGTAACGCACCTGTCCTGTGCTGGCATTCATCCAAACCTTGTCAGTAAAGAAGCTCATATCGCTGAGCACCGCCATGTGCTCGGCATCGGAGAATACATCCGTACCTGCCAGCATACGGGAATCATAGGTAAAACCCCAGAGGTTTAGGATCGTGGGCAAAATATCCACATTGCAGCAATATTCGTCTACAATGATATTCTCCTCCAAGCCGCCTACCCAGAAGATCAGGGTGGATTTCTGCTTGGTAAATTCATCGATCTCATATCCAACCAGCTCTGAATACTGCGCTTCCGTCAAACCATAGGGGAAATGGTCACCGGCCAGCACAATGGCGGTCTTCTCTGCCACGCCCTCCGCCTCCAGCCGCTCCATCAGGTAGGCCAAGGCCTTTTCCAGTTCTATGTTACAGCTTAAGTAGCAAAGTGCCGGATCACTGTAGTCCAAGTCCTCTACCAGGTTCCAGTTGCGTTCGGCCATAGGATTCACATCGACGTCGTACTTAAAATGCCCGGAGAAGGTCATGTAGTAGGCATGGAACTGCCGGTCGGCTGTAATATAATCATCTACCGATTGTTCCATCATTTCCAGATCGGAAGCGGGCCAGGGCGTCGTAAACCACATGCCATCGCCTGCAAACTTCATATCGTAGCCCAGGTTGGGATGGCTTTCCTCCCGGCCGTAGTAATTGCCCAGATAGTTATGGTAGCCATAGCTCCGGATCCCCCGCTGCTGCCGAAACAGATTGCCCAGGCAGAAAGGCAGAAAACTGTTGCGGGAAGAGTAGAAGCTGGAAGTCTCCTTACCCCGTTCCCCATCGGGGTACAGGCCCATGCACAGGGCGTATTCGCCATCCGTAGTATTATTAGGGAACGTATTGTAGTAATTGTGAAAGATAATGCCCTCATTGGCCAGCCGGTATAAGGTGGGTGTCAGTTCTTTATGGATCGCACCGGTAGCAAAGCTCTCCGCACACAGAACGATCAGATTATAGTCGCGCAGCATGCCCGTGTATGCATTTTGGTTGGTACCGGTCAAGCCGGCACAGTAATTGTTCAGAGCGAGGATCTTCTTTCGCTCAGTCATGGCATTGAGCGCGTCAAAATCGATCTGTATCACATTGTAGCGTGTCTCCTGTTCCGGAGGCAGCGTCTGTTCCGGATCAGCAGGTCTGGGTGCCTTGTCCGTAGGGGTGGTTGGGTCCGGCACAAAATAGGTGTTTTCTTCCACGTCCGTCTGAGCCGCAGGTGTACCGGCTTGCAGGTCCAGGCGAAATGCTGTCAGCAGGCCAAAGCGCTCCGTTGCCTGCAGGGTTGTAGTAGTCTTGCTATGGTAGAAATAGTGATTACTGAAATAACCGGTACCGCCGGCAGAAACAAGGCCCACACTGGCCACATGGGCCAGCACAGCCAAAGCTGCCAGTGCGTAGCGCCACAGGGCATTGGTTCGAGCGTCCTTCCCAGGCAAAAAACGGTGCAGCAGGATACGGATCACAATCGGAAGTGCGAGCAGCAGGATCTCAGGCAGGTGCTCATACATGGTCAGCAGCGTTTCTTTCCAGAAGGAGGTAAGCGCCGCGCCTCCCAGCTGCATCTGGGCCACAGAGTAGAAGCTTCCAAAGATGAAGTAATACACCATCTGGCTGCCGTAGAGGACCATGCACAGCACGCTCACCGCCAGATCGGCCCAGAAACGAGCCTTAGCAGGCAGGAATGACAGAACCAAAGCCGGCAGGCAGGCAAATGCCAGGCTGAAGCCCAGCATGGAAATACTTATGCCCGGCGTACCAAAGGTCACACAGTGCAGCACCAGCTCGTAAAAAAGCAGCGTAAACAGCCAGTATGCCACCGACATACCGGCACATTTCAGCGCGCTTCCGGCGCAAAACTGTGTTTTCAATTTTTGAAGAAAAGCTTTCACACAAACACGCCCTTCGTTCGACAAGGTGCCAAAAAAAGGTTTGCTTTTATTATAGCACCTTCCAGACCATGGTTCAATAGCAAAAAGCGCTGCCACAAAATGCAGAAGTGTCAATGTACCAAAAGAGTATACTTCTTTGACTTACTGGACCGGGTGTGCTGCGTAGGCAGCACGCCCGGTCGTTTGATGGATATTGGG
>JAZUQE010000116.1:0-40809 GCA_045605575.1 Faecousia sp. | reverse complement strand
CTCCTTGGCTCACAGAACGACATGGCTACGATCCGACTTGCTGCCCGTGATCCCCTCTGCCGAGGAGTTCCCCTACGCCATCCGCGTTGTGTCCGAGGTCGTTTCCTCCAACGGTTCCACCTCTCAGGGCTCCATCTGCGGCTCTACTCTGGCTCTGATGGACGCAGGCGTGCCCATCCGCCGTCCTGTTGCAGGCATCTCCTGCGGTCTGATCTCCGATCAGGAGACCGGCGAGTGGAGAACCTTCACCGACATCCAGGGTGTTGAGGACTTCCACGGCGAAATGGACTTCAAGGTTGCCGGTACTACCCAGGGCATTACCGCCATCCAGATGGACCTGAAGAACAAGGGCCTGACCATGGAGATCATTGCCGATGCTCTGGAGCGCTGCCGTAAGGCCCGTCTGGTGATCCTGGACGAGGTCATGCTGAGGGCGATCCCCGAGCCCCGTGCTGAGGTTTCCGAGTTTGCTCCCAAGATGATTTCCATGACTATTCCTGTGGATAAGATCCGTGAGGTCATCGGCTCCGGCGGCAAGACCATTCAGAAGATCTGTGCTGACACCGGCGCTAAGGTAGACATCGAGGATGATGGCTCTGTGTTTATCTCCGCTGTAGACTCTGCTGCTGCCTACGCAGCCAAGAAGATGGTGGATGATATCTGCTTCGTTCCCGAAGTGGGCAAGCTGTACTATGGCAAGGTTGTTCGCATCCTGCCCATCGGCGCTTTCGTGGAGATCGCCCCCGGACATGACGGCATGGTGCACATCTCCAAGCTGGAGAACCGCCGCGTGGAAAAGGTCGAGGATGTTCTGAACCTGGGCGACATGACCTGGGTCAAGTTCATGGGCTTCGATGAGAAGGGCCGTGCCAACTTCAGCCGCAAGGATGCTCTGAAGGAAATGGCCGAGAACCAGTAACGATATCAAAACCGGGCGGGCCGCATACGCGGCACGCCTTTTTTATCTATATATGTAACGGAAGCAAATTCCAGTTTGTCGCGTTGATTTATTTCCGTCATTTGTAGGGGAGGGCCTGCACGATAAATTCCATTTTATCCGGGTGCTGGGCAGGAAAGTGTGTGGGAAATTGTAAACTTTTTCCGAAGGTACTTGCGCGGAAAAATAATCGGAAGTATAATTTCTTCGTATTGTTTTTATGAGGGAAGGAAGGAAAAGCCCAATGATCAAACGATTGGCCCGGTGCATCCGGGAATATAAATGGGCCGCCATGCTCAGCCCTTTGTGTATGATCGGTGAGGTGGCTATGGAAGTCACCATTCCGCTGGTCATGGCAAAGCTGTACGACTACGGTGTGAAAGAGCAGGATATGACCGTCATTATCCAGCAGTCGATCCTGTTGGTTGTGCTTGCTTTGCTGTCGCTGAGTTTTGGCGTGCTGTCAGCGGTGTTCGCTGCCAAGGCCGGCACCGGTTTTGCTAAAAATCTGCGCCATGATATGTATCACCATGTGCAAAGCTTTAGCTTCCGCAACATCGATAAATTCTCTACAGCCTCTATCGTCACCCGTCTGACCTCCGATGTGGCAAGGCTGCAGATGACCTTCCAGATGATGATCCGGATGGCTATCCGCACGCCCATGATGCTGATTCTGTCCATCATCTCCGCCGCGAATATCAGCGTGGAGCTGACGATGGTCTACTGCGTGGCTATGCCCATTTTGCTGGCAGCGCTGATCGGCTTTGGACCTATGGTGTTCAAGATCTTCGACCGGGTCTTTAAGGCCTACGATCGGCTGAATACGGTGGTGCAGGAAAATATCCACGGTATCCGGGTAGTCAAGAGCTTCGTGCGGGAGGACAAGGAGATCGCCAAGTTTTCTGAGACTTCCGATTACATCTATAAGAATTTCCGCAAGGCAGAGCGGATCATGGCTTTTACCAGTCCCATTATGCAGACTTGTGTATACGGCAGCATCCTGGCAATTTCCTGGTTGGGTTCCCAGATGATCATCGCCTCCGGAAATAATCCGGCACTGGGGCTGACCACCGGCGAGCTCAGCGCCATGTTTAATTACACGGGTCAGATCCTGTCTGCGTTTATGATGCTGTCCATGGTGTTTACCATGATCATGATGGCCCGTTCGCCCATGCAGCGCTGCGGTGAAATTCTGCAGGAGCAGCCGGATCTGTGCAGCCCGGAAGATGCTGTGCTGGAAGTACCCGATGGCTCCATCGACTTTGAAAATGTCTCCTTCCGCTACAGTCAGGATGCCAAGCACCGGGCGCTGAAGGAAGTAGATCTGCATATCCCCTCCGGTGCTACAGTCGGCATTCTGGGCGGCACCGGTTCCGGAAAGACGACACTGGTGCAGTTGATCCCCCGGCTTTATGATGTCAGCGAAGGCACACTGAAGGTAGGTGGCCGGGATGTGCGGGAATATGATCTGGAAGCGCTGCGTGACAGTGTGGCCATGGTGCTGCAGAAAAATGAGCTGTTTTCCGGCTCTATCAAGGAAAATCTGCGCTGGGGCGACAAGGACGCGACGGACGAAGAGCTGGTGCATGCCTGTCAGCTGGCTTGCGCCGATGATTTCATTCGCAGTTTCCCCGATGGCTATGACACCCATATCGAACAGGGCGGTACCAATGTATCCGGTGGCCAGAAGCAGCGCTTGTGTATTGCTCGAGCGCTGCTGAAAAAGCCCAAGATTTTGATTCTGGACGACTCTACCTCCGCGGTGGATACGGCCACCGACGCTATGATCCGCAAGGCTTTTCGGGAGGATATTCCCGGCACGACCAAACTGATCATTGCCCAGCGTGTCAGCTCCGTGCAGGACGCGGACATGATCATCGTGCTGGACAACGGCATGATCCATGCTGTGGGTACCCATGAGCAGCTGCTGGCATCTTCTCCCATCTATCAGGATGTGTTCTACTCTCAGCAGAAAGGAGGGGACGAATAATGCCTCCTGCAAAAATGCGCGGCGACGGCCGTAAGGCTAAAAATCCCATGCGTACCCTCCTGCGGCTGCTGAAATACATGAAGCCCCATATCCCGGTACTGCTGGGTGTGCTGGTGTGCATTGTGGTCACCTCCCTGGCCCAGACTACCAGTACAACGGCTATTGGTAAGATCGTAGACAACTACCTGCTGCCCATGGTCAACACAGGATCCCAGGATTTTGGCCCGCTTCTGAAATTCCTGGCTCAGATCGGCGGTATTTTTCTGGTTGGCCTGCTCAGCACCTTCTTGAACGGCTTTCTGATGGCAGGTATCAGCCAAAAGGTGCAAAAGACTATCCGGGACGAGATGTTTTTCAAGATGCAGAAGTTGCCTTTGCGGTATTTCGACTCCAATACTGCCGGCAATATCATGTCCCGCTTCACCAGCGATGTGGATACTATGCAGCAGGTGCTGTCCCAGTCCATTCCCCAGTGTGTATCCGCAGTGGTCATGCTGGCGGTGGTTCTGACTGCCATGCTCACTACCTCTCCCATTCTGACGCTGGTTTGTATGATCACAGTGGTGGGAGTTGTGACAGCGACCCGGATCCTGGGCGGCAAGTCCCGCAAGTTCTTTGTGGGACAGCAGAAGTCCCTGGGCGCGGTGAACGGTTATATCGAGGAAATGATCAATGGCCAGAAGGTCGAGAAGGTCTTTAACCATGAGCAGACCTGCAAGGATACCTTTGATCAGCTGAACGAGGAACTGTGCCGCAATGCTTACGCGGCCGGTAAATTCTCGAATATGATGGGTCCTATCAACAATAACCTGGGTTATGTCCAATATGCCATCCTGGCCATCATTGGCGGATGGGTGGTGGTAGCATCCGGCGGCTCTCTACTGACGCTGGGCAATCTGATGAGTTTTATGGGCCTGTCCCGCAGTTTTAATCAGCCCATCAACCAGGTGTCCAACCAGTTCAATTCCATTTTCATGGCGCTTGCCGGTGCCGAGCGGGTATTTGAACTCATGGATCAACAGCCGGAGACCGATGAGGGCTATGTAACGCTGGTCGATGCCCATATCAGCGAGGATGGCACCATCACCGAATCCGAACGGCGCACCGGACACTGGGCCTGGCGGCATCCCCATCAGGCCGACGGCACTGTGACCTATACGGAGCTGAAGGGCGACATCGTTATGGATATGGTGGACTTCTCCTATGTGCCGGAAAAGCAGGTGCTGTATGACATTACGCTGTACGCCCATCCCGGCCAGAAGATCGCTTTTGTAGGCGCCACCGGCGCAGGCAAGACCACCATTACGAACCTCATTAACCGGTTCTATGACATTGCCGACGGTAAGATCCGTTATGATGGAATCAACATCAACAAGATCAAAAAGGCTGATCTGCGGCACAGTTTGGGCGTGGTGCTGCAGGAGACGAACCTGTTCACCGGAACCGTGATGGAGAATATCCGCTACGGTAAGCTGGATGCCACCGACGAAGAGTGCATCCACGCAGCCAAGCTGGCCAATGCCCATGATTTCATTACCCGGCTGCCGAAGGGCTATGATACAGAACTTACAGGCAACGGCGCCAGCCTTTCTCAGGGACAGCGGCAGCTGATTGCAATCGCCCGGGCGGCGGTGGCCGATCCTCCGGTGATGATCCTGGACGAAGCGACCTCCTCCATTGATACCCGCACGGAAAAGCTGGTGCAGGAGGGCATGGATGCACTGATGAAGGGCAGGACGGTATTCGTTATTGCCCACCGGCTCAGCACGGTTATGAATTCCGATTGCATTATGGTTCTGGATCACGGTCATATCATTGAACGGGGTACCCACGAGGACCTGATCGCCCAGAAGGGCACCTATTATCAGCTCTATACCGGTGCGTTTGAACTGGAATGATCCCCAAAACAGGCCGGGGCGGTTTTAGCCGCCCCGGCCTGTGAGCGTGTCAGAGAAGTAGGTTTTACGTAAGAATGCTTTCTTCACAGAGCTCTATCAAAAGGGATTCCAAAGGGGAAAGCGGTAGAAAGTCTAAATAACACATCACCGATCCGCTTTCCCCTTTGGTCGTCTGGGGAGTGAGGGGGCCATACGAAAGGTCCCCGGCGGCGCTTTGGGTACTTTCTGGCCGGACAGAAAGTATCATAACCCTTCGTTCTTTTTTACTCCTGCTGCTCTATAATTGTAGGTAGTAAGTATTTTGACAGACTGACAGGCCGGGGCGGTTTTTGCCGCCCCGGCCTGTTTTGCACATGTGGCTTATTTAATTTCGGCCCATTTGCTGTCAACAGTCACATGATCTTCCAGCTTGAAATCAGAATTCGCTTCCAGCCAGGCGATGATATTGGTGCACGCGGCGCAGAAGCGGATATCCCGGCCGTAGTAAATGCCATTGAATTGCCGGGTCTCCAGATAGAGCCAGCCTACGTAGTCTTCGTGATTCATAAACGCCCAGTCCTGGGCCATGTTCCCTGCTTCGCAGTCCTTTACGATGGCTTCCACCAGAGCCTCCAGATCCGGCTCCTCTTCCCACTGCAAAGATCCGTCTGTAAACTCCAACCGCACCAGCTCGCAGCTTTCCGGCTTGGTGTAGATCTCACCCAGCACTACTTCCGGCCGACTGAGAATGCCCTCCAGCAGAAGTCCGGCTTCGTTTTCGATGTTCATATAGTATTCCCGCTGTTTTACACTGCCGTCGCGGAGGGTATAGGTCATGTATACCCGAACAGTTTCTACACCCTGAAATCCCCCCTGCCGGTCGCGCAGGCATTGCTCGTGAATGGCCAGGATCTTATCAATATCTTCTTTTTCATATAGCATTGATTCTGCGTCCGCTTTGTAGAAGCTTGCACCGGTGCTCACCTGGGCAGTCCGCACCTGGGAAGCCTTCGGGACCCAGCGTGTAATACCCAGGGGATCTACTGCTGTCAGCACCAGCGTGACGGCGAAGAAGACCAGCAGGCCCAGAAAGGCCAAGAGGTTCTTCTTCCGGATGACCCGCACCGTCCGGTTAAGCAGCATGAGCCCCGTAAAGAAGCCGATAACCAGCCCCAAAGCCAGGAAGCTGTAGCTTTCCACGCCCCACAGCAGGGAGAAAAATCCATGGCAGCAGGCACCCACGCAGAAGGTATACAGTACAAGAAATACGGGTCCCAGCCGCCGGATGGCCACAAAGTCTCCGGCGCATTCCAGATTTCTGCGGCGGTACAGCACCAGCGCCAGCACCATAGTCCCCAGTCCCAGCGCTGTGGTAATCGCCAGATACCACCAGCCTTCCTCGAAGACAATATCGGTGAAGACTACCGCACCGGTGACGGTCACATCGTATGCTACGTGGAAATACGCATTGCCCGCCAGCTGCATTACCGGGCACAGAAGCGTGAAGATCTCGTCAGAAATCGTAATACCGTACAGCAGCGGTGCATACAGGCTGCTGACCAGCCAGTACAGGATCAGCGACAGGAAGTTGAGAATGCTGTACACCAGTGCCATGGCGAACCGGTTGCCAACGCAGAAGGAACTCAGCACGGCTACGCCAAAGAAAAATAAGTATTGCAGCTGAGACACAGCAAGCAACAGCAGCGGCGCTTCCCATACGCCTCCGCACAGCAGCAGGAAGATCAGTGTGAACAGGGCATTGGGCACGATAGAAAAAGCAAGGCCCGATATCACATTGGTAACAAACCAGCTTTCCCGGCGGATGGGCATTGCGTGCAGAGCGTTGCACATCCGGCTGTTGTATAGGTCGCCGAACAGCAGCTGTGCGTTTAGAAAGGCATAGGCAAAGCCTGTGATCGCGGTTATGTGGGTCATATCCGCCAAGGTGGATGCAAACAATACGCCGGAACTCTGTGCCGCAAAGGACAGCATAAACATCAGTATCAGCACGCTGTACAGGATCCAGCTTGGCGCAAACCGGGTCAGATTTTTACGAAAGGCAGCCATATTAAAGAACGATATTCTTGACTTCATAGTTCACACCTCCCAGTTCATAAATAAAGATCTCTTCCAGGGAAAGGGGAAGCACATCGAAGTAGGCAGGATGCTTTGCCTGCACTCTGGCCTCTATTTCCGCTGCGCTGCCCCGCACTACCAGAGTCCGCAGCCGCCCGGAGGTGCTTTCGTGGAGGATCTGCAGCCCTTCCGGGGTGTCGCCCACTAGCTGCAGCTTGTGGGTCAGGCCCTGCATATCCGCCAGACTGCGCTCCAGCAACATATTTCCATGATCCACGATGCCCACATGATCGCAGATGTCCTCCAGCTCCCGCAGGTTGTGGGAGGATACCAGCACTGTGGTTTCCCGCTGAGCTACATCGGCAGCCAGCAAGCTCCAAACCTGTCGGCGCATCACAGGATCCAGGCCGTCCACCGGCTCATCCAGCACCAGCAGCTCCGGCCGGGTGCAGATGCTCAGATGGAAGGCTGCCTGCTTCTGCATACCCTTGGAAAACCGGCGGATGGGACTTTTAGCGGGCAGCTGGAATACTTCGTACAGTCTCTTGAATAATTCGTCGTCAAATGCCGGATACATGCCCTTGTAATAGGCGCGCATATCCTCTAAGGTAGCAGAAGGGAAGTAAAAGATATCATCGGGGATGGAACCGATCCGCAGCTTGGCTGCGGGGTTTTCGTATACCGGCTCTCCAGCCAGCAGCACACTGCCGCTGTCAGGCCGGTATACACCCAGCACATGGCGGATCAAGGTGCTTTTGCCCGCACCGTTGGGACCAACCAGACCATAGACTGCTCCTTTGGGTACGGTCATGGTCAGATCATTCAGAGCCCGGAAGCTGCCGAAGCTCTTGGTCAGATTTTTTACTTCAAGCATAGTTCGTTCCTCCTTGCAGTAAACGTTGCACCAGTGTGTCAGCACCGACTCCTAAACGCTCCAGTGCGGCAACCGTGTCATCGAAACGCTGCAGCAGTTGGGCCTGTTCCAAGGTAGTTTCTGCGCTGACACCGCACACAAAGCAGCCTTTACCCGGCACTGTGGCGATCCAACCTTCCATTTCCAGCTCCCGGTAGGCCCGCTGGATGGTATTGGGGTTGATCGCCAGCTGCCCTGCCAGCTCCCGAACGCTGGGCAGCTGATCGCCGCTTTGAAGCACGCCCGCCTGGATCTGGCTGCGGATCCCGTCCATGATCTGTACATAGATCGGCCGGGAATCCCGGTAATTCAAATGTACCATTCGCATCCCTCCGTATGAATCGTATTAACTGTACTAGTACAGTTAATATACACCAAAAACACGTCCATGTCAATAGTGAGATGAAAACAGTACCGCAACAGGTCATCCCTACGATTGCGCTGCGCAGCAAAGATCAATTCATGCTGCTTGACGAAATGGATATGCAAAAAACCAGGCCCGGGTGGGGCCTGGTTTGCTTATTCTTTTTTCAGAAGATCTGCAATGGTGATGCCTTCAAAGAAATCGTCGATCATTTTGTCCAGCTTTTCCCACATGGGCAGGGCTTCACAGCAGGAGGCCCGGCCGCAGGCGGCAGGACCCTGGCTGGTGCAGCCGGTGGAAGCCAGACTTCCCTCCGTCAGCTTCAGGATACTGCCCACGGTGTATTCTCCCGGTGTCCGGTTTAGACGATAACCGCCACCCTTGCCGTGTACCGCATCTACCAGACCGGCCTTGGACAAAATCGTCATAATGGATTCCAGATACTTCTGGGAGATCTCTTCTTTTTCTGCGATCTCTTTCAGCGGAATGTACGCACCGGGTTCTCCCTGCGCAAACTGTACCATCACCCGCAAAGCATAGCGTCCCTTGGTCGATACGATCATGGCTTATTCATGGCAGTGGTCACAATTCTCGCAGTCGGGGAACTGGGACTTGTCGTAGGCGATGCCGTTGCGGTCATAGTAGTCCTTCAGAGCGGACTTGATAGCCTCTTCTGCCAGCACGGAGCAGTGCACCTTCTGGGCGGGAAGACCGTCCAGTGCTTCGCACACGGCCTTGTTAGTCAGCTGCAGGGCATCATGAATAGACTTGCCTTTGATCATCTCCGTGGCCATAGAAGAGGAGGCAATGGCGCTGCCGCAGCCAAAGGTCTCAAACTTCACATCCACGATGGTCTCGCCCTCGATCTTCAGATAGATCTTCATAATATCACCGCACTTGGCGTTGCCAACCTGGCCTACGCCGCTGGCATCTTCGATCACACCCACATTCCGGGGGTGCATGAAATGGTCCATAACTACTTCACTGTAAAGTGCCATACCTGTATCTCCTTACAAAATATATTCTCTTTTGCCGGTCTGCAGATCTCTCCAGACAGGGCTCATGTTCCTCAGCAGGGTCACTACTTCGGGGACGGCGGTCAGAATGTGGTCGATCTCTTCGTCCGTATTGTATTCGCAAAGGGAAAGCCGCAATGAGCCGTGTGCTACGTCATGGACCCGCCCAATGGCCAGCAGAACATGGCTGGGATCCAGACTGCCGGAAGTGCAGGCCGAGCCGGAAGAGGCGCACACGCCCTTGGCGTCCAGCAGAAGCAGCAGCGCCTCACCTTCGATGCCCTCAAAGCAGAAGCTGACGTTGCCGCTCAGACGGTTTACAGGGTCACCGTTCAGGGCACAGTGGGGGATCTTGCTCAGCCCTTCGATCAGCCGATCGCGCATGGCGGCAACCTTTTTGCTGTTTTCTTCCAGATGCTTACAGGCATCCTTCAAGGCGGCAGCCATACCGCAGATGCCGGGAATGTTTTCCGTACCGGCTCGCTTGCCCCGCTCCTGGGCACCGCCGTCGATCACATTGACCAAAGGAAAGCCCCGGCGGACATACAGCGCGCCAACACCCTTGGGTCCGTGGAACTTATGGGCGGAAAGACTCAGCATGTCAATGTTCTGGGCCTTTACGTCGATGGCAATGTGGCCCACAGCCTGGACTGCGTCCGTGTGGAAAGGAACGCCGGCTTCCTTGCATACTGCGCCGATCTCAGCGATGGGCAGCACGGAGCCGATCTCGTTGTTGGCATACATACAGGTGACCAGGCAGGTGTCCTCCCGGATGGCTTCTTTGACCTGTCGGGCGGTCACATTGTGGTTTTCCTTCACATCCAGCAATGTGATATCGTAGCCCTCTTTTTTCAGCTTTTCCAGGGTGTGCAGCACCGCATGATGCTCAAAGGCAGTGGAAATGATGTGCTTTTTTCCCTTCCGGGCACCGTACCGGGCTGCAGAAATAATGGCCTGATTGTCGGCCTCGCTGCCGCCGGAGGTGAAAATGATCTCTCTTGATTCACAGCCCAGGCAGTCTGCTACCGTCTGGCGGGCTTTTTCCAGCGCTTCCTTGGCTTCCTGACCCAAGGTATGCAGGCTGGACGGATTGCCGTAAACCGTCTCAAAATAAGGCAGCATAGCCTCCAAAGCTACCTTGCTCAGCTTGGTGGTGGCTGCGTTATCTGCATAAACGTGCATATTGGAACCTCCAGATATTTGCCTAGTAATTCTCTGGGTAATAGTAACACTACTTCCCTACCGTGTCAATAGGTAAAAACCATATTTAGGTTTCAAAAAACAGTTTCTTCCAAGACCCGTACGATTTCCTCTAATCCCCTGCGGTCCATGTCAGTAAACCGGGCAAAATAAGGCGAATCGATGTCCAAAACACCAACGACCTGCCCGTTCTTTATGATGGGAACCACGATTTCGGAATTGGATGCACTGTCGCAGGCGATGTGCCCCGGAAACTGATGCACATCCTCTACCAGAATCGTCTGCTTTTGCTCTGCGGCAGTACCGCAAACGCCTTTGCCTACGCTGATCTCAATGCAGGCGGGCTTGCCCTGGAAGGGTCCCAGGATCAGCTTGCCCTGCTCCATCAAATAAAAACCTGCCCAGTTGATGTTTTCCATACCCTGCCAGATAGCGGCTGCCGTATTGGCCAGATTTGCGGTGGGGTGGGGAATTCCTTCCGTTAACGCCCGGATCTGGGCGATCAGTGTCGTGTAATCCATAGGTTGTCCTCCGATGGTGTTTTTTATCTTATATTACACTATGCAGTGGTGCTTGCGCAAGTCATTGCCGAAAAAACCCATCATTTCCGTTTGAGCCCTTTTTTTTCGACATTTGCATGGGTTACCCACAGCTGTTGGCTGGCATATTAACAGAGCAGACCATTCCTGCGCCACCTGACACACTGCTTACCGGAGGTTACCTTATGAGACGACTATGTTCCAGAATCATGCTTTTGCTCTGTCTGTTGTCGCTGACCCCTTTTTCAGCGCAAGCTGCGCCCATGCTGATCCCCGGCGGTACCATTGTAGGACTGGAGCTGCAAAACGATACCGTCACAGTGGTTTCCTTTGAAGCAAACTCCAGAGCACAGGCGGCGGGCGTGGAGGTGGGAGATCGGCTGCTGGCCATCGATGGACATCCCATCACCTGCGCCCAGGATGTGCGCAATGCCCTCAATAGAAGCGGCGGGAGCGTGGAGATCACGGTCCTCCGGGCGGAATCTGTGCAGACTCTGCGCTGCGCTCCCACGATCACATCGAATGGACCTCAATTAGGCGTTTATTTGCGCCAGGGCGTGACGGGCATCGGGACTGTCACCTACTATGACCCGGATACCCAAGTATTTGGAACACTGGGCCACGGTGTCAATGACGCCGCCGGACAGCTGATCACATTGACCGCAGGCAGTGCATACCCGGCAAAGGTCACTGCCATACGGAAAGGCCGCTCCGGCCAACCGGGTCAGCTGATCGGTACGTTAACTTCCTCTGAAAAAGCAGGCACCTTGCTGCGCAATACAGCTGTGGGGGTATTCGGCATACTGAATACGCCTGCGCGCGGGCAGCCTCTGCCGGTTGGCAGCCATGAGGAAATCCAAACCGGTCCCGCGACCATTCTGTCTACCGTGGAAGGCGGCCAGCCTCAGGAATATTCTGTGGAGATCCTGAAGATCTATTCTGCCTCCCGGCAAAATGGGCGAAACCTGCTTCTGAAAGTTACCGACCCCAAACTGCTGGAAGCCACCGGCGGCATCGTTCAGGGTATGTCCGGCAGTCCCATCATCCAGGACGGCAAACTGGTCGGCGCCGTTACACACGTTTTGGTCAACGATCCTACCACTGGGTATGGGATTTTTATAGAAAACATGCTAGAAGCAGCCAGTTAAGCAGAATATTCACAAAAAATCAAGTGCCAGACGGATTTTATACCGTTTGGCACTTATTACATATAGTCCCAAAATAAGTCCATAATAAAGTGCATTTTTATATCAAATTATTATAGAAAGATGGTGAGATTATTTATTTAACAACTAGAATCCTCAGCACGATAATTAAAAACAAATTAGGAGATAAAAACAATGGCAATCTTTAAACCCTTAACCGATCTGAAAGACACCACAGGGATTTGTGAGTTTTGTTTGCAAAATCACGAACCAATTTTTGTTACTCGCAATGGAACACCGGAGCTTGTTATAATGAATGCAGACTTTTTCAATGAGCACTTCCGTTTTCGCGATACAAATGGTAAGTTAGACTTTGCTAAAGAGTTCTCTGTACCTATGACTATCCCAATTCGAGACTTAAAAAAGACTAGTTGTGTATCTGAAATTTGTCTGGAAAACAATCAACCGATTAGCATCATTAAGAACGGCGAGATCGCTATGGTCGTAATGAGCATTGACGTATACAGACACCGGCATCAAGAGCTCATGCGTTTGTTATAGAAATAGCAACTTGACCTTCTGTAATGAATACTATATAATTTTCATTACAAGGAGGATGCAGTATGGATACTAGCTATGCAAAGATTTCAGAGATTATCAGCCAAGCAAAGCCAGAGGGTGTATTTGTTGCATCTGATTTTTCTCACATCGCACCGATCAACACGGTCCGTCAGTGCTTATCCCGATTGGAGAAATCGCAACAGATCGTGCGTATTATGCGCGGTGTATATTATCAGCCCGCGTACAGCGAGCTGCTGCAGGAGTATGAAGCACCGTCTCCGCATCATGTGGCGATGGCGCTAGCCAGAAATTTTGGCTGGGCGATCGCACCTTCCGGAGCTGCCGCGCTTAATTTGTTTGGACTGTCCACACAGGTGCCAGCCCATTGGTCTTATGTTAGTGATGGACCATACCGTAGTTTTTCTTTTGGCAATATAACAATCGAATTCAAGCATTGCAGTTCAAAAGAAATATCCGGAATGTCCCACAAAACTGCCCTTGTGATCCAAGCAATCAAAGCCCTTGGCAAAGAGAATATAGATAAGGAAAACCTTCAAAGAATCCGCCGGACGCTCTCTTTTGAGGAAAGGGTTGCTTTGATAGAGGAAGCAAAGCGCACAACAGCGTGGATTTATGAAGCGATTAAGAAAGTATGCAAACAAACAGAATAATCTACATTATATTCCCGATGAGAAAGCATCATTTTCATCGGGAATCTTTGTTCATGAATGTTTAGACAAAACCTGGATAACATGACTTTGTCCGCTCGATTAACCAAAAACGCAAAAAGATATGTTGACTTCTTCTGTATAACTGGCTATAATTAAGGTGCACGAGTTTATCCGCTCGATTGATTAAAACGTTCAAAAGTTAGAAAGGAGTTGCGCTCATGGATATCCAGCACTATAAGGATATATTTGAAAACTACGGCGGCATGATGCGCACGAAGGATCTGGAACAAGAAAAGATCCGATACCGAAATGTCCAACAGCTTGTCGAGGCGGGCTTGGTAGAGAAGGTTCGATACGGTTATTATCAATGGATACGTCCTGATGATTTCAGCGAGATCGGCACCGTGATCCGTCTCTTCCCGGATGCAATTCTCTGCATGGATACAGCACTGCGCTATTACGGATATAGTGACCGCACGCCCAGTGATTGGCATCTGGCAGTTAGCAAGGATTCCGGTAAATCCCGGTTCAATATTGATTATCCATTTGTAAAACCCTATTATGTGGAACCTGCTGTTCTGGAACTGGGACATACTAAAGGAAATATGGACGGGCATGAGATACAGATCTATGACAAGGATCGTGTGATCTGTGATTGCCTGCGGTATCGCAACAAGATGGATAAAGAGATTTTCAATAAAGCGATTCGCGCGTACATTGAGGACCCCGGAAAGAACATTCCCAAGCTGATGGAATACGCCGGTCCTCTACGCGTGAAAAAGGCAGTAAAAGATTTGATAGGAGTGTGGCTGTGATGGCAGATATTGCTGCATCCGTTCTTGCGAAACTGAAAAACAAAGCTAAGGCTTCTGGAATTAGCTACCAGCAGTGCCTGCAGCTTTTCTTCCAGGAGGAGTTCCTGCGCCGTCTGTCCGGCTCCAAGTATGCTGAAAACTTTGTACTGAAGGGCGGCTTGTTCATCTATACCCTGACCAACTTTGAAAGCCGTGCCACCGTGGATGTGGACTTCCTTATGCGTGGTCTGAACAATGACCTTGCCCGCATGGACGAGATCATTGCGGAGATTCTGGCAGTGGATACCGGGAATGATTTTGTGACTTTCAAGGCTGGTAAGACCGAGTCTATCGCCGTGCAGCGCAAGTATCACGGCGTCAGCACGCAAATCACCGGATACATAAAGAACGTGCGCGTGCCTTTCAATGTTGATATTGGGGTTGGCGATGTAATCGTCCCCAACGCACAGCGTCGAAATATCCAGACCCAACTGGAAGGTTACGAGAAACCCGAAATTCTGACCTATTCTCTGGAAAGTACCATTGCAGAAAAGTTCGATGCCATTCTGCAGCGTTTTGAGCTGACTGGTCGCATGAAGGACTTTTATGACATCTACTATCTGTCCCGCAGCTTTGATTATGACGGGCTGAAGCTGCAAACAGCGATTCAGGAAACTCTCCAAAATCGTGGCACCGCTTATGAAAAGGACAGTTTTGACCGTGTTCTGGCACTTACAGATGATCCGGATATGCAAACCAAATGGCGCTATTTTCTCAAAACACTGGGCAACCCGGAAATGCCCTTTGCAGAAGTGATAGGCGGGATTCAGCAATTCCTTGCACCCATCTGGGATGCCATTATCTCACAAAGCGAACATATCCAAACGTGGTCTGCATCAATCCATTGTTGGAAGTAAATGCAAAATCATATGCCTAGGTAAAGCGATAATATACATTTGAACTGGAACTTTTAAATGATAAAAACGAAAATTTTTTATCTATCGTAAAACTGATATGGAAATAGGATATAGCGCAAGGAGAAAAGAAATGTTTCACACCCAGACCGATAATGTATTTGGTATTTGCCAATTGGGCGAATGGGATACTTTTAATCACAATAATGTTGAAAGCTACAACAAAAGAATTATTGATTTTTCAAAACCTTTCCCACTATGGCTCCCGGTATTACAAGAACTTAGTAATTTATTTATTGTATCAAAGTTTACAGCGCCAGAAGACATTACTAATGCTCTTGATTTGATCAGACTCTGTAGGAACCATTTGGTTTTTATCACAGTATTAACACCGTCAATAAGCAAAACACGCAAAGACCTTGTTGAAATAAAAACCAACTCTGATATTTTCTTGAGTGTAGAAAATCAATATTGTGAAAACGAAGTATTTACAGACCCTGTTTCTTATGCAATTGATTTTTTAGCGCATGCTTTTGATGAATATATCGACAAACGAGATTTTAAACCATGGTATGACGGTCCGTTCTATGCTTTCTCGCAATCAGGAAGTGCAGAATTGGTAGTTTTTAAGTTGTTAAAATCAGATTACGATAAGAATGATAATTTCCAACTACCAGAAGCAGCTGCACAGAGTGTACTTGGAAAACGTCTTGCTTTTCTCTATATAAAGTCCGGTGATGACAATAGAATTTGGCCCAAACAGTTAATTACTGACACGCTAAAGAAGGCATCTGGAAATATGCTTTTTGCTAGTTGGTGTTCCCGCGGAGATGTAAGCATCGGAAAGATGACATGGGTAACAGCTATTGTTTCCGATATGGATAACCCAAATAACAGCTACGGAAGCAGCAAAAACAAAACTGCTTTCCAAGGCGGAATGCGGTAATGCTATTATTTTGGGCAAGAATATAAGAAAAACCTGCATTTAGTTTTTTAATCAATATCGATTGCGTTTTTTAATAAGGGTGTTTAATTGGACTATTCATCTGATATATTGCACATGAGAAAGAGAAACGCAGCATCTATACGGTATCATATTGTCATTTTAACTATGGCGCCATATTGAATTGCCTGTAAACAACCGTTTTGCCACAGCTTCCAGCCATCATCCCATTCTAATCTTACTGAGGACCATTTGCCGCCCGTAAAGCAAAGGAAACAATCTCCGCAGTGAAGCCCGCCATAGGTTGTCCCGTTATAGAAAGCGATATCGGGTCGCATTCCATCGTAAATCAGTATTCCTTCCATTTTATACTCCTGTTGAGGTGGTATCTCCATGAAACTGTTTGAAGCGATTCCATCTGAATTATTCTCCATCTTGGCATCTCCCAATCGTCATTTGTACGCAGATGCACTGGAAGTACTCTATTGCACATATGGTGATAATCTAAAAATATCAGAGGATATGCTTTACTCTATGCTGCGCTCACGGCTGGAGCAGCAGCTTGCAGATGCTACTTTTGAGGGAGAAGATATCGACGAAGAGGAACTGCGCGATATTTCCGGAAGAGCTCGGTTTCTTATGCGTAAGCTCTGCAGTAAAGGTTGGTATGAAAAGCAACGCGGCGAAGACTTTGAGGAATATATTACTGTACCAGAATACAGCAGCAGGCTTTTGGAATTGCTGCATCAATTAACAGAGGATTCCCCCAAACGTGGCTATTCCTATGTGTTTAGTACTTATTCCACTCTCAAAGTCGCCTATGACAGCGGAACAGCATACGAAAAGATGCTTGCTATTTATAGTGCTTATGATAACACACAGGCACTTAGAAAAATGCTGCAAACGGTCTACCACAACGTGAAGCACTTCTTTAAGATTCAAATTGAGATGCAGGATATCAACAAAGTACTCTCTTCTCACTTTGACGATTTTGGACAACGGGTGATTGAAGCCTATATCCGCCCTCTAAAGATCAAAGACTCCGTACCAAAATACCGCATCCCAATTCAGACCATTCTGGACGCTTGGTTGACGGATGACGCACTCCTGCTGGCCATGGCAAACAGCGCATATCAAGACAAACACAAAGACAGTGTTGAAGAATGCAGACGTGATTTGTTAGAAAAAATATTCTTTGTGAAAGAACGATACGACACTTTGGAAGCAGACTATCTGGACGAGATTGATGATCAAGTACGCCGGTATACACGGGCGACAACACAAAAAATAGAGAATTTGACAAATCGCGATCATAACGTTCGCGGTAATTTAAACTACTTATTATCTGCATTGTCCAGAAATCGACGGGCAAGCGAATTACTGGATCAGCTTCAACCTATGTTTGAACTTTATGAACAGTCGTTCTTGTCAGAGAAAAGCCTATGGTATAGAAAGAGGTCACGCAAAAGAGCGATTGTTGCACCGGTGGAGATTGAGGACACACCTTCTTCTGAAGGTGATTCTGAATTAATAGCCATGCTGCACTCGCGATATGGGAAAGCTTCCGTACTTGCATTTATGCGTGAGCGTTTCGGCAACGAGTCTGTTCGCTACTCCAAGGACCTGCAACTATCTGATGATACTGGATATATTATGAGTTTGTTGGCTGTGCTAAACAGCAGCGATACCGGTGCTTTTTATCATGTTGAAGAACTTGATGGATCCTATAAAGAAGGAGTCTATTCGATTCCGCAGCTACGATTTGTTCGGAAGGAGGAAAAGAAATGAGCATTGAAGCAATCCTAGGTTATTCTCAAAGAGAATTGGAGCAGTTTAAAACTGTCTGCAATCTTCTCCTCAGCCGCACTTATATTGTCCGCATGACATATCAACCGGACAAAGGGTTGATTAGCAACCCCAATTATTTATTTTTAATGACACATAAACAGGAAGTTGCTGATTATTTAAGCCTCCTGGACTGGACACTTCTGCACGATGACTTCAATGGATACTTTTATGTAAGAAATACCGATGAGGCAAATCGATGCTCGCTAAACAAGACGGCAACCGCAATTGTCCTGGCTCTGCGTATGATCTACGATGAAAATCAAGATAGAGCAGGACTTGAGCATGATGTAATTTGTACAGTGCGGGACGTTCTGGAAAAAGTTGTAACGGATTATGCAATTTTGCCAACTCGGCCCAATATGGACGAAGTTAAGCGTGCGCTTACTATTATGGAAAATCACAGCGTTGTGCAGCGCATTGAAGGAAGATTAAATCAAACCTCATGCAAATTTGCAATCATGCCCACGATTCTATCTGTCGTTCCAAGTGATAAGCTGGACGCAATCGTTCGAACTCTTAGAAGGGAGGATGACGATGAAGAAGTTGAAGAAGATATTGTTGATTAATTGGCTGTACTTTTCCAAACAGCTAATTGAAGTCGATGATATCAATTTTCTCACAGGCAAAAACGGTGCAGGTAAATCCACAGTTATTGATGCATTGCAAATTGTTTTCCTGGGTGAGTTAAATGCTCGAAACTTTAACAAAGCGGCCAACGAGAGTTCACAGCGTACATTGGACGGATATCTCAGAGCGGATATGGATCCCAGCAGTACGAAATCTCGTCGGGGCAAAGATTTCTCCAGTTACATAGCATGTGAGTTTTGCGATGAGCAGGAAGGCAAGCAGTTTGTAACAGGAATCGTCTTTGATTGTCATAGTGATGGCAGCAAGCAAAACAGGTTCTTCATTTATGACGGTACCATCCCGGAGTCGTGCTATTTGGTAAATCGCCGAGCTATGTCGATATCTGACCTTAGGACCTATTTTAAGGCTATTCCGAATGCTCACTTTAAGTTCTATGAGACGGGGCCGCAATACCGAAGAGATATGCTGGCAAAATGGAATGTGCACAGCGATCAAGTTTGCCGCATGATGAAAAAGGCAGTCTCCTTTAAGCCAATTGTTGATATTCAGCAGTTTATCACTGAGAATATATGCGATATACCCAAGCGGCCCGATATCGAATCTATGCAGCAAAACATTCGTGACTATAAACGCCACGAGCAACTTGCACAGCGCCAGGAAGAAAAGCTTACTGCATTGACGGAAATCAATCGTCTGTTCCGGGAAATGAACAGTGCGATTGACAGAATGCAACAACAAAGCTTTCTGATCTTATGGGCTGAGAAAGTGCAGGCTGAAAATCAGATTCAGAAGCTGGAAGTGGAAAAGGAAGATTGCCAACAGGGAATCGCTCAGGCTGCAGATGATTATCAGCGGCTTAGTAACGAAATAGCACAGAAAACTAAGCGCAAAGAGGAATTGATCGCAGATCGAGCAACGAGCAATGTATTTCAGGAAAAGAATCGCCTTGAAGCAGAAAAAGCGCACTTAGAGCAGGAACGCAACCGACTTGCTGCGTTGCTAAATAATACGGCATTAGAAATCAAAAAAGAGGCCCAGGCTTTGTGTTCAGTATGCAACAGTATAGTAGAATGGTCTTGTGATAGTTGCCTTGATGCTCTGTTGCAAGCTGCATCTAATATGGTGGAGGCATATGGCGCTCTGTGTCAGTGTACCAGCGACAGTTTCCGTAATGCATTGAGTCATTTTGAAACTGCGCAGCAAGTAACAGCACAGTTTTCTAAATGCCTGCGTGATGCAGCATATCACGTTGAAACTCATTTGGCAGATGTCGAAGGCAATATTGATTCTGCCGAAGCTGTGCTTTCCAATCTTCGTCGGAATGTGAAACCTTATCCTAAGGGACTTCTTGACCTGAAAAAGAGAATTGAGGATCATCTGAGTCAGAAATCCACCCCAAAAGTCAGCGTAGAAATATTAGCAGATGTCCTGGAAATCGCTGATGGTCAAGATTCCTGGCGTGGTGCCGTTGAAGGGTATTTAAACACCCAAAAGTTTTATCTTCTGGTGTCGCCCGAATTCTATCGGGACGCACTAACTCTCTATGACCGTATCAAGCACGACTATCCTCAGCAATCCTTCGGCCTGGTTGATATTGGGAAACTGAGAGAAAAAGGCTTTGCGCCAGCGTGGGATGATAGTCTTGCAAAAAAGGTGGATACCTCGAACCCACTAGCAAGGGATTATATTGACTATCTTCTCGGGCATGTTGTATGCTGTACACATGTTCAGCAGTTACGGAAACATAAAACCGCCATTACTGCTGACGGCATGGTATACTCTGGTTATGTTGCCCACCCAATTCCCAAAGATAGAATGGAAGACACCTTTATCGGCAAAAAAGCGGTTGAGCTTCGCATTGCACGTATAGAAAGTGACATTCAAGGTCTCAAGGTCGAACAGCAGCGCTGGCTGCCGATTCACAATCAGCTGAACAAAGAAAAGAATCGTGAATTTCTTTTTACACAGCGCTTTGTTCAAGATGAGCTGGTACAGAGGCAGGCAGATTACCTGCGCGGATTGGAAATCCTGCAAAGAATTGATAAGATAGTTGACCAGATTTCCCATTTGGATCTGTTTTGGGTTGCTAAGCTTGACGAACAGATTAATGCACTCGAGAAAGAAGTCAAGGAGCTGGAAGGAAAAAGAACACAATGCTCCGAGCAAAAAGGCAAGCTCGAAGCCCGTGTTTACGAACTGGAATATGACAAGCTACCAGACATCTATCAGATTCTTACTTCCAGAGAGGATCGAATTAGTGAAGAGTTTTCGGCAACCTTCCGTGATACTGTTGGTATTCCTCGCTATAACCAAGAACTGAGCCGTTTGAAAAAACCAGAAATAATTCTGCGAAACTTCAGAGACGGCGGCGCATTTGCCCAAGCTCAAAAAGATGCAGATACCAGTCGCAGCAGGTTGTTCCAGGTTCGAAGGAAATATGCTGACGATTTTAAGCCTTGCTCCTTCCGTATTGAGGTCATGGACAACGATGAGTATGATGCTGAACGTCATTTGTTGGCTGAAAGTGAACTGCCGCAGTACAGGGAAAAGATAAAAAAAGCACGCGAAAGTGCTTTGGAACAGTTCCAGAACGACTTCTTGGCTAAGCTGGGCTCCAGTATCGAACAAGTCCAAGAGCAGGTTAAAAACCTAAACAAAGCTCTAAGACAAGCTCAGTTTGGCACGGATCGTTATCAATTCTGTGTTGGCAGTAATCCCGACTACGCAGATTATTACAACATGATCATGGCACCGGAAAACAGAGAAGGTGAAGGCGGAATTTTCGCCCTCGCGTTCCAAGAAAAATACGGCGCATTGATCGATGATCTGTTTGGTAGAATCACTGTTTCGGATGACACTCAGTTAAATGCCAGAAAACAAAGCGAACTTCAGCAGAATATCGATCTATATACAGATTACAGAACCTACCTGAAGTTCGACTTGGAAACTACGGACCAGAATGGCAATAAGCAGCTACTGTCACAAACGCTGAATACCAAGTCTGGCGGCGAGACACAGACCCCGTTTTATATTGCGGTATTGGCCTCCTTTGCGCAGTTATATCAGGTGAACAATCTTTCCGGCATTGCAAACAATACGGTTCGGCTGGTTGTTTTTGATGAGGCTTTCAACAAAATGGACAGTGATCGTATTATCGAAAGTGTTCGCTTGCTACGCAAGATGCATTTGCAGGCCATTATTTGTACTCCGCCGGATAAGCTGCCAGATATTGGCCCTCTGGCTGACAAAACGCTGCTCGTTCGCAAGGATAAGTATAATATGAACGTGCTTACTTGGAGCAAAGAAACGGAGTCTGTATGGAACAAAGAATAATTCTTACACGACTGCTGGATAAGTACGAGAATAGTAAGCATCTTTTAGAACCTGGTGTATCTAAGCGGCGCGTTATGCTTCGCGTTGATAACAAAGACCTTCCTGAATACGACTACGAAAACGCAGAAACTCGAGATGCCTATAATAAAGCCGGAAAAGAATGTGAGCAGCAAGGTTTAATTTCCATTACATGGCTTCCGGGGCGACCCGTATTTTCTGAACTTATCCTCAACTTGGATCATGTTTACGCCGCATATAGCGCAATCGGGAAATTGCATCCCAAGGATGCCGCATTATCAGCTGCTGCTGAGATAGAGCAATCACTTTCCGGTGTGTCAACACCATGGATTTTAAGTTGGCAGACAGAGACCGTGCAGAAGATTAGAAGTACATATCGTATTCCATCCTTCTTCTCTGATAGAGCGGGGAAACTGGGGGCCTTCCTTACTGTGCTGCTACAGTATGATGCACTACGTGGAGCAGCTAGCACAATGCGTGCTTTCAGTATCCGTTGCTTCCAAAACAGCAAGTGTTTTGAACATGATTTTCGAGATGAATTTCTGCGTATCGCACAGCAACATGATCTGGAGTTGAAAGAGCTCTGCCAGCATCAGGAGATGGGGTGGCGAGATAAATTAGCTTACTTGGGTATTTATGCCCGCCCTGAGAGTTACGAGATGTCTGGAATGTTCTCAATTATTACCTCAACAGGTATGGTTGATTGCTCGGCGCTGTTTCCTTGTGGACTTGCTATTTTGAGTTCTTCTGTTGATGACATTCAGGGATTCGATTTGTCCAATATTCGGAAAGTCGTGTTCATTGAGAACAAGACTAACTATGATGAATATCTAAATTCAGAAATCCAAGGATCTGAATTGGTAATCTATCATGGTGGTTTTCTCAGCCCACAAAAACGCAAGTTGATACAAAAAATCAAGGATTCCTTATCCACCGCGATTCCCGTCTTTTTCTGGGCAGATATTGATTTGGGCGGTTTCCAGATGTTTTCCCATCTACAACAAATTATTCCGGAGTTGCTGCCGATGAGAATGTCCGCAGAAGATGTGCGCAAATACTCAGGCTTCGGACTCGTGCGCACAGCAAAGTACCTTCGCAATTTGGAAGAAATGCTTCAGAATTGGGAACACCGGCTGTTTCATGAAGCAATCCGCGAAATACTCAACTACGGCAAAACAATTGAACAAGAAGTCTTTTTAAACGATCAATAGCAAACAAAGAAACTGAGGCTGTATTTTATACGGCTTCAGTTTTCTTCATTTCAGCAGATGATCTTGGTATATTAACATTGATATAGTGAAAAAATAGTGTAATTTTTTCTAGCGTACATGTGGACTTCACAATCCAAAGATGCTCCCCAATAGGTACTATGTCTGATGATTCGCTGATTTTCTACATCAAATGCCAAAATTCGTAAAATTTGTAGAAAAACTTTGTCCTACACTTGACACACACGTGTCCGGAAGTCCTCTAGTACAGGACGGAAAGCTAATTGGGGCAGTTACGCATGTCCTTGTTAACGACCCCACAACGGGGTATGGGATTTTTATTGAAAACATGTTGGATGCCGCTGCGTAGGGGACGGGTTTCCCGTCCCGAATTGCAGAAGGCGAAACGCCTCCTCTACGGATGCTACCGAACCACTCCGTATGGGCGAACTGTGTTCGCCCACTGTCCCCTGCTGTCATTGCGAGCCAGTGCGCACACTGGCGTGGCAATCTCAAAAAACAAAAGGAGAAAATAGTATGGATTTCTACAAAGTTCCTATTGGCTTCGGCATGGCCCTTGCCATGAACCAACCTGCTATGAACGCCTACACTGCCATGACCGAAGATCAAAAGCAAGCGATTATCAACAAAGCCCAAAACGTCCGCTCAGAAAAAGAAATGCACGATCTGGTGAACTCCCTCGCGCATCCCTCTATGCAATAACCTAGGGCGGGAGCTTGCTCCCGCCGCTTTTTCTTGCAAACCATCTCACAATTAACTTATATAACTTATACCGCTGGTGACTCCGGAATGTTTTCATATTCGAACACCGGGTTATCGGCGGATGCACATAAACTGCTGGTAATCACATTGTCTAATCCATTTTTCCGAAAAACCGCAATAACAGAGCCTTCGGGATGCCGGTTACATACATTGGTGATAACGGAATCCTGCAGATATCCATGTACTTCGATACCTTTTCTGGCGTTACAGATTACGTTCGATATGGAAATATTTCTTATTGAATCCTTCGCATGAACAGCCCCCGGATAATCCTCTCTTCCCACGAGAATCGTACCGCTGTATTGTCTGTGCGGAACATCCTCCAAAGCGGCATAGATCACACCATCGATCACAATATTCCAAAGTTTATTATTGGAAGCAAGCAGACGAATCACCCAGCACAGCTGCGAATATGCAACCACATTACGGATGGTAATATCGTGTACATGATAATCCTGTTTATCTCAATGACACGGAAGCGCATGAAAGGATCCAATTGTACAACCGGGAACAATATCAACATTGGGAGTATCCCAGGACGTGATAGCGATCACATCATCTCCGGTTCTTCCGGTAACATCAGAGATCAGGATATGATGTGAACCCTTGCGAACAGGTATTCCGTCCTGATTTTCCATGTTCTGACGCAGACTATCGATTTCCTTTGACATACAGGCGTTCAAATCGATTTTTTGAATGTGACCGTACGCACAATTCTCAATGGTAATACCCCAGCCGTGATAATCTTCCAGACGCAGATTTTCTATAGAGAAATGTTCTACATTGGCAAACAGGATGCCGATATTGCGCCAATCTCCTTTTTGGTGTTCTCCTTCTTTTCCTGCATCTATCCCGTAAGAATGATCGTGCATATCCCAGAATCCAATTTCACCAGCGGCCCGCTTTTCTTCCGGGAGACAGTAACCATATTTTACCATGTCCGCTTTCACATGTGGCCATGGACGGGCTAAATATTTACTCGAATCTCCGGTCGCACGCGGATGATCGGCACCTTGCAATGTACAAAAACCTTCTCCGCGAATATGTATGTTCTGTATTCTTTCGGGATCATCAATACCAAATCCGCAGTTTGCAGAACGGAAGAAATTATCTCTGCATCGATCGGATAGTTTGATCATACAGTTGCGCAAAATAACAATTGTGTTTTCTGGAATCAGAATTGCTCGGTCGATCAACCAATGATGGCGTTCTGGCTCGATATCAGATTCACGCGGCGGGATCACCATAATACGATCTCTGCTCAAATTCTGCATCGCCTTCTCAATCACTTCACTGTCTGTTGCACCCTGAAAATCATTCACATTGACCATGAAATAACACTCCTCCTTATTTGGCGTTAGACACCCCATTTTTCCTTTATGAGAATATATAATCCACCACTTCGCGTCCGCAAAATCTCTATGGAAGCAGATATACAGCACTATGATCTGACAGAACCGTCATTTTACACGGTCAGAGTTTTTTCTGCATCTGTTTGTATTTTTTTCGATTCTCATCGGAATATCCTATCATAACACCTGGAGACTGGGGAATTACATATTGCAGTAAAAGCTTCCGAAATTCCTCATCATTGCAGGCAAAGGAAATCTTTTTGCCATCCACGGTGCAGAATACTGCCTGCTGCGAAGTGAAGCCGCCCTTGTAGCGGGTGACTTCCTTGTATGTCCAGACGATTTTGCTGTAAGGCAGGATCAAATAGGGTTGGTTGTCAAACAGTGCTTTTGTACTCATATAGACTTTGGGTCTGGGAGAATACGATTTTGGATCCATATCGAAGGAGTCCAGAATGCTTTCGTCTGCCACTCGGAGAAACCATTCATAATTTAGGCGCCTTTTGCGCCAAGTCCAATAAAAAGCGACCGAAAACCACAGAGCAAACAGTAATACGATCATGGAAACGATTTTGATCTCCGGTGCCAGTGGCAATACAAAGAATAAAATAAGCAGGGCCAACGGTACCAATGCGCAGGTACGGTATCGCTTTTCAAGCTGCGGTATTTTCTTGATCAGCTCACGCATGGTGCATCCTCCTATCCCAAAAATGAGAATCTCAGCATTTTGCAAGGTTTTGCGATTTCTTGCAAAGATACAGGGCTATAGTAAAACACAGGGGTAATCTTGTCAATACAGTTTCTTCTAGAAGGCAGAAACTTGATTTCTAAGGGCGATCTTTGCATCTATACGGAATCTTCATTATACGGAATACACATCCCCTCGCTGTCACCTCTGTGGCGGGGAGTACTGCGATTTTACGGCAGGGAAACCCCAGTATTTGGTTGCAAAATAGCGATAATCCTGTTATACTGAACTAAAGTGTGCCTTTCCGCCGCTTCAAAGGGAAAGCGGTTCGGAAACGGAACGATCTTGAAAGGGGTATTGTTATGCCGGATATGATTCTTTCTACCCAGGATGTTATTCAAAAGCTGGTGGATATCGTCAAAGAAGAAGGTATGATCCTATTCTCCAATATTCCCAGTAGACTTGCCCCCATTGACTATAAGATGTATTCTAATGGCAAGGGTTTGAAAGCGTGGTTGACCACATTTCCGGAGTTTGCTACCACGGAGGATGGACTGGCGCTGCTTCTGGCGGGGACAAATCCCACCTATGTAAACGCGCCTGCTTCCGCTACATCCATTGCTGAAGTACGCAACATGCATGCATTTGCCTACATGAATCACTGGCCGCATAATTTGAAGCAGCTGAAGCTGTTGGGAGATTTTCCCGAACTAAAGGCCGATTTCCTGCGCGATCACATCGCCCATGTGCTGATGCAAGGCTTGTTGATGGGGCAATTGGAGATCGATAGCGCGGATACCCAGCAACCCCTGCTGGCGCTGGATACCGGCCTCAAGCTGGCTGATCGCCATCCTGTTTACGCCGTGCTGGGCTTGAACCCTGCTAATACGGACGGCAGCAAGCAGGTATGGGCACTGAAAGGTTTTTGCTCCGACGCCGAGACGGATAAGTCCGAGCTGGGCAATTGGCTGCGCGCCTATCTGGGCGGCAGTCAAGCCTTTGACTATACGGATCTGAGCGATCAGATCGAGGAACTGACTTCTATGAAGGTGTCGGTAAAAGCCGCCGTAGAAGCATTCCTGTCCGCACTGGATGGGGAGATCTGCCCCGAGCTGGCAGAGGGAAGCCGTCTGTCCGAGAGGATCTCGGAATATGAGGAGCGGTGGGAGACTCTGATGAAAATATTAGAGAGCTTCCCCTCGCTGATGCCCGACACGGCCCTGTCGCTGCCCGAACTGCGGGCATCCACCAGCAAGGAGGCTTTTCGAAGCAATTTGCTCCGGGAGGCACTGGATACCTTTGAGACCATGGCCTGTGGAATGCGGGATTTCTTTGCTGCCTATCGTTGGGATGCAGAGGATGACTGCAGCCCAATGAAGGATTGCGCATGTCTGCGCAAGCAGTACGGCGGTGCTTTCAACGATCCGAATCTGACGCTGTTTGCGCAAACGCTGGATGTGTACCGCAGCTTTTTGGCTGTGGTATCCGCAGAAAGCGCGGACGAAGCTTATTATAATGAGCTGATGGTGGTGACCGGTCATTTCCCGGAGCTACCGCAAAATCTACGGATCGCCTCCCGCCTGCTGATCGATATTCCGGAGGAAGAGCGGGCATTTCTTGGGCAGATCGAAGAGATCCAGCGCCTTTTGGACCAGTATATTACCACAGCTCCCGTTGCCAACGATCATATGGATATCGCACTGCCGCAAACCGGCGCGCAGCTGCTGCAGCTTGCGATGCGTGCGGATGCTGACTATCAGAAGAACTGGCCGCTGTATTTGAAGGCTGCCCTTCCGGAGGAGGAAGAGGTACGAGCCTTGATCGGCCAGGATGCAGAACCCGGCTGTGAGCTGTCCTGCTATGGTGCAGCCAACCGGCTTTTGGAGGCCGGATACCGTGCCTATGCGGAACGGTATTTGATCTTCGGTTTGATGCACGATGGGGAGCGGTGCGCACTGGCATTGCTGAAGCTCTACCGGGAGGATCAACGGGAGGAGGACTTTGCTGCCGTCTGGTCTGCTTACAGCGGGAAGATCCCGTATACCCAGGAGGACGAATCCTTCTGGTTCAGCACCCTTTGCCAGAGGTCTCCCGAACAGGCACTGGAGCTGAGCCGGAACCATATCCACCTGCAGTACCAGTCTGCCTACTTATCGAATCTGGCAACCGCTGCCGAGGCCCTGGAACAGACGGAGTTGGCAGAAACCCTTCGGGCCCGCCTTGCCCGGTTCGACGCTGGAGCGCAGCCCAATGCGCTTGAAGCGGCGGTGATCCGCAATGACCGGGAAGCGATTGCTGCTATGGCCCAATCTGAGCAGCTGCAGGACTTGGGCTATGATGATAAGCAGATTCAGATGATCCTGGATGCTGCAGAAGCGGATGAATATCCCAGCGGAAATACGGCCTATGAGATCGGCAGTCGGCTGTTTCTGTTCCAGGGCAACCGGAATTCCCTTGCTGAGCAGTGGATGTGGCAGGGCGTATCCAAAAAGAATCAAGAAAGCTACGCGGACTTACTGCGCCTGCTGATGCAGCAGCAGCGGTGGAGTGAAGCTGCGCAGCTGTACGAAGCCAGCGCAGAAAGTCAAAAGCGTTTTGAAGAGTGCAGGCAGCTGTATCTGATTTGTCGTTATAATCAGTCGCCTGTGCAGGCCCAGAAGGTTTTCCGGGAGAATCTGCAGGATGTTTTGGCGATCCTCAACAGAAATGTGACTTTCCGGGAGAAATGCGTCCAGTCTGCCCAGGAGCCCGGACAGGAATTCTACGGTCTGCTTTTAAAACTGCATGCCGCTGTCTCGGATCCGTACCTTTGGAGCGTGGTCTGCGAGGACCGTTCTTTGCGCGACCGTGCCCACGATCAAGAGCGGCTGAAGGCCTTGGGGCTGGACGTAACGGTTATCGGTGAGGTTTACCGAAGCGGTATGTATCCTCATGGTCGGGACGCTGTGAGCACAGCCCAGCGGCTATATGCACTGGCAGGAAATCTGGCGTCTGCTGCAGAGCTGGCGGCACAGCTTGCCGGTCAGAATAAGACGGCGAGAAAACTGCTGTGGACGATTTACAACGAGGAGCAGAATGAGACTGCCCTGTTTGAACTGCTTACGGACGATGAGGCGCTGCGCGGGGAGCATTATGCCCAATATCTGGGATTCCTGTACGCCCGCGGTGAGTTAGCAGCCTTTTTGGAGCTGCTGCAGGAGAATGCAGATCTGTCGGAGCAGCAGCTGCTGCAAAGAGCGACCGCAGAGCTGAAGTTGGGCAGGCCCATGACAGACTCGCCGGAGATCTGCGCGGATACAGCGGCGTCCTGCTCTGCGGAGGCATGTCTGGACCTGCTGAAAGCAGCAGCCTCTGCCGACAATATCCAGCTGATCACACAGATCCTGTGCGGATGTTTTGACAATTGGCTTCTGCACCAGCCCCAGCAGCTGCAGAAATTGGTGACTTGCGGCGGCAGTGGCACGGTACCGATGCTGGAAGCAGTGCAAAGCAGCGCTCTGGAGCGGGATATGCTGCCTTTGGCGGTGTACATCCAAAATGTACTGAAGATCGGCGATGTGCGGCAGCAGGCAGAGCTGCTCCATAGCCAGATCCAGACCCAGCTGAACGACGGAGACATCCACCAGCAGCTGCTCTGCCTGCAAAAACTGCAGTACCTCTATCCGGAACAGGCCGACGCACTGTCCGCACAATCCGCATCTATCTCCATCCAGGCTCTTCTGCTGGCCGGTGACAACGGAGATAAGCAGGAGACAGCGGAAAAGCTGGAGGCGCTGATCCTGTCCTTCGGAAGCAATCCTGCCATGTTTGACATTACCACGCAGCTGCTGAAGGGGACGGAATACTGCCAGGATTACCGGGTCTATACGGCCATCCGTAATTATGGCAGGCAGATCGGAAGACTTACCGATACACTGCTTTACCTGCACGAAGCCAGCCGCATCGGGGACGGAGAACCCCATGCCCATTTCCGGGATTATCTGGTCAGACTGTATTTCAATGCCCTGGCCGAAGAACGTTTCCCCAAAGGCATTGCCGAAGAGGCGGAGGCTTTGTGCTTCCAGAGTCTGAAGCAGAGCGGATCTGCGCAGGCTGCTCTGACGATCGCTATGCTGGAGCAGCAGAAGGGGCGGCCTATTTATGCCAATGCTGTGCTGAATCATCTGGCTGTCCTCACGAATTCCCAGTCGGATTTCCCGAAATCTGTGCTGACAGGGCTTGGTATGGAAGCTCTGCCTGTTGCTTTGCAGCTGACAGACCCGCTGCCTACGATCCTGCAGCTGTTTGAAGAGGTCCTGGACGCGGGCTCCGAGGAGGAGATCCTCCGATTCCTGCGTTTCTGCCAGACCTTTGTATCCAGTGATCCCCAATCTCTGCAGCAGCTGCGGAATTTGCGCCCGGACCAGTCGCTGTCTGAGCAGCAGAGTATCCTGGCCGTAAACCTGCTGTGCAGCGATCCCGAGAAAGCGGAATACTGGGAGCTTTGCGCCCATATCACCTTCAGCGCCGGCGATGGCGGTCGTGCCAGCTTCCTGCACCTTTGCTGCCGCAAGAATCCCAACCGCTGGAAGGAATATGTCCAGCTGTGCGAGACCCTGTCCTCCGCACCTGAACGTTTGGCAGCGGCATTGGCTGCCTGGTCGGAAACACCGGAGCCCTATATCTATGATTGCCGCACCTACATTGAGGAAAAGCTGGAAAAGTATCCGTCCTATCTGGAAGAGTTGGATGATCCCGACAGCCTCTGCTTGATGACCGGCAACCTCTGCCGTCAGCTGAAGGAATGGGGTCTGAATTTGAACCATGCCCAGCTTAGAGCGGTGGCGCTGATCGCTGTACGCACAGGGGAACCGGAATGCCTGAATATTTTGCTGCAGGAAATGGGCTTCCTTTTGCTGGGCAGCAAAAGTGATCTGGGCGTTGTTGTGCTGAGCAGGCTTCTGCTGGCCGGACGGTTTGAAGAGGCCCATGCTTTACTGATCAGTCTGCATAACTCTCTTGCAGTGGTCAAATACAGAGCTTTGATCGATGAACTGGCTGACTATGATGCCAATGGTCTGCATGCATGGACGCAGGAGCCTTCTTCCAGGATGTTCCTGGAGCTGATCCTGCCGGACGGCAACCAGCCCAACATATCCCAGGTGGGAAGTATTGCTGCCGATGCGCTGCTCAACGGTACACAGAAAGAAGCGGCTGCAGTGCTGGCGCGGGTCATGCAGGTGTTCCCCGATGATTATGTGACGGCTTATGAGCTGCTGGAGCTGTGCAAGACCGGATTTGAAGGAAGCCTTCCTCTGCTGCATTCCTGCCTGGTCACTTTGGCCCGGATCTCCGCAGATCAGGACAATGTGAAGCTGATCAAATCCTTCGAAGACCGGCAGCAGAATTCCCATTTGATCTCGCTGGCTATTCTGAACCAGCTGATCATCCACACCCACCAGATGGATGCCATCGACGATGGCTGGAATTTTGCCGGCAATACTGCCCAGGGACTGGAAACGGTAGGCGTGATCGTGCCGGACCATGCCTTGATCGCGGCTGCGGAGCAGCGTGTCCGTGACAGCCTGAACAACCAGTCTGCGGAGATTTCCGCGCTGCGGGTACATGCGTGGTTTGCCAACATCACGGGCAACTGGACGGAATACCTGCGCCTGGCCTACAGAGCCGGACAGCAGCCAGACGATGTGTTCTTCCCCGCGGATAATATTGACAGCTGCGGCTTCCTCAGAAGCGTCCTGCTGCTGCTCAGTCAAGCGGAAGGCGCACAGCTGCACGGCCTTCTGTATTGGCTTTCCAAACTGACACCTGCCTCTCAGGCCCAGACACAGCAGCTGAAAGTGGCTACTGAGCTTTACCAAGGCGGTGTATTTGCCGACTTTAGAGAGAGCATGGGCGAAAAGGTGGACAGGCTTTTGCGTTTCCCCACGGAAAACGGCCGCCTGTTTAAGAAGCTGTCCGACACAGTGCTGCAGCCCATGCTCATGAAGGAGCCTGATCAGCTTTACACGCTGGCCCGCATGCTGTGCTCGCTGAGCAGCCGGTATGCCATGTATACCGTACACGGTATAGCAGAGGAGTGCTTCTCCAAGGAACGCGATGGTGTGGCATGGAGTCTTTATCGCGCACTGTTTGAAACCGGAAGGACGCTCCGCATCTCCCATTCCTGCAGCACCCGGTTCGCGTTCGATACCGCTGCCACCGGCGGTGCGTTCAGCTACAACATGGAAGAATATCAGACCAAGATGCGGATCTGCGGAACCTTCTCCGGAAAACCGGAATGCATACAGAAGTTGGCGGAAGAGAATCTTTCTCCCTGGTCGACCATCAATCTGGTGCTTTGTCTGGCATCTGCCCGGGCCGATGAGATCGACAGGCTGAAGTCCTATATGGCACCGGAGAACGCATATTTTGCTGAGCGCGTGCGTATGATCCTCAGCAAACTGGTCAGCGACGCGGACAAGCTGGAAACGTTGCGTGACACCCGGATCACAACTCTGGGACGTTACTATCTGGCGAAGATGATCCGGTTTGAGGAGAAGCAGGCAAGGCCGCCCAAACCCTACTATCTGAGAAGTGCCTACTCTATCCAGACGGTAGCTGAGGCCTTTTCCAATCTGTACAATTCCTGCAGCCCGGATGAGAAGAAGCTGTGCAAGCATGTGCTGCTGTGTAAGGGCGTCAGCAGCTGGAATGTGGACGCGGCGATTGACCTGCAGAAAGATGCCACAGCATGGAAACAGGTGGCGGTGGTTCGCACCGCGGCGAAAAACTATGTGTATTCTGCGCCGGACTATGTCGCGGAGCTGACCGCTGAGGAATACGATCCGGAAGCGCTGCAAATGCTGCAGCAGCAATACCGGAAGATCAACACCAGTTCTCATAGCCACTTCTCCGAAAGAGCAAGACTTTCCGGCCTGATCTACCGCCACGTGATCGGCTCCGACCAGGGAGCGGAAGCTTGCTACCGCGCGCTGCTGCGCTACAGTGTGGATAGATTCTATGATCTGATCAGCGATGGCACCCAGCAGTCCCGTCAGCAGGCCTTCCGGCTGCTGATCACGCTGATGGAGACGGATGACGGCAGCATCCACGAGGGAGAGGAATACGAAGCCCTGGTGGAGATGGTCAATGCCGTGGGCGCTGCGGATCTGATCAAGTCCTATTCCCATATCCGACAGCTAACGGAGAGCTATGGGGAGCATACTGCGGCCTTTGCCAAGCTGAGAAGCATGATCCTGGATAAGGTCGTATTCCGGGATCTGGGTATTATTTATGAGGTCCTGGAGAAGTTGGCGAAGGAGTTTGCTTTGTTCGGCTCGTCCGATGCGGACAAGCTGATCAAGGCGCTCAGTGAAGCGGATACCCGCATCGGTGCTATGAACGGTGCCGGCGCCGCCAGTATCAAGAGCCAGCTGCAGCGTATGATCCGGTCCGAACTGACTGCGCTGTCCAGACGGGCGATCCTGGACATTCAGCTGCTGAATATGCAGCAGCAGCCCAGAAACGGCAATCTGACGGGCATTATCCGTAACAAGGGTACAGTGAAAGCGGAAAATCTGACGCTGCAGGCGTTCTGCGATACGATGAACAGCGACCAGTACACCCTGCGCCAGCTTCTGCCCAACGAGAAAGCGATTTTTGAGATCCCCTATGAATGCGTCGAAACCCAGGAGCGGTTGAAAGGCCGCCTGGACCTGGTAGGCCGATCCGGTGAGACCATGGTAAGCGCGCAATACGAATTCTCTCTGGATCTGGGTACTACATCCGGTGACAACTTGCTGTATAATACCTACCAGACCGACCGGCCCAGATTTACCTTTGATCCGCAGACCCGCAGCGTAAAAAGCAGCAACTTCTTTGGACGCAGTGTGGAAACTGCCCGTATGCGGGAGCTGGTTGCCGGGGACTGCTTTGCGGACTTCCACAGCGCTGTGGTGTACGGCGTGCGCAGAACCGGTAAGACCTCGCTGCTGGAGTATTTCCGGCGTTATGTACAAGGCACCCACCCGGAATGCCTTTGCATCCGCATTGATGTACAGGCTACCAACGAGACGATCCATAGTGTGTTTGTCAAATGTGTTTTGCAGGAAGCTTCTGTGGTAGAGGCACTGGAGAGCTGCAGCGAGCGGGATATTTTCGTGGAAAAGTGGAATCAGTATGACTCTCTGGACGCGGAAATGGATCCGAAATTGATCGGCGTCTTCTTCCGGGAACTGTATCAGCTTACCGGTAAGGGCATGATTTTGATCATTGATGAGATCGACCGCCTGTTCAAGAGCATGATCGACGGACACAAGGATAGAGCGCTGAACGATCTGCTCAGCGCCATGAGCGGCCTTCTGGACAACGATGACAGAAAGGAATACCTCCAGCTTGTCATCTGCGGCTCCAACTGGCTGATGTATTATGCCACCGTGGGCTATGATATGCAGCAGGTATTCCACCGTTTCGGTGATTACAAGATCACAGTGGGCCGTCTGCCCAAAGAGGATGTTCTGGAGCTGCTGAGTTCTGCGGATGTGAATTATGCGGCCGGTGCCATGGAGCTGATCTGGGAGTATACCGGCGGCCTTGTGTGGTTTGTAAAGCTGTTGGGCAATGCGGCGATCCGCCGGGCCAAAGCAGCAAACCGCAGCTGGGTCTATCCTGCGGATGTGTTCTTCAGTTTGCCGGATGTGGTCACCGATCTGAACTGCGCTCAGTTCTATGAAGGCTGTCCTTCCGGCAGTCTGGAATGGCAGATGATCGATGTTATGCAGTCGCTTGCCTACCGCAAGGATATGTATCTGTCCATGGACACGATCTGCGAGCTGCTGGGCAGAAATCCCCATGAGGTGGAACAGGCGCTGAGCAGCCTGATCCATTTTGAGATCGCGGAGAGAAATCCCGTGAATCCGGACATGGTTCGGTTCTGCCTGGATATTTACCGCAGATACTTCCGTACGACCCATTCCTCTTATAAGCACATTCCAGAGGAAACGGTGGTGTTTGAACCGCGAAGCAATGCGGGTACAGCGGTTACCTTAACGGCGCTCAGCGAAGTATACGCCGATGATGAAGAAATCTAAGCAAACAGGAAAAGGAGTATAGACACATGAATCCATTCCGAAAATCCCCAACCCCGCTTAGACACAGAGACACCGATCGGTGGATCCGGATCCCGGAAAGCTGGAATAAACTGGAGGAGCTGGTCAGACGGGGAGAGAATACCGTCATCCTGGGCGTAGAGGGCAGCGGAAAGACCACATTGCTGAATATGTTTTTTAATCCGCAATACTGCAGCCGGAGCGCGGCATCGGGGAAGCTGATCTTCTTTGCAGACCTGTCTGAAACGGAAGACGGCAATGATCTGTGCTGCTACCTGATCAACCAACTGCAGGCAGCAGCCCGGAAGCATCTTCCGGAAGCGGACAGTGCTGCCTTGGAACAGACGATTTCGCGCATGCAGCAGGAAACAGCAAAGCGCAGGTTCATTCTGATTTGTGAATGCCTGTATGACCTGGGCTATACCCTGTTGCTGGTTATGGACGGTTTTGAGAGCTTTGTGTCTTCGCCCAGCATTACCCAGGATCAGCACGATATGCTTCGAAGCCTGCTGGATAAGGACATTCTGCGCTGTGTGGTAGCCACCAACTATGACTTGGAGATGACCTCTCTGCCTGCGGACATTCAAGGCTCTCTGTATTTGCAAAAGTTCCAGCAGAAGATCACGCTGAACGGCTTTTCCCTGGAGGAAGCCGCGGAGTTTGTGGGCAGATGCATCCCGGCAGACAGCCCGGTGCAGCTGGATCCCAGAAAGATCAAGTATCTGCACACAGTTACCGGTGGTATTCCGCTGCTGTTTGAATTATCTGCCAGCCATATGTACGATCTGCTGGAAAGACACGTGCATATCATAAACAGCGAGATGAAAACGATCCTCTATGCTGCGGCAAAACCCACCATCCAGCGTTGGTTCAAATGCTTTACACCGGAGTACCAGTGCGCCATTTCTGCCGCGCTGGCAGCTTCACCCAGCAATGATGCTGTCCAGCAGATCCGGGTCCCCCTCGCGGATGAGAAGACCTATACGGCGGCGGCCCGCCTGCGGGACCGGGGATTCTGGGTGAACGGCAAAGCCAACGCCGCAGATACCTTTGCTTTCAATTCCCTTCTGCTGCAGATGTTTGCTTCCCGAGAGAGCCTGCGTGAGATAACTGCAGGCGTGCAGCCCCGGCAACCGGCAGCGCAAACCGGCAAACATTATAACGTCTTCATTTCTTATAAACGCACCGATCGTAAGACTGTCACCAGGGATTCCCAGATCGCCCACGGCGTATACGAAGCACTGCGCCAGGTGGAAGGCATCGTACCGTTTTTGGACCGGGAAGAAGCGCCCTACGGCTGCGGCGCTTCCGATTACGATGAAACGATTTTTGCAGCGTTGGATTCGGCACAGGCCTTTATCTATATCTGTACCCAGAGCGATTTCCTTTCAACACCCTGGGTCAAAACAGAGTGGAAGGCCTATAGCGGGGAACTGTCTGCCGGTAGAAAGCCCTATGGCTCCATATACGGTGTGATCGAGGATGTGGAGCCTGCGGAGCTGCCGCTGCGTCTTCGCACCAATATCGAATTGTTCCCGTATACGCCCGGCGATATGGACCGGCTTTTGGTTTACTTACGCAACCAGCTGAAGATCCAATAAGTTCATAAGCTGCCTATGAAAACCACCGGTATAGCTCCCGGTGGTTTTCTTGGCTTTCCCGGAGAACACCACAAGGCAAAACGTTTAGATGCTTTTGCAAAAAAAGCGAAAGAGAATTGCCTTTTGGGCTGGTTTGGGGTATAATGCAGGCAAACACAAGAAAAGAATGCTGCGTTTTTATGACGTGTTCGGAAAGGAGTACAGCTATGGAACTGAAAGTGCTGGCTGTAGGTGATGTGGTGGGAACGCCGGGTTTGGAGCGGATCCGCAGGTCTTTGCGGTATCTGAAGCGGAAAACCGGGGCAGATTTTGTAATCGTCAACGGAGAAAACGCCGCTGCTGTGGGCATGACGCCCCAGCAGGGTGAGGATATTCTGAACGCTGGGGCAGACCTGATCACCATGGGTAACCATACCTTTGATAAACGGGAGATCGTTACCTGGCTGGACGATTGCTCCCAGGTCATCCGTCCTGCTAATTATGCCCCCCAGGTCCCGGGGCGAGGCTGGAGAATCTTTGAGACAAAGGCCGGGCCTGTGGCGGTTATTGATCTGATCGGCCGCTGCAATATGGACTATGGGCCGGATAATCCGTTCCTGCTGATCGATAAGATCTTGAAGGAAGTGGATACGAAGATCATCCTGGTGGAACTGCACGCAGAGGCAACCTCCGAAAAGCTGGCTATGGGCTATATGCTCGATGGCCGCGTCAGCCCCGTCTGGGGTACCCATACCCATGTACCTACTGCCGACGCCCAGGTGCTGCCCAAGGGCACGGGCTATGTGACGGATCTGGGCATGACCGGACCGAAGCATTCGGTGCTGGGTATCCAGCCGAAGCTCTCTATTGCCAAATTTCGGGGCGACCTAACGGAACGCTACCGCTGGGCTGAGGGAGAGACGAAACTGGAAGCCGTCCTGTTTACCATCGATGCTGTGACCGGTTGCTGCCGGCACGCGGAAAGAGTGGATATCTATGATTAAGGTATTGCATAGTGCCGACTGGCACCTGGATTCTCCCATTCAAGGCCGCAGTGCGGAGCAGACTGCCCTCTTGAAGCAGACTCTGCTCGGCATTCCGCAGCAGGTGGTGCAGGCTGCAAAAGCGGAGGGCTGCGACTTGATGCTGCTCAGCGGCGATCTGTTTGATGGCCCCTGTACGCCGGAAAGTCTGGCGGCTGTGATGGACGCACTGGCAGAAGCAGATATGCCTGTGTTCATTTCTCCCGGTAACCATGACTTCTGCGGCCCGGACAGCCCCTGGCTGATGGCCCGATGGCCGGAACATGTGCATATTTTTATGACGGAAGCAGTAGAGAGTGTGGCTTTGCCCGAGCTGGATTGCCGGGTCTATGGCGCCGGCTTTACAGGCCCTTACGCGGCCGACCTGCTTGGAGATTTCCGGGCAGAGGGTGCGGAGAAGGTGAAGCTGGGTGTACTCCATGGAGATCCTACCCAAACTTCTTCCCCTTATTGTCCCGTTACTGCCCAGCAGATCGCGGATTCCGGTTTGACCTATCTGGCTCTGGGACATATCCACAAGAGAGATCACTTGCGAAGCGGCACGACTCTCTGCGCCTGGCCCGGCAATCCTATGGGCAGAGGGTTTGACGAGCTGGAGGAGCGGGGCGTGCTGATCGTGACTGTAGACGAAACCTGCGAGGCCCGGTTCCTCCCTCTGGACACCCCCCGGTTCCATGATTGGGAATGCGAGGCGGGTGCCGATGCCGAAACTGCCCTGGCGGCGGTGCTGCCGGCTATGGGCAATTTGGATTTCTACCGCATTACCCTGACCGGAGAGAACGAAGGGCTGGATCTGGCGGCCTTGCGTGAAGCGTTCTCCCGTTTTCCCAACCTGCTGCTGCGGGACCGGACGGTGCCGCCCATTGATCTGTGGGCCAGTGCTGGAGAAGATACCCTGGAGGGCGTGTATTTCCGTCTGCTCCAGGAAGCGCTGGAGGGCCAGGATGAACAAACCTGCCGCCGGATCCTGCTGGCGGCAAAACTATCCAGACAGCTTCTGGAAGGCCGGGAGGTGAAGCTGCCGTGATCATTTATTCCATGACTGCTACCTTCGGTAAGCTGGAGCATGAGACGCTGACCTTACAGCCGGGGCTCAACATCCTTGAAGCGCCCAATGAATGGGGCAAAAGCACCTGGTGTGCATTTCTAACGGCTATGCTTTACGGAATCGAAACCAGAGTGCACACCACCAAGACCAGCCTGGCAGACAAAGAGCGGTATGCGCCCTGGTCCGGCAGCCCTATGGCCGGGCGGATCGATTTAAACTGGAATGGAAAAGACATCACCATCGAGCGCTGGAGCAAGGGCCGCAGTGTTTTCGGGCAGTTCCGGGCCTATGAGACAGATACGGGGATCGAGATCAGTGAATTGACAGCTGCAGGCTGCGGCCAGATGCTGCTTGGAGTAGAAAAGAGCGTGTTCCTGCGTGCCGGGTTCCTGCGGCTTACCGATCTGCCCGTAACGGAGGATGAAGCGCTGCGCCGCCGCCTCAATGCACTGGTTACTACCGGTGACGAGAGCGGTACCGCAGATGCACTGGCCCAGAAGCTGCGGGATCTGAAAAACCGCTGCCGGGTCAACCGGAGCAACGGCTTGCTTCCCCAGGCGGAAGCCCAGCGCGGGGAGCTGGAGAGTAAGCTGCGGCAGCTGAAGGACTTGCAGGCCCAGACAGAGCGGCTCCGGGAACGGGAGGTCCAGCTGGAAGCGCACCATGCCCGGCTGGTAAACCACAGCAACGCACTGGTCTATGAAACCAGTAAGACCTATTCCGGAAAGCTTCTGGCGGCTAAAAATGCGCAAATGACTGCCCAAGCCCGCTGCCGGGCGATGGAGGAGGCATGCGCAGCAGACCCGGATCCCGCCGAATTGGAGCAAAGGCTTGCCCAGCTGCAGCAGCTTCGGCAATACCGGGAATCGGTTTCTTTTGATGCCCAGATGCTTCAGCCACCTGCGCAAGCCCCTCAGGTTCCGGAGGCTTTTCGGGGTCTGTCGGAGGAGGACGCACGGCGCTATGCCCAGACGGACGTACGGGTCTATGAAGAATCCGCTGCTGACTGCAGGAAAAGCTTTTTACTGATCCTGGGTGCCATCCTGGCAGCGGCGGGGATCGCCGGGCTTGTGTTTGGCAACGCATTTTTTAAGGTTCTGGGTGCATTGGCGGTAATCGGAGGCATTCTTTGCATCAACAGTCAGCTGGCTGCCCGAAGGCGTGGAAAGGCCACTATGGACGCGCTGGCACGTAAATATGATCGGACTGCCCCGGAGACCTGGATAGAGACCGCAACAGGCTGGGCGCGGGTGCAGGCACAGTGGAACGCACAGCAGCATGCCTATCGTCAGCGCCAGGAGGAACTGCAGCAGCGCCGTAGGGAACTGGATGAGCAGGCCTTTGCGCTGACAAAGGGTGAGGATCTACTGACTTGTGAACGCCGGTGGCAGGAGGCCCGGGAGCGGCAGAAGGAACTTCTGGATGCCAGACGGGAACTGCAGCGTGTAGGCGAGCTGGTGCAGGCTTTGCAGACCTCGCATCGGGAGGCTGCGCCTCCTGCTGAACCCGATACTATGACCTTCACGCAGGAGGAAACCAACCGACTGTTGGCGGACTGTACTCTGGAGCAGCGTCAGCTGCATTCTCAGCTGGGTCATCTGAGGGGCCACATGGAAGCTCTGGGCCGGGAAGATAATCTGCAGCGGCAGCTGTCTGAGGTGCAGGAGCGTATCGTCCGGCTGGAGGATACCGTTGCAGCTTTGGAAATCGCACAGGAAACGTTAAGCCAAGCGGCGTCTGAGTTGCAGCGCCGGTTTGCTCCCCGGATCTCTCGGCGGGCCCAGGAACTGTTCAGTAAGCTGACCAATGGCCGGTATGACCGGTTGACGTTGGATTCGGATCTGGCCGTGCATGCAGGAGCAGCCGAGGAAACCACACTGCGCAGTGCACTGTGGCGCAGCGAGGGCACCACAGATCAATTGTATCTGGCTTTGCGGCTGGCTGTGGCAGAGGAATTAACACCCAATACGCCACTGGTACTGGACGATGCACTGGTACGTTTTGACGATCAGCGCTTAAGTCAAGCCATGGAGATCCTGGCGGAAGTAGCCCAGACCCGGCAAGTGATCCTGTTTACCTGTCAAAGCCGGGAAAAGGCCTGGCAGCAGGAACAGTAACTGCAAAAACAGAAACATCCCGGCGGCATATTTGCCGCCGGGATGTTGCAGCGTGTCAAAGATGTGGGTTTACGAAAGAATACTTATCTTCATAGCACTCTATCAAAGGGGATTCCAAAGGGGAAAGCGGTGGAAAGTCTTGATCACACATTACCGATCCGCTTTCCCCTTTGGTCG
>JAZUQE010000115.1:0-18267 GCA_045605575.1 Faecousia sp. | reverse complement strand
CGGGACAGGTGGGACGTCAACTGGGTTGACCAGAAAGGATACCTTTTTAACATACCAAAACGGCACCACGAAATGTGGTGCCGTGTTTTGCTATCGGGAAGTCGGATCGTAGCCATGTCGTTCTGTGGGCCAAGGAGTTGGCTGTGGGTGTTGTCTTCCTAAGACCGCTTGGCCTCCGACTTCGGGACAGGTGGGACGTCAACTGGGTTGACCAGAAAGGATACCTTTTTAACATACCAAAACGGCACCACGAAATGTGGTGCCGTTTTTTGCTATCGGATATCAGCAGTAGAAATCCCGGATCTTCTTGGCGCGGCTGGGGTGGCGCAGCTTGCGGATAGCCTTGTTTTCGATCTGGCGGATACGCTCACGGGTAACGCCGAAGATCTGGCCCACCTCTTCCAGAGTGTGGGTACGGCCGTCGTACATACCGCAGCGCATCCGCAGAACATCTGCTTACCGCTCGGTGAGGGTATCCAGGATCTCCTTCAGGGCTTCCGCCAGCAGGGCGTTGGAGGTAGCGGCGGCGGGGCCGGGGGTCCGCTCGTCCTCCACGAAGGAGCCGATGGAGGTATCCTCTTCATCGCCCACGGGGGTATCCAGGGACAGGGTATCGGCAGCGGTGCGGTTGGCCTCGATGATCTTCTCAACGGGCAGGTTCAGCTCTGCCGCGATCTCTTCCACGGTGGGCTCACGGCCCAGCTCCTGCACCAGCTTACGGTTGCAGCGGGTAGCCTTGTTAATGACCTCCACCATATGCACCGGCACACGAATGGTTCGTGCCTGATCGGCGATGGCGCGGGTAATGGCCTGCCGGATCCACCAGGTAGCATATGTAGAGAATTTGTTTCCCTTTGTCCAGTCAAATTTGTCTACGGCACGGATCAAACCGGTATTGCCCTCCTGGATCAGATCCAGAATGTGCAGGCCACGGCCGGAATACTTCTTGGCGATGGAAACAACCAGACGCAGGTTTGCTTCCGTCAGCTTATTCTTGGCAGCCTGGTCTCCTTCGGAGATCCGCTTTGCCAGCTCCACTTCCTCTTCGGCACTCAGCAGCTTGATCTGTCCGATCTCCTTCAGATACATACGCACCGGATCATCCAGGTTGTACTCTGCTGCCAGGTCCACCGGGTCTACCAGATCCTCTTCTTCCAGACCTGCCAGATCGATATCGTCCTCAAGGCCGGTATCCAGCAGCAGGGCGGCATCGTCCCCCAGCTCCAGATCCAGCTCCGCGCTGATGATCTGGATATTCATGGCCTCAAAGCGGTCATAAACCTCTTCGATCTTCTCGGGGGTCAGCTCCATCTTTTCCAGGACTGCATTCAGATCCGCGGCTCGGATCATGCCCTCTTTACGGCCCTGGGCGATCAGATTCTGCAGTGCGGCCTGCATATCCTCCGCAGGCTTTGCGGGCTTTTTCGGTGTGCTCATATCCACCACTCCCTCTGTTTCTTTACTTTTGCTGTAAGACTATATATCGATTTTCTTTCTTTGACAAGGGGTTTCGCCGGAAATATTTTTATTTTTCGCAGCTTTCGGCGCTTTTTGTCGGCCCATGCCATCATTTTACCCGAAAAAGAAGAAAACATACGGTTTACTTTTAGGAAATACTTTTGTATAATCCTATGTTAGATAGATATGCCCTGCATTCATTTTCCTTGATGAGGTAACCGTATATGACCGAACTTTCCAAGATCCGTAATTTTTCTATCATCGCACACATCGACCACGGCAAGTCCACACTGGCTGACCGGCTGATGGAGGAATGCGATGCGATCGACCAGCGCACCCGGGCTGAGCAGCTTCTGGACTCCATGGATTTGGAGCGGGAGCGGGGCATTACCATCAAAGCCTCTGCGGTGCAGCTGCATTATACTGCCGATGACGGCGAAACCTATGCGTTGAATCTGATCGACACACCGGGTCATGTGGACTTTAATTATGAAGTTTCCCGCTCTCTGGCTGCCTGCGAAGGTGCAGTACTGGTGGTAGACGCCTCCCAGGGTGTAGAAGCCCAGACGCTTGCCAACACATATCTTGCCATCGACGCGGGGCTGGAAGTGCTGCCTGTGATCAACAAGATCGATCTGCCCTCCGCGCGGCCTGCGGAAGTGAAGGCGGAAGTGGAAGACATTATCGGCATTCCTGCGGAGGAATCGCCGGAAATTTCCGCGAAGAACGGCATCAACATCCGCAGCGTGCTGGAAATGGTGGTGCGGGATGTCCCCGCCCCGGCCGGCGACCGCAATGCGCCTCTGCAGGCACTGATCTTCGACAGTGTATATGACAGCTACCGGGGCGTTATTGTTTACACCCGGATCAAACAGGGCACCGTCAAGGCCGGTATGGATATTAAAATGATGGCCACCGGTGCGGTGTACAAGGTCGTAGAAGTGGGCACGATGAATCCCCTGGGTCTGACTCCCACGGACGCGCTGGGCGCAGGTGAGGTAGGATACATCACCGCTTCCATCAAAACAGTGGCCGACACCCAGGTCGGCGACACCATTACCAGCATGGACAACCCCGCCTCCGTACCCCTGCCCGGTTACCGGCCTGTGCAGCCTATGGTCTACTCCGGTGTGTATCCGGCAGACGGTGCCAAATACCAGGATCTGCGGGACGCCCTGGAAAAACTGAAGCTGAACGATGCTTCCTTTGCCTACGAACTGGAAAGCTCCATTGCACTGGGCTTCGGCTTCCGGTGCGGCTTTCTGGGACTGCTGCACATGGAGATCATCCAGGAGCGCCTGGAGCGGGAGTACAACCTGGATCTGATCACTACCGCTCCCAACGTTGTGTACCGCGTTACCAAAAATAACGGCGAGGTGCTGATGGTCTATACTCCACTGGATTATCCCGATCCCATGGAGATCCAGCTGGCAGAGGAGCCCTTCGCCAAGGTCAACCTGATCGCGCCCCAGGAGTATGTGGGCAACATCATGGAACTGGCCCAGCAGCGCCGGGGCGAATTCAAAGATATGGTATATCTGGACGCAAATCGCGTGGAGCTGCACTACGATATGCCTCTCAACGAGATCATTTACGACTTCTTCGATGCTCTGAAGTCCCGCACGAGAGGCTACGGCAGTCTGGACTATGAGCTGATCGGCTACCGGCCCAGCCGTCTGGTGAAGCTGGACATTCTGCTCAACGGCGACATTGTGGACGCGCTGAGCTTCATCCTTTTCGCGGACAACGCCTATCCCCGGGCCAGAAAGATCTGCGAAAAGCTGAAGGAGAATATCCCGAGAGCCCAGTTCGAGATTCCGGTGCAGGCGGCCATCGGCGGCAAGATCATTGCCCGGGAAACCATCAAGGCCCTTCGCAAGGACGTGCTTGCCAAGTGCTACGGCGGTGACATCACCCGAAAGAAGAAACTGCTGGAAAAGCAGAAGGAAGGCAAGAAGCGGATGCGTACCTTTGGCACCGTAGCGGTTCCTTCCGAAGCCTTTATGGCGGTGCTGAAATTAGATGAAGATTGATTTGTTAGATACCGGAGGCTTTTCCTATGCCGTTGTTTTTCAATAAGCGCAAGACCAAATCCCCGTTGGGTATTTATATTCATGTTCCCTTTTGCCGCAGCAAGTGTCAGTACTGCGACTTCTACTCTCTGACCACCAAGGACGATAAGCTGATGGACAGCTACCTGCAGGCCATGTCCTTACACATTAAGGAAGCAGGTGCGCTGGCACCCAATCACCGGGTGGACACCATCTACTTCGGCGGCGGCACCCCCAGCTTTTTCGGGGCTGACGGCATGGCCACCATTATGGCCGCCATCCGCCGTAGCTTTGATGTGGCCGGTGACGCGGAGATCACCTTTGAGGCAAACCCGGACTCCATATCCGACAAGCTGCTGCGCCGGCTGCGGGGTGAAGGCTTTAACCGGGTCAGCTTAGGCATTCAGACCGACGATGACGAGATCCTGCAGAAAATCGGTCGCCCCCACAACTATGCCCAGGCAGTCACCGCCTTTGAGCGGATCCGCCGGGCAGGCTTCCGGAATGTTTCGGTAGATCTGATGTACGGTCTGCCGGGCCAGACTATGGACGGCTGGGAAAAGACGCTGCGCCGGGTGCTGACACTCAATCCGGAGCATATCAGCTGCTACGGACTGAAGGTGGAGGAGCGGACGCCCCTGTACCAATACAAGGATGTGTGCAACCTGCCGGATGATGACATGCAGGCAGATATGTATCTGATGGCCATTGAGATCCTGCGCAGCAAGGGCTACCGGCAATACGAGATCTCCAATTTCGCCAAAAAGGGTCTGATCTCCAAGCACAACATGAAATACTGGACCGGCGGTGAATATCTGGGCTTCGGTCCGGATGCCAGCTCCGACTTTGGCGGCAAACGGTTTACCATGGTCCGGGATCTTCTGGCTTACATCGATGGGATCAAGGGCAAGGGTCAGGTGCTGTCTGAGCTCCATGAGGTGCCCCGCCGGGAGCGGGCCGGAGAGTTTCTGATGACACGGCTGCGGACAGTGGCCGGTGTGGATCCGGAAGAATACGAAAAGCTGTATCTGCTTCCCTTTGCACCCCTGGAAAAGGCTCTGGAACGATTCCAAAGTCACAATCTGGCTGTGAAATCTACGGCAAGCGGCAGCTGGCACTTAACGCCGGAGGGCTTCCTGGTGTCCAATTCGATCATTTCTGATCTGCTTTTGATCCAGGACGAGAGCCAGCCTTTGACAAAACTGCGGAACAATCCGTGATATTTACTGATATTGGGCGTCTTGTCGGGCATAATTCCGGCAAATTCCCCATTTTTCAGAAAAGTGCTTGACAAGGACATCTGTCCATGCTATAAGTATTGGCAAATCCCAACCGAATACATCTCATTGGTAGAGGCGCGGGTCTTATGAGTACCTCTGTCCCATGGCTGAGCGAGCCGGACACAGGAAAAGGAAGTTCCGCCGAAGGAGAGCATCTGCTCGGGTGCTTTTCCTGGGCCGTCACAGAATATGTGCCGGACTGTCACAAAGATTTGTGAAGCGCTATCGGAGAGCTGCAGAGGCCGCATTGGCGGCGTTACCTGTATTCTCATGGACCGCTTAACAAAAGCGGTCCATTTTAATTCATGAAAGCGAGGAAACAATTATGAAGAAGATTTTTGCTTTGGTTCTGGCCTGCGCTCTGGTTCTGGGCCTTGCCGCCTGCGGCGATGCCGGCAGCAACAATGCCGCCACCGGTCCCAACATCCCCGGCACAGACAACAACATTCTGACCGTTGGTATGGAATGTGCGTACGCGCCTTACAACTGGACCCAGATGGATGACAGCAACGGCGCAGTGCCCATCGTCAACAACCCCGGCTCCTATGCCAACGGTTACGACGTGATGATCGCCAAGAAGATCGCCGAAGCCAACGGCTGGGGCATCGAAGTAGTCGCCTGTGAATGGGGCGGTCTGACTCCCGCTCTGGATGCCGGCACCATTGATGTGGCCATTGCCGGCCAGTCCATGACCGCCGACCGTATGGCCGAGGTGGACATGGCAGGTCCTTACTACTACGCCACCATCGTGATCCTGACCAAGGCTGACAGCCCCCTGGCCAACGCCAAGGGCATCAAGGAGCTGAGCGGCACCTGCACCAGCCAGTCCGGTACCATCTGGTATGATACCTGCCTGCCCCAGATCCCCAACGCCTCCATCCAGGCTCCCGCCGCCGACGCTCCCGCTATGATCATGGCGCTGGAGAGCGGCACCGTGGACTTCGTCTGCACCGACCTGCCTACCGCCAACGGCGCGGTTGCCAAGAACCCCAACCTGAAGGTGTTGAATTTCTCCGGCACCGACGGTGACTTCCAGTTCGCCAGCGAGACTGAGCGTGCCGAGAACGTGAACATTGGCGTATCCGTCAAGCAGGGCAACACCGAGCTGCAGACCATCATTAACAACTTCCTGTCTACCATGACCGAAGACGACTTCAACAAGCTCATGGATCAGGCCATCGCCAATCAGCCCGCGATCTAAAAAAAGCCCGCCCCAGCGTGTTCGCTGGGGCGGGTTCCCACGAAAGGAACCAAAGAATGGATAAATTGTCTGAGCTGATCTACGACGTGGGCAGGCTTTGGAACGCCTATGCTCCTTCGTATCTGAACGGTGTAAAGAACACCCTGATCCTGGCCGTTGTAGCGACCCTGCTGGGCTGTTTGATCGGTCTGATCTGCGGTGTGCTGAATACCATCCCCATTTCCCCCAACGACAGCCTTGTCAAGCGGGTGCTGCTGAAGTTCCTGCGGGGCGTGATCCGGGTATATGTAGAAGTATTCCGCGGTACGCCCATGGTGCTGCAGGCGGTGTTCATTTACTACGGCCTGCCTTATTTTACAGATGGCCAGGTGGCTTTTTCCGGTTACAGCGGCATGTGGCTGGCTTCGATCCTCATTGTTTCCATCAATACAGGCGCATATATGGCAGAATCGGTCCGAGGCGGCATTATCTCCATCGATCCGGGTCAGACCGAGGGTGCTAAGGCTATCGGCATGACCCACGTGCAGACGATGACCCATGTGATCATGCCCCAGGCTCTGCGCAACATTATGCCCCAGATCGGAAACAACTTCATTATCAACATCAAGGACACCTCCGTGATGTTCATCATCGGCTTTATCGAGTTCTTTGCTGTGCACAGAAGCGTTGTGGGTAACAACAACCTGTATTTCCCCTCGGCGGTGATCGAAATGGTCGGCTATCTGACTCTGACTCTGATCGCTTCCTTCCTGCTGCGGCTGGTGGAGAAGAAGATGGACGGCGCTGCCAGCTATGAACTGGCAGAAGTGGACAGCCTGACCATGGCTGCCGGAACCTACAGCCACCCGGACCGAGGAACGCCCTTTGACGAGCGCAATGTAGAGGACCGGGAAAAGACCCGTCAGAACCTAAAGCACGGAAGAAACAGAGGTGAACGCTGATATGGATACGATCTTAGAAATCAAGCACCTGTCCAAAGCCTTTGGCAGCAACGTGGTGCTGCGCGACATTGACTTTTCCGTAAATAAAGGCGATGTGATCTCCATCATCGGCGCTTCCGGCTCCGGCAAGTCCACCCTGCTGCGGTGCGTCAACCTGCTGGAGACTCCCACCTCCGGTGAGATCCTCTATCACGGCAACAATGTGGCAGGTAAGCATGTGAACGCACCGGAGTACCGCAGCCATGTGGGCATGGTGTTTCAGTCCTTTAACCTGTTCAACAACATGACTGTGCTGCAAAACTGCATGGTCGGCCAAATGAAGGTACTGAAAAAGAAAAAGGAAGAGGCTAAGGATGCGGCTATGTATTACCTGCAGAAGGTAGGCATGGCGCCCTATATCAACGCCAAGCCCCGGCAGATCTCCGGCGGACAGAAGCAGCGTGTAGCCATCGCCAGAGCGCTGGCTATGAATCCGGAGGTACTGCTGTTTGACGAGCCCACCTCCGCACTGGACCCGGAAATGGTGGGTGAGGTGCTGAGTGTTATGCAGGATCTTGCCCAGGAGGGGATGACCATGCTCGTTGTGACCCACGAAATGGCCTTCGCCCGGGATGTGAGCAACCGGGTGGTGTATATGAACCAGGGCGTGATCTGCGAGCAGGGCAGCCCGGAGCAGATCTTCGGGGATCCCCAAAAGCAGCAGACAAGAGATTTCCTGGCCCGCTTCCGCAATCACTGATACAAAAGCCAGCATCCAAGTAGGATGCTGGCTTTTTTGACCCCAGCTGGATTTCCAGCTGCTCTGAAGCTATGTTTTTTACGGCTCCGTAGCGAAGAGGATCCGGCGGAAGAGATCTGCGGTCTTTTCGTCGCCGATACCCTTTTTGAATACATCGGTGCTGGGACCGCCGTTTTGCAGCAAGCCCTCCACATAGACGGATGCTTTCGCACGCTTGGGTGCAGCCTCGCAGGCAGGTGCGGCTTTGGCTGCGGTCAGAAACGCTTGCAGATAGTCCATGGTACAGGTATCAAAAAGCGGTGTTTGAGCCTTTTTGCCCTTCTTGGACAAGCTCACCGCCAGCTTGATGGAATCGTACCAATGGGCGCCCAGGTCATGATCCGGCAGGGTCCCATGGGCCTGCTTCACAGCTTCCAGGGCCGAAAGATCGGACCTGCCCAGCAAAGTATCATAGAGCTCAAAAATAAGAGTATCGTTTCCCATGGCATGGACCCGGTCATAAGAAAACAGGGGCATATCTACAGCAGTTGGATGAATGATCAGGGTATCCATCTTCATCAGGCCAAAGAATCCTGCGGCCACCATCACAGACACGCTGCCAAGGCCCTGGGCTTCAAAGCGCCGGATGCGGAACTTCATGCCACTGACTTTCTGGATGGCATACTCCCCGCAGTCCAGCTCACGCAGAGGAAATGCGCTGTCAAGCACATTGAGCATTGCTTCTGTCATACCTTGACCGCCTCCCAGGTCCAGTTCTTCAGCCCTGCCTTATGCAAAGCGATCACGCCCAGCATCAGACACAGCTGGGACACGGTGTTGATGCTCTGCTCGACCCAGTTGACCCAGCTCTGGGTAGAATCCTGGCTGGACATATAGCCCATAGCCATGGCGCACACAAAAGATAGGATAAACAAGACCATAACAGGAGCCTTTTTCATCTTGGCAGACAGCACACTGAGTCCTGCGCACAAGCCACCCAGGCCAACCACCATCATCATAATAAAGGGCATAGAGCTTGTAAATGCCACCGGGGCCACACTGAGCATAGCCCCCTTACGCTTCCAGCACAGCATCCCGATCAGACTTAGGCCCACAAACAGCAGCCCCAGGGAGTTGACAGGCATGAACATCTCTTCCAGAGCTACAAAATCGCAGATCCCAGCCGCATACAGCAGCTTCCAGGTGGCCTTACAGAAACCGGCCATAAAAACGTTCACGCTGCCGGCAGCCAGCAGGGCGTAAGCACCCTTAAACATCTTGTTGTACAGGTCACGCAGCAGAAGCACTGCGCTCACTGCAAAAAATGCAACGGGTATGTAGTCCATCAGCGCCATGGGGACAGTGAAATTATACATAGTGATTACCTCTCTTTTCAAAAAGGGCCATCGACTGATGGCCCTTTTATGGAATTACTGTTTGTTCAGGTGGTAGATGGGCAGCAGGGGGATGATGATAGGAGTTTTGTCGGCGTAAGCCTTATACTCCGCATGATCACCGTAGCGGGCCATCTGACGCTTTTCCAGACGCTGGGCACCATTAAACATGATGTAGACGATGCAGACATATGCCACCAGCACGGTGATCCACTGGCCCACACCCTGCAGTACATCCAGGCAGGACACCGTCACACCGGTCCAGAACAGGATCTCGCCAAAGTAGTTGGGGCAGCGGACGATCTTATACAGCTGCTTGGTGGCGACCATATCGGGCCGCTCTGCCTTTTGCTTAGACTTCTGCTGATCCGCAACAGCCTCCAGCACGATACCAAATACCGAGATGGCGATACCGACCCACTGGCACACAGAGCTTGCACCGCCATTAAACAGCCGGAACGCCACGCCGGAAGTCTGTGCTACATACAGCACAGCCACCATCAGCCACATAACCACCTTGACAAAGACGGGCATCTTGCTTTCGTCACCGGTGGCCTCAGCCAGCGTCTTGCGGTAGGAAGCATTCTTGATCTCCCGGATCAGCAAGAAACCGGAGAGCCGGAAGCCATAGATCAGAAACAGCGCAAACTGAATATAGTGGGAAAGTCCGGCAGCAGGATACACACCCATAACGCTCATCACGGCCATGGCCACACCGATGACAGCTACGGAGAAGCCGTATCCGATGGACAGAAAATACACATACTTCTTAAAGCCGCACAGGCAAACCAAGAGGCTCAGTGCGAAGAAGATTCCCAAATGACCCCAATTCCACATATGCTTACTCCTTTCCGAAGTAGACCTTCAGGTACTCGGCAAAGCTCTTGTCGCCCACTTCCGTATCGCCCACCAGATTATGGCTCAGCGTCCACTTGGAGAAGAGGATAATATCATGCTTACCGGCCTTCTTGATCTTGGGAAGATTTGCCAGGATGCCGAACAGCCAGATGGGAGCCCACTTGATCTTCAGGGGCTTACCGGCCGCGTCGAAGCACATCTGGGCCATCTGCTCATAGGTATAGGTCTCCTTACCGCCTACATTGTAGGTGACATTGGTATCACACATATGGTCTACGATGAACTGGGCAAAATCGGGGCAATCCACCACATTGGCCTTGACGCCGCCGTAGCCCTTCAGCAGCTGCATCTCGCCCTTATCCACATAGGGCTTGAAGACCTTGGCGATGTCGTAAAAATAGCCGGTAGGACGGTAGATCACCCAGTCCATGGGCTGCGCCTTGATCTCCTGCTCTACCAGGTACTTGGCATGCAGCATAGGCACCTTCTCGGCGCCGGGCTCATCACAGGAAATGACGGAGATGTAGTTGAACTTCTTGACACCGGCTTTCTTACACGCCTCGTAAAGGTTCATATTGCCTTGATAGTCGATATCATAGGATGTAACAGTTGTGGATGCGCCGGTCAGACCCATAGTAGTGATGACCACTTCCGCGCCATCGCACAGGCCTTCCAGAGTCTCAGGCTTGGTGGCATTGATGGCTTTGAAGGTGTACTTACCTTCACAACCCTCCACAGGACGCTCTTTCAGGTCAGCCGCTACGACCTCGTGGCCTGCAGCGCACAGACACTTCAAAATTTCGGCACCCAGATTACCAAAGGCACCTGCCAGAACAACTTTCATTTGCGCGTTCCTCCTTATTTCTTATTCTTTTCCTTAGACCGCTTGTCGTTGATGATCTTCATTTCTGCAGCGGTGATCAGCTCACAATTATTTTCCTTGGCCCAGTCCACGCAGCCCTTCAGAACCAGGGGAAGGAAGACACGGGGTACATTCAGAATGGTCTCCAGAGCGTCATCGGTGAACTTAACCTTATCATCTGCCCGGTCAGCCGCGTAGCGGACGGAATCCAGGCTCTGCTTACGAATAGGCAGCAGCTCAGCGCGCATACGAGTCTTACGGTGGAACCAGAAATTCTTGCTGTCCCGGTAGCCATAGTCTACAGGCAGGCTGGGGAAGTCCTGGGCGCGGACACCGTTGATGATCGCGTCAGAATACTTCTTCTTCATAAGGATGCGGTCCACCTTCAAAATGAAGTGGGCACCGAATTTGGAGGTAATACCGTTGAAATCATGGTAAGGAGGCTCATAACCATGGAGCTCGCCAGGCTGGTCATTCTGGGCGTTATCCAGCTCCCGGACCCAACTGCACTCGATGACCTGAATGGCATCACTGAGGACCATGGGGCGCGTTTCGCCGGTCTGCTCCTCGATCTGGCTCTTTTCCAGCTTGAACTGGCAGCCCGGCATCTTGTCCTCGGGCTTATCGCCGGGCCAGGAGAGCTTGACACACTCTTTGAAGGTCTTGGGCTTATCATCTACAAAGTTGATGGCGCACTTGCCGGCGCGAAGAATATTCTGCGCCGTATTGGAAGAGTTGCGGCAAGAAAGCAGCATGGCATAGTAATCCTTACCGGCCACATAATAAGGCTGCACCAGGGAGTAGGGACCCAGGGTGGTCGTGCCATCCTCGCACAGGGTGCTGATCACCACGGTGGGCATGGGGAAGAACAGGGAGGTCTGGTAGAAATTATCCACCACACGAAGGTTTTCAAAGCTGGACATAGTACATCTCTCCTTAAACATAAATGGGACTGCGCGCCGCGCAGTCCCAAGAATTACAACGGAAACGGCACGTCAAAACAATTTGTCGATCATGCCGCAGATCTCGTCCAGACTTTTTCCCGCCATCGTCCAGGTCAACAGGCTTTCCGCAATAAATTCCGCTGCAAAGTCGCCGTGGCAGAATTTGCGAAGGGGCGCAGCCAACTGGCTGCGCAGCATTGCGTGATACCGGCTGAAGGAACCGGCAAAGGCAGACGCGGCCGCTTCATCCTGAAAAATGGCTTGATGGCGCCTGGCATAGGCAAGGAGCTGGTCATATATGCACCGCACCACAGGATGGGCCGTCTGTGCTTCCTGGCTGATGGCTTCAATGACACGGATACAATCCTTCCAGTCGGCGAGCATATAGGAAGCTAACAAATTATCCTTGGACGGAAAGTAATTATACACCGTGCCGACACCCACACCGCACTTCTTTGCCACGGAGCGGATGGTGGTAGCGCTGTAGCCTACCTCCTGGATCTGCTTCTTTGCTTCCTCGATCAGCTTACTCTCCAGATTTTCGATGATCTTGGGCATAAGGACTCCTTTTTGTGAACACGTTCACATAATAAAAGTATAGTAAGTTTTCCCGTTGTTGTCAAGCATTTTGATACAGATTTACCGATTGGAACAGGGAGGAAAGTCACCATCCCCCAAATGCTTTTGCAGTCAGTTTACCAGTTTTCTGCGCAAAATGCAAGAAGCAGATGGGGCGTGCCGTGATTCGGCACGCCCGGACATTATGGCATTTGTTTGGTCCTTCGCAGCTTAGGCAGCCAGTAGTCCTTGCCGTAGATCAAAATCTCTGCCAGCAGGCACACAGGCAGGGCGGCAAAGAAATCCACCGCCGAATGCTGCTTGATAAACATAGTAGACAGGCAGATCAGCGCCACCGCCACCACAACGAACGCTTTCCACCATCTGTAGGCATTCTTTTCCTTCAGCCACACGGAGGCAATGCCGAGGGAATAGGCCACATGCAGCGACGGGCAGACCCCGGTGTTGGTATCGAAGCGGTACAGCAGAGCAATGCAGCGGGTGAGAAAATTATCCCGGGGCAGCACCTCCGGCCGAAGATCCTGCCGGTTCGGAAAAAGGATATAAACTGCCATGGCACAGATCTGGGTAATGATAATGAAGGTCTGCAAACGCTTAAAGCTATCCACGTGATACAGCAAAAACCATCCCAGCGAAAAAACGATCAGCGCATACCAGAATACATAAGGGATCAGAAACCACTCGCAAAAAGGGATCACATCGTCCAGCCACATATGTACCGGGGTGCAGTTTTCCGCAGGGATCAAATTCTCTGTAAGAAAATAAAGGCAAAAATATCCTACCCAGCCCAGCAGCAACAGCAAATGGGAAAAACGGGGTTCCCGGATGCGTGACAAGCGGAACTGACGGTAATCAACTTCCGGTTTTCTCATAAACTCCCTCCTTGGGAATGTTCGTCGGGTATTGCCTGGAAGGAATGTTGTTGTAAGGAACTACCTTGTGTAACGGCGCACGGACCGCCATTTGGGTGATCTCCTCCATCAGCCTTTCGGCGATACGTGTTCGTTCGGTTTCGATGGGGGCTTCCGGATCAAAGCGGATCGGGGTTCCTAAGTACATCTTCTTCAGCTTTGGCGCAAGATACATGGGTACAAAGCAGACTGCCTTCCTGGTTCGCTTATAGTACAGCTTGGCCACATCGATAAACCGGTTCTGGAACTGGCAGACAATGTGATTATGGGGCACACTGTGCTCCGGGAAGATCACCACATTCGCACCCTCCTGCAGGCGTTGGACGGTCTGCTTGAAGGTGGAAAGGATGCGGGTATCGTGATACACGCCGATGGTATTGGCATTGTTGAACACGCACACAGAAAGCGGCGCAATGAGATAGGAAAGCAGCTTATAAAACCAACGGATGTACTTAGGCTTGCCAGACCAGAAATCCTGATAGGCATATGCCGGAACTTCTTTCAGCGCCATCATCTGCCCGGCGCACCAGGTATAATGGGTGCCGGGCGCGTACAGCTCGCTGGCAATGGGGCCGTTCATCTGGCTGTGGTTGCCCACCAGGATCACAGACTCCTGCGGCAGATTTTCCACTCCCACCACCTGGATCCTGGGATAAAACAGCTTGACCAGCCCTTTGATCACGCGGTAAAGCGGAGAAAGCTTTTGTTTGCTCATAGATATGCAGCCCTTCTTGTCTCATGATCTGTATATTATATGCCGCATTTTTCAACTCAATGTCAACAAAGTTGCTTTTTTTGTCTGTATTTAAAAAGTATGCTTTTTGATACAAATAAAAGCTATCCGTCTCCAATCCCTTAAGATCAGAGAATAACCCTTTATAGTACACTGTTCTGTAGAGCAGAGACTCCGCTGCACCATCCGTAAGTGCGCGCCTGGAGGGGACGGGGGAGGTGGCTTCAGCCTCGTAGAGAGACTATAGATTTATGGTAAAATGTTTAGGGAAAGCATGATGTTTGATACAGCCCTGGCTGCTTTTGATCAGAATCTTCCGCCGCCTACGTTGCGGGAGCCGCCGGAGGAACTGCCGGAGCCGGAGGTGCTTTTGGGTTTGGCCTGCCGGGTCACATTCCGGTAGAGGAAAATATCATGGGTAAGCGTAAGCTTCATACTGCCCTTTTTCATATAATCCGCTGCTGCTGGCTTCCGGCTGACGGATTTCAGCTGGCCACGCATAACGCCGGTGACGATCAAGGCGATCACCAGTCCCACCACCAGCGAGATCAGCAGATTTCTTCCAACGGGGAGAGGAAAGCCGTTGATATGGCCGTTAATATAATACGCGCACCGGTCAGCAAACCGGTCAAAGGCCCCGGCATAATCTCCCTCACTAAGGTAAGGGGTCAACTGCTCAGTCAGTTCCTCGATCACGCTCATGGTAATGGCATCTGCCGCCAGACCGTTGGACAAAATGCGGAGGGTACGCGAGCCCATATCCACCACCAGCAGCACACCGTCACGATTGGGACCGAAGCCGTAGGCATAGCTGTCATATACATAGTTGATGTATGCGTCAGCAGAGTATCCTCCTGTAGACTGTACGGTCACGACGGCTATCTGCACCTGATGCTGCCGGCTGATCGTTTCCAGCGTTTCCAGCAGCGCTGCCTCTTCCGAAACGGATAGCAGATCCGCATCATCGATCAGCGGCGGTGCAACCGCCTTCTGGGTCTCCGCTGCCGGAACAGGGCACGCCAGTGCCAGGCAAAGCACAGGGATCAGAATACAGCAAAGCAATTTTCTCATCATATGCCCACCCCCTTACAGCAGCCACAGCAGCGCAAATACCGCTGCGGCAATGGCCCCGGTGAGTCCAAACAGCCACTTGGCATAAGCTGCCTTATCCAGAGGCAAGTCTCCAGCCAGCTTTCCGGTCTGTCCATTCATGGCAAAGGTATAGTTTTTGCCATTCCAAACAGTATTGAGCAGCCAGACCGGATAGAGCGCGTATTTCGCGCTGCCGTTTTGCAAGCTTACATGGGAGGAAACAGGGACTACCGTGGTGTAGCCCATCACAGTGGAGGCAAACGCCTCCTCCGTGCTGCGTTTGATCCGCTCGTTGGCTCGTTCCATACTGGCCTGGGAATCCACATCGTACGTATCTGCCAGATAGCCTGCCAGATAGGCAGTTTGGAAATCCACTGCTTCGGAGAAATCATAGGGCTCAATGGACTCCATCAGCGTATCATCCATCTTAGAGGAGCCATCCACCGGTACCCGTTCAAAGCCCAGCTGTCCGCCACGGCTGACGGAGAAATGGCTGGTCTCGGTGTAACGGTAGTTGCTGTCGCTCCAGCTGCGGACACGGGTGGCCTTATAGCGGATATTGGCATCCACGTCCGTGTCAAACAGCCAGAAGGGCACGTACACGCCCTTGATCTGCCGGATATGATTCTCGTCCTTGAAGGCCTTCGGGAGCAGCTTTTTCCCAAAATAATGCTTTTTCAGCGCCTGCACCGCCGCTTCCTTACCCAGCTTGAAGGGGATCACGTAATCCGGCTTCAAGCTGCCCGCAAACTGGCCCATCATGACCACAGGGTTGCCGCAGTAAGGGCAGGCGGTGGCGCCGGTATGTTCGTCACCTACGATCTCACCGCCGCAGGACTGGCACATATACATCCGCAGGCCTTCGGTTTCTCCCTCCTGCCAGGTGCTGCCGGCTGAAGTGTCCCATTGCATATGATCGGGCCGGTCCTCCTTCAGGACCTCGTCATAGGACAGGAGGGTCTCCATTTCAAATTCCGTATCGCAGTAGGGACATTTCATTTTCTGCGCCGCACTGTCAAAGGCAATGGCACCATCACAGCAAGGACACTTATATTCCTGTAATACAGCCAAAAATCTCACTCCTTAAACCAAGCAGGCGGTGGGCTTACCACCCACCGCCCTACGGGATATTACATGACATCTCCGGTGTCAAAGGGGTCGCCGCACTCCGGGCAGAACCGGGGCGGATTCTCGGGATCGGCGGGCATCCAGCCGCATTTGTCGCACTTGTACTGGGGAACACCCGCAGGTTTTTTTGCCCCGCACTCCGGACAGAACTTGCCCTGATTCACCGCGCCGCAGGCACAACGCCAGCCTTCCTGGGCAGGCTTGGGACTGCCGCACTCCGGGCAGAACTTTCCGGTGGCCGTTGCACCACACTTGCACAGCCAGCCGGCCTTGGGCTCGGGCTTTCTAGCACCGCATTCCGGGCAGAACTTGCCGGTAGTCACAGCACCGCAGGCACAATGCCAGCCTTCCACACCGGGCGCGGCCTGCTGCATCTGCTGCAGCCCCATATTATACAAGCCCTGGGCCGCGTTGAAGCCGCCGCCCATAGCGCCGCCTGCCATACCAAGCCCCATAAAGCCGGTCATGGCGCCTGCACTGTTGCTTGCAGCAGCCTCCATGGCGTCGGCAGTGGCATCGGTCATACGGCCCGCCATCATAAAGGGATTGGCGCCCATGGTGGCCGCGTCCTCCATCTCGTTGATCTTCTGCATATCCTCATCGGTCAGCGTGATGGGATTCAGCGCGATCTTCTCTACGCGGATGCCTCTGGATTCCACCCACTCTGCCTTTAGCGCTTCGTTCATAGCTGCCTTCAGCTCGTTTACCTTGGCAGGCAGCTGGGCAGGCCGCAGCTCCAGCTCTGCCAGTGCGCCAAAAGCAGGCTGCAGGGCAGATATGAACTCGGTCTTCAGCTGGGTGTCGATCTGGCTGCGGGTGTATTCATATTCCACATTGCCGCAGACCTTGGTATAAAACAGCAGCGGATCGCAGATGGTGTAGGAATAGACACCGTTACAGCGGACCTGGACCGTTCTGCTCATGCCGATGCGCTTATTGGTGACCTCAAAGATGATCGGACTGGGGGTGCCGAATTTATTATCCAGGATCTCCTTAGTATTGAAATAATACACTCTCTGATCCTTACCGGTATCACCGCCGTAGGTAAACCGCTTGCCGATGGTTTTGAAGGTATCCAGAATACTGCTGCCCAGAGACCCTGCGAAGATGGAGGGTTCGGTAGACGCATCGTAAGTAAACTCACCGGGCTCGGCGCAGACCTCTACCACCTTGCCCTGCTCCACGATGATCATGCACTGGCCATCGGCCACAGCAATACCGGAGCCGCTGGAAATAATATTGTCGCTTGCTTTGGTATTGGAGGATCTGCCGCTGATCCGCTTCTGGCCCTTTTTGACCAGAATATCGGAGGGCATGGCATCGCAATAGAAGAATTCCTTCCACTGATCGGCTAACACGCCGCCCAAAGCACCAATACCGGCTTTTATCAACCCCATAATTCTGTCTCCCTTCTGAGTGTTAAGAAGTATTTGCCACTTGATTGTAGCATAAGTAGGTTAAAAAATCTACAGGAATCTGTTTTCATGGGATCCTGCTATTTGATCTCCGGATCATGGGAAGTGTGGAGGAAACGGCGTGTCAAGAATCCCGCGCCGACCTCCGCACCTGTGGGTACAACGCGATGTTTTTTGTGCGGAAAGGGAATCGGCTTTTTCCCCCGAAAGAAGCTTTATTGGGAATATGATACTTTCTCTCCGGCGAGAAAGTATCCAAAGAGCCGCCGGGGGATCTTCCGTATGGTCCCCGGACTCCCCAGACGGCCAAAGGGGAAAACGGATCGGATCTACTTCATCCAAAACAGCCGCTGTTTTCCCCTTTGGAATCCCCTCTGGCTCCTTGCGATCCCGTAGGGGCGGCAACCTGCCGCCCGCCAAGGCTCCCCTCCGCACCTTCTCAACTCCCTGTCATTGCGAGACCAGTCCGCAGACTGGTCGTGGCAATCTCATTCCCATTCTCACTCCGCACCCCGTAGGGGAGGGGCTTGACCCTCCCTTGTTCTTTCTACCTCCGCACCTGTGGGTACAGCGTGATGTTTTTTGTGCGGAAAGGGAATCGGCTTTTTGCTGCAAAAGAAGCTTTATTGGGAATATGATACTTTCTGTCCGGCCAGAAAGTATCCAAAGAGCCGCCGGGGACCTTCCGTATGGTCCCCGGAC
>JAZUQE010000114.1:0-3179 GCA_045605575.1 Faecousia sp. | reverse complement strand
CATCTACACCCCCTTCGCCCGTGTGATTCAGGGTACTGGGCGTCAGCTTGTGAACAGCCAGCTGGTAAATACAGACGGCTACTATACTGTGGATTTTGAGGATTTTGAAGCTAAGGCTGCGCAGGAAACCACGAAGGTTTTCCTGCTGTGCCATCCCCACAATCCTACCGGACGTGTCTGGACCGACGAAGAGCTGATGCGGATGTATGAGATCTGCCGGAAGCACGGAGTCACCATCATTTCCGATGAGATCCACGCAGATCTGACCCGTAAGGACGTGCCTTTCCATCCCATTGCAAAGGTCACCGGCGGAAAGGGCATTATGACCTGTACCGGTGTCAACAAGTCCTTTAACGTTGCCGGTCTGGAGGCATCCAACGTGATCGTCACGGATCCGGAAATGAAGCGGAAGGTTGCATTCCGCCTGGGTATGAAGATGCCCTCCCCCGTAACGGTTGCTGCCATCATCGGCGCATACAACGGTGGTGATGAATGGCTGGATCAGCTCCGTGATTACATTGACGGAACCTTCGACTGGGTTCTGGATTTCTGCAAGAAGAATCTGCCCAAGATGAAGTGCGTCCGTCCCGAGGGCACCTACATCTTCTGGATGGATTTCCGGGATTACGGACTGTCCGCAGAAGAAATCCACAAGCGTATTTATGTGGATGCAAACGTGTTGCTGGAGGGTGGCAAGATGTTTGATCCGGATCTGGGTGACGGTTTTGAACGGATCTGCCTGTCCACCCGCAGAGCATTGATTCAGGAAGCTTTTGAGCGTATCGCCGCTCAGTTTCAATAATACACAATAGAAAGGAAAGAGAAAAATGGAAGAGCAGAAGCATCCTACTCACGGACAAGGCCACGGCCATGGTCATGGTCATCCCCACGGTTCCGCAGATGAAAATCAGAAAAAATTAGGCCTATTTGATTGCTTCTCAATAGGCATTGGAGGACAGATCGGCTCCGGCATCTTCCTCCTGCTGGGTGTTGCACTGATTCTGACCGGTCGTTCCGCATGCTATGCGGTTCTGGCAGCAGTCGTTGCAATGTTCGGCTCCAATATGTTCAGCTATGTGATGTCCTCCATGTTCTCTCTGCGTGGCGGCGTCTACTCTCAGCAAAGCTTGATCCTGCCCCCGGTCTTTACGGGTGTTTCGGGTTTGACGGTTCTGTTTGTCGGCCTGATGTTCTCTCAGTACGGTACCGGTATGGTGGAGTATTTCGGTGAATTTGTTCCCGGCATTCTGCCGTACACCAAGCCCATCGGTGTTCTGATCATCACCCTGGCATTCCTTGCAACCATCAAGGGCACCAAGTTCATCGCAAGAATGCAGAGCACCATGGTCGTGGTTCTGCTGATCTCTATCGGTTTCTTCCTGGCTTTCGGTCTGCCCAAGGTCCGCTCCGATTTCTTTACCGCCCCCGGCATGTTCTCCAAGGGTCCCTTCATGTTCCTGGTCGCTTGTAGCTTGATGTCTGCAACTGTCAGTGGTGGTAACGGTGCTATTGCAATGGCAGCTGTCACCAAGAATCCCACTAAGACCATCCCCCTCAGCCTGATCCTGTCCAACGCTGCGCTGGCCGTCATCTACTTCTTGATGGCTGTCGTTGCCGGCGGTGTCCTGCCCATCGAGCAGGTTATGGGCCAGAGCCTGGCTGTTGTCTCTAAGGAAATCTTCCCTCTGCCTCTGCATTATCTGTTCATCATCGTTGGTGTTTTCTGTGCATTTGCAACCTCCCTGCTGGCTGGTGTTGCTATGCTGCGTTACCCCCTGCTTGCCATTGCCCGTGACGGCTGGCTGCCCAAGGCATGCACCAAGGTTGATAAGAACGGTTATCCCTGGGTCATTCAGGGCGCATTCTATGTGGTGTCTCTGATTCCCATCATCTTTGGTTTCGATATTCAGGATATCGTTTCCATGATTCTGGTTCCCTCCATGTTCCTGCAGCTGTACTGCAACATCGTAGTTATGAAGTTCCCCAAGAAGTACCCCGAGCATTGGAAGAAGAGCATTTTCCATATGCCTTATCCTGTTTATATCTTTATGATGCTCCTGTGCTGCTTCTGCAACCTATTCGTTATGTTCAACTCCCTGCGCAGCCTGGACGGCCTGACCGAAGTTCTGATGATCATCGGTATCACCATCGCTCTGTTTGTCTACTGCTGGATCCGCGTCAAGATCAAAGCAGTCGATGTTGACAAGCTGGCTGAAAGAAAGGTCGCTGTTGAGAAGGAAATCGCTTCTGAAGTAGCAATCTAAACTTACATCAAACGGGCATAGAATTCTCCTCTCTCTTCTTTTATCGTAATGGCCCGGAACCGGATTGAGCCCACCGGTTCCGGGTTCATTCTTACAGAGAGAAGGATCATCTGTGAAAGGAGTATTAGAAATGGGTCTGCAAAATAAAAAAGCGCAGGGAAAGTTCCTGATGTTTGCACTTGGAATTCTTCTTGCCTTTGGTTTTATCTGCGCTATGCAGTTTATCAGTGCAAAGGAAAATATGTTGCTGTTTGCTCTTGCGCTCTTTGGCATGCATGGCGGTGTGATCTGCTTTATCCTGAGTAAAAAGATTTTCAAATTGGACTGCGATGCTGGGCTAAAAAAGCACTATACCGTTGAGTATGGTCTGCTTGCATTGTATCTGCCGATCATGCTGCTGAAAGTTGTAGGTATTAAGATCCCGGAATCCTTGTCTGTAATCATCATCCTTGCGATTACGGTGTTTGCCATTGCGGTAAGCGTTATGAACTGCAAGAAACTGTACCTGAAACTGAAAGATCAGGCATAATAATTGGAGGAATCATTCATGAAGATCATATACACCGAAAATGCTCCGGCAGCAATTGGCCCCTATTCTCAGGCATTCGAAGTCAACGGGTTCGTCTATACCTCCGGTCAGATTCCTGTAAGTCCTGCGGATGGTTCTACTCCGGAAGGCATCACAGCGCAGGCTGAGCAGAGTTGCAAGAACGTGGGAGCCATTTTGGAAGCAGCGGGTATAGGTTTTGAAAAGGTATTCAAGACCACATGCTTCTTGGCTGATATGGGTGATTTCGCAGCTTTCAACGAAGTTTACTCCAAGTACTTCATCTCCAAGCCTGCCCGCAGCTGCGTGGCTGTAAAAACCCTTCCTAAGGGTGTTCTGTGCGAAATTGAAGCAATTGCAGTAAAATA
>JAZUQE010000113.1:0-2074 GCA_045605575.1 Faecousia sp. | reverse complement strand
TGTAGCAATTTTAAAATACCGTACCTTTAAAAATGTTCTTTCTTGGATTTTTTATTTATTCTGTTTCAATTCCTGCATCAAGTGAACTCCATATTGCAATCCGTCCAGAAAAGCTTTATGTTCGTAGGCACTACATAAACGGCAGCAAAGATTGAAGACGGCGTTATTATCCTCCAACGGGAGGGAGCATAGGAATTCTTCCAATTCTTTAAAACCGTTACCGATCTCTTCAGGGTCGGTTTCGTGAGATTCAGCATAAGCTTGGTACAATTGATCCAGAACGGTTTTACAGCCGCTGTCTCCTGAATCGAATGGGTGAGTTTCTATGTAGGCGCTCATCCTCCCTGCAAGTTTATTCATGCCGATACTTCCTCGCTTTCTGTAGTTTGATCATTAGTTCGTTGATTACATCCGGGTATCTGCCATTCCGGATCAGCTTGTTTCGGAATTGGAGCAGACCCATAAACATTAACTGATACTCGGCTGGAGTAAGAACAAGTCTTCTTTTGGGCGTCCTCATTCGTAGATCAACTCCCCCATGACTGCGGCTTCTGCCTCATTGCGAATTGCATTCATCCGTCGCACCCACTCCATTTGTTGCTGTGCTTTCAGTTCCTCGGTAATGCCATCCCGCGCCTTTAGCTGCTCTAGCACCCGGTCGAACATCTTAGCCGCCACCCGGTCGATCTCCTCTATGTGAGCAGCCAACTTACCGCTGATAAACAGCGCAGTATAGAGGGCGTGCTGGTGCTCCAACAAGTACTTATGCCGCCGTTGACCCCAAAAGCCCAGTTGCGGAATTTCAGGAATTTCAATGTTGGGTAGCAGATAGTCTCCCTCTTGCCGATATGTACCACCCAGTGTTTCAAAAAATGTTACCATGTGCTTTTCCTCCTTAAGTTTCATTCCAATCTTATTTTAAAGAGAAATCACTGTTTCTTCCAATGTGTGGATAAACAGAAGAATCCCTACAGCTATCTCATAGGGAGCTGGCTGTGGGGATTCATCTTAAGTGATTTATAGTTCAGGGGGAATACCTTGGGCAGACCAACCACGGGCTGCGAAATATTCGCTGGGGGTACAGATTCTTTCTTTAGCAAGCATCTTTGGCAGCTTTTCTGCATCACCGCCAAAGCGGAGCGACAGCAACTGTTCCAGCGCAAAACACCGCTCACCTACCCGGATCAACTGTCCCGGTGTCAGTTTCAACCCAGAAACAGCATACAAAATCTTCGTCTGCCAGAAAAGAGGCAGCGGAATACACAGAGTTTCCGGTTTGCGGACGATTCGACGCAGGAACCGATCAGCGTTGGCCGCTGCTATACGGCGGATAAGCTTGCTGCGCAAGGAAACCGGTTTTGTCAGCAGTATTCCAGAGCAGAATGCGTTGACGGTGAACATACACAGGCCGGATGCGGAGAGCGCCTCGCACAGATCTAAATACAGTAGCATGCAATTCAGACGGATTTCGTCTGACATAGCATCCGGATCAAAGCCCCAGCCCCGTAACAGTGCGAGATAGCTGTCATCTCGGTTGTGGCTGTCATGGGCCGATCCTTTTTCCTTTGGTAATTTGAAGTCGTATTTCCCGGAGAGATATTTTGCGCCTTCAGCCAGTTCTTTGCCTGCGCCACGGCGAAAAGCAATATCCTCATATAGCTGTTCCCGGGTCGGAAGATTCCAATCAAAAACGCCCTGCGCGGAGGCTGCATATGCCCAATTGGCGGCATCTAGTGAGGAACCGGAATCCATACCCAGCCGGTTGAACAGATCTGTTTGACGATCTGCTCCTTTGGTGAACTGCCGCCGGCATAAAATGGGGCATCCGGAACAGCGTTTTGAGGTAGGTGTTCCACTGCGGCTGTCTTTGCCGGTCAAAGGGTGTGCGTGCAGCATTTGGAAGTATTTCTTGTTCAGTAAGGAAGCTTTATTCGGGTTGCGGATCGGTAGAGCCTTTGTCCCTGTAACCGTGATAGCTTTTAGGTTTTTCCACCCGAACACGGCACCGATACCCGTTCGTCCGGATGTATGGGTTCCATCCATGATGGATGCAAACCGGACACCGTTTTCTCCG
>JAZUQE010000112.1:0-6158 GCA_045605575.1 Faecousia sp. | reverse complement strand
GAAGTTCAGCACCAGGGTGGTATCCTCAGTAAGGGTCTTGCCTACATAGTCGCTGGCATTTTCAAAATCGGTAATTTCATAGAACTTGATGGGCTTGATCATCGCAGCATACAGGTCGCCGAAAGGCAGATCACCTGCGTTGGCAATCAGGGTCGCATTCTCCCAGGCACTGTCATCGTAAGCAGCCGTGGTATACGCACCGATATCATCGGAGGCTACATAGTACACATTTCGCTCAGCAAGCATGGAGGACTGGTCATATTTCGGATATTTGGCACCGCCGGTAACACGATTCTTATAGGCGTTGTGGCGCTGTGCCTTCCAACTGCTGTCCGACTTGATTACCTGGCCGCCTGCATTCATTTCGAAGATCATGCCGGCCTGGGCATATTCGTCACCCAATTCATCCGTAATCACCGGCACGATAGAACCGTCACCGGATCGGCCGTTGAATGCCACCAGCATGGCGATCACATTCTCGCCTTCACGAAGATTGGTGATTTCAATGGAATCATAGTAAGAATCATAGGGAGTCGGGCCGCGCTTCAAAGAACCGTCCAGTGTGACCAGCTCACCGTTAACCCACAGGACATACTTGTCCACGGCGGAAATATAGGCCGTTGCACTCTCCACCGCTTCTTCCAAGGTGAACGTCTTGCGGAAAGCTACATAGCTATCCTCGCTGCAGCCCTTCGTCCAGATCCACTGGGCAGTCCAGTCGGTCTTTTTGTAGCTCTCAATGGCATCGGTGTAAAGCAGGTTGGATTTATCCGGGACTCCCCGCTCCGGAACCGCAGCAACCGGCTCCGTAGAAGGTTCCGTAGGCGGTTCTGTCGGTGTTCCTCCCTGGCTACAACCCACCATAGCCAACAAGGACGCAAGCACAATCAGCAGCGCGATAGATTTTACAAATATCTTCTTCATTTTTTGACCCCCACTTTGTTTTTCTTGCCTGTTTGCATCATCATGATCACGCAGCCTGCTGCCATGACCGTCATAACAGCGGTAGCAATATATAGGGTTGTCTGCCACCAGGGGGTGACAGCAACAATCGTTGCATCGCCAACGTTCATGGCGTGGGTCCGTGTCACGGAATAGATCACATTTTTAACCGAACGGCGGACCGCAGTAGTAATGGCAGGGTCACTCTCGCTGCCGTCCAAGGTGCCCATTGTTCCCTTCTGTCCGCACCAGTAGTCCTGACCCGCCAGAACGCCCATGCGGTAATCCATCCATTTTGCATTCATGGCCATGTCGGTAACAGCAGCACCTTCCATGCCCCACTCATCCCGGAGGATACCAGTCATCAGGCCATAATGAGCACCTGCCCAAACGACACCCACCCGGTTAAAACTGGACATTACGTTCATGGCACCGCCTCGAATACCACCTTCAAAGGCTTCCAGATAGATTTCACGGATAGACTGCTCATTGGCCCAAACGGAGACACCGTAACGGCCTTCCTCTTGATCATTCAGCGCGTAATGCTTAATAAACGCCAGAATGCCCTTACTGCGGATACCCTGCACCTCTGCCGCGCAAATTTCACCAGAGAGCCAGCCATCCTCGCTGTAATATTCGTTGTGCCGACCAAGATACTGTGTGCGGTGAATATTTGCACCCGGGGCATAAATGCCCGCGATGGCAGATGCACTGGCGCCCTGATTGCCATGAAGCATATCCTCGGCAATCTGCGCACCAACCAGCTTTATCAATTCCCGGTTGAAGGTGGCAGCCATCACATCCTCAGAGGTAAATGCCATGCCGCTGCCGCCTCCCATCAGGCTCTTGGTGAAGCCCGTGGGGCCATCCATCTCCTGGGTAGCAGGTAAGTTAATGGCAGGCAACGCCGGCGTGTTATATGCACCGTTATAGACCACATTTAGCTGATCTTCATAGGCTATCTGGCTGACCAGTGCGTCCCAAGAAGGATCATTGTAGTCAACGCCCACGAAATCGATGGCCTTCAGCGTTCCGGATACGCCGCTTGTGGGAACTGTGGTCGCATCGGACCAATACTTCTGCTTCATCTTTTCCACGATGGCGGCGCGGCCGCTTTCCTCGTGGGTCAGACCGTCCGCCCACATTGCATCCGTCACATATAGAGACTGGGTAGTGGGATAAGTACCCTCCCAATCGCTGCGGCTTAGGTAAGTCACAGTCTGACCGCCCGCGCCCTCATACTTATTCAGGTCCGCATCATCAAAGAGATTGGTAATGGCATTTCCGGTGTAGGGGGAAATGGAGTAAGTCGTGGTGTCCAGTTTCTCTACCGTCCATTTAGCGGTCAGGGACGCATCACCGGTTCCAATCATTCGGGCGATGTCTGCACCCTTTGCTGCCAAAATGTTGTTCACTGCGTTGTGTGCATCGGTGCCAACGGTAAAATAGTAATCACCGGCATCCAGAATATAGGTCTTGGCGTTGTTGGCATCGTAGCTGGTCAGATCGTCTTTTAGGACATTGATGGTAAAATGCTCGGTGCTTCCCGCCTGAATCATCTTCTTATCGAAGCCACAGATCTCCACAGATGCCTTTTCGATGCCATTGTCCTTGTCGTACTGGGTATAGGGAGACTGGAAGTAAATCTGCACCGTATGCTTTCCATCCACATTGGATGTATTAGTCACATCCACATACACATCAAAGGAATCTCCCTTGTCCTCGATGGCAAAGTTGGAATATTCAAAGGTAGAATAGCTGAGTCCGGCACCAAAGGGGAATGCGACCTGCGAATTGTAGTCGTAATCGCCAGCATTTCCCTGCCCGAGAACATAGTCCTCGTACCGGGTCTCAAAATAACGGTAGCCGACATAAATACCTTCCTGATAGACCACATAATTCATATTGCATTTGTCGATACCCGCATCCTGATTGTTCTGTGCATAGGCAAGACCCAGCTCTTCCGCATTGGTATAGGGGAATGCATCATAGTTTTCCATAGCAGGAGATGCATGGTTATCCTTTAGGAAAGTATCCACGAGCCGACCGGACGGATTGACCTTGCCTGCCAGAATATCTGCCACTGCAGGCAGACCGTTCAGGCCCATGTTACCCACCCACAGCATGGCATCGATATCATAATCATCTACAAAGTCCAGCTGCTGGGTGCTGGAAGAGTTCAGGATCACCACAATTTTCTTGAATACGCCGTCCTTCTTTAGTGCATCAAGATTCTGCAGAAGCTCCTTTTCCTCGGCGCACAGCTGCAGATAATCACCGTCAGTCATATAAGGCTCCAGCGAAGCCAGACCACTGGGTAGATCCGCACCCTCACCGGAGGAACGGGATAACATGACCAGCGCCACATCACCATAAGCCGCAAAAGTAGATTTCAATGCATCGGAATACTTTTCCCAGGGAACTTCATTGATCCGGTACTGATCCGGACTGCCGCCAGAAAGCTTAGCATTTTCCCGCTTATAACCGGAGGTCTTATAGAACTTCCAAAGCTCCTGATTAACGCAGCCCGGAGCAAAGCTATCCTGCAACGCAGCATACAGCGTGGTCGCATCTCCAGTGGCCATGAACGCTGATCCTGTTCCCGTCAGAACAGGATCTACACTAGACTGAGAAAACAGAGAGAATTTGGTGTCCTCTGCCAAAGGAAGGGCATTGTCCTTATTCATCAGGAGTACCGCACCTTCGGCCTCCAGCTGACGGCAGATAGCCATGTCATTGGCAACCAGTTCCTCCTCTGTGTCGTACTGCGTCCAATAGAATATCTCCGAATTTTCACCGGGGATAATCTTCTGGGTTTCAGCACCCAGAGCCGCATTGATCATGGTAGAATAATGGCCGGTAACGGGGATCGCCGCAGCCAAAATCAATGCCAGTACTACCGTAACCACTGTCGGGATTCGCCAGAAGTTTCTCACTCTCATCCTAGACACCTCGCATATCAAGATAATTAATCACGCATTATACAGCATACTTTTGTCTAAAATATACAAAACAAATCTGATTTGAAAAAGAGAAAACGCATAAGCTTGGTATTTAACCGCGTAAGCTTTGCTGGCCTATTTCAGGAAAGGATAGTAGAATTCTGAAATTACGAGGCCTCGGAAGGCGCCGCCAGTGTGTCATAATAAGTGTAATAGAAGACCGTTCCTGCTTCGAGACCGGACAGGATCTGTGCGTTGATGCCGTCGGATAAGCCCAGTTCTACCACAACGGGATTCAGCAGTTCTCCGTTTTCCGCATTGTACGCCGTGTACACGATGGTTTTGGAGTCAGCCTCATTCAATGCCGCTACCGGGATCGTCAGCACATCATTTGCCGTTGACAGGGTGATGCTGGCGGTGGCGCTCATACCGGGCAGCATTTTCTCGCCCCGGGTCAGGGTCAGCTCCACCGTGAATTTGCTGTTGCCGCCGTTGTTGGTGCCCCGGGTGCCAATGGCAGTGACCGTGGCTTCGAAGTTCTCTCCGCCCAGAGCCGCCACTTTGACTTGGGCGGTCTGTCCCAGAGAGATCTTACTCAGTTCCCGTTCATCCAGGGTGATGGTCAGCGTCATGGTATCCTGGGGGATCACCGAAAGGATGGTGCTTTCCTCCAGAGAATACTGCTTTGAATCAGTAATTTGGCTGCTATTTTCCAGCAGATGGATGCTCTTTGCATCCACGCCGGAAACAATGCCGCCGTGATCTGCCCGGATGGTATTGTCCTCATACAGCCGGAACAGCGCCTGCATGGCTTCCTGATATGCCCGGTGCTGGGCTGTCAGCAGCTCGAAATCGGCAGTATAGGCTGTATCCGTCAGGGTGAACAGGGTCTCTCCGGCGGAAACCGTATCCTCCGCTTCCACCTTTACCTTGTCAATAGTACCGGAGAAAGCGATTGCTTTCCAGGCGTTGTGGATATACAGCATTCCCGCACCAAGTTCCATACCCTCCAGCGTTACCGTAACCGCTTCGCCAATGGCATAGCCCTTGTCTTCCACGGTAACAGTCACACGGCCTGCCAGAACCGACTCGACCCAGCCGGAAACGGTGCTGCCATCGTCCAGCATCACCGTGACGGCATCGCCAGTGAACAGGGCCGTGTCTGTGGTGATATCCACCGCCATGAGTCCATCCAGGGACAGCACCGCCAAGGCACCGTGCTTCAGCATGATATCCTGAACGCGATCACCTGCCTGGCCGTAAATCATCTTCACACGGCCGCCAGCCTGGGCAATGATTTCATCTGAAACCTCCGCGTCTGCCGCATCCTCAATATCCTCTGCAAGCTGCTCCAGGGTCTGCTGCACCTGAACGATGGCCTGCATGATACTGACCGGGTCTGCGATAGCAACCGAGTCTCCCGGTGCCACAGCATCCCCATTGTCCACCAGAAATTCTGTCAATTTCACACCGGACGGAATGGTTACTTCCAACGGGACTTCTTCCGTTAGACTGCCTCCACCACGAACGACAGTCGCAATACTACCAGAGGAAACTGTGCCGGACAGGATACTTGCCGTATTTTCTTCTGCCACCACATTGGCCTCTGCCAGCAGGGGCATCAGGGCCAGAAATGCTACCACGGCCACGATGCAGATCCAAGTGACGACATTTTTGATTTGTCTTTTCCTTGCTTTGTCCATGGGCTTATCCTCCGTAGTGCAGGGCATCGATGGGCTTCATCTTTGCCGCCTTGTTGGCCGGATACAATCCGAAGATCACGCCGATGATAAAGCAGAACACCACCGAAAGCATGACCACGCCCCCATCCAGTTCGAAGGTAACGCCGGTTCCCGCAACCACGGCAGACACCGTCTGCAGGATGGCCCAGCTGAAGAAAATGCCCAATGCGCAGCCCAGCATGCACAGCACAATGGCTTCCATCAAAAACTGCATCAGAATCTTGCCCCGGCTGGCACCGATGGCCTTGCGGATGCCGATCTCCCGGGTCCGCTCCGTGACGGTGACCAGCATGATGTTCATAATGCCGATGCCGCCCACCACCAGGGAAATGGCTGCAATGCCGCCCAGAAGAATGGACAGCACGGAGGTGATGGAGCCCATGGTCTCCTCCAGAATGTTCTGGGAGGAAATCCGGAAGGCATCCTCATCCTCCTCGAACCGGTCCAGCAGCAGCTGCTCCATAGTGTCCTCCGCCGTTTCCACGGTGCCGCCCTCTGCCGCGCTGCAGCAGAAGGTGGTGATATCCGCCGT
>JAZUQE010000111.1:0-5921 GCA_045605575.1 Faecousia sp. | reverse complement strand
AAACACAGATAACTTTTGAAGATAAAGTGTAAATAATCAACGGACCACCTCAAACCCAAGGTGGTCCGTGTAACTTTCCTTATTCCACCTTCAGCATCCGGTATCCGATGCCGATATGGGTTTGGATATACTGGGTCTGAGCATCCTTTTCCAGCTTTTTACGCAAGGTTGCCATGTGCACACGCAAAGATGCCATATCACTTTCCCAGGCGCTGCCCCAGATCTTATTGGTTAGATAAGTGTGAGTCAGCACCTTTCCCGCATCCTTTGCAAGCAGACACAGAAGCTTGTACTCCGTGGGGGTCAGCTTCAGCTCCTCACCGTTTAGGAAAGCACAGCCAGCGGCATAATCCACCGTCAATTTACCGTTGTGGAACACAGCATCACCGGGCTTGCTCTCAATTGATGCAATTCGGCGTTGAGCGACTCGAAGACGAGCCAGAAGTTCCGTAACTGAAAAAGGCTTGGTCAGATAATCGTCCGCACCGGCATCCAATGCGGCAACCTTGTCTCCGTCCTCGCTCCGGGCAGAAATCACGATAATGGGCATCTGAGACCAGGAACGGATGCGCTTAATGACCTCCACTCCGTCCATATCCGGCAAACCCAGATCCAGAAACACAATATCCGGCTGCTGGGTGGTAGCTGCTGCAATGGCGGCTTCACCGTTAGCTGCAGTTATGTAGGTATAGTTATTCGATTTTAAGGTGGTAGTGATCAGGTTGCGAACGGTGGAATCGTCCTCCACCACTAAGATCTTGGGATTATTCATGGACTTCCACCTCCCCGGATGGAATGGTAAATGTAAAGATTGTGCCGGTAGGCGCATTGTCGGATACGGCGATCTTGCCGCCGTGGGCAGTGATGATAGACTTGCAAAGGCTGAGGCCCAGGCCCAAGCTTCTGCGGCAGTCGGCAATGGGATTGCTGCCGCTGTAAAACATCTGGAATACCTTTTCCTTTTCATTGTCCGGAATACCAGCACCGTTGTCAGAAACGGAGATCTCGGTGTGTTGTTCGTTCTGCTTTGTGGTGATGGTAATATGTGAGCCGGCAGGTGTATACTTGATGGCATTGTCCACCAAATTGATAATGACCTGGATGATCAGCCTTGCATCGCACTTGGCAAGAAGTAGTTCATTTTCGTGATGTACGGTAACGGTATGCTCTGTCTGCTTTCTGCTGATGTGCTGCAAAGCCTCCGAGACGATCTCTTCTACCAGATGCGGCTGTTTTTGAAGTTTCATCCTGCCTTCTTCGATCTTGGTGACCGCCAGCAGATTCTCCACCAAATTGGTCAGCCATGCGGAATCGTCATAGATATCTCCGCACATCTGCCGAATGGTATCGTTGTCCAGCTTTTCCAAATCAGAAAGTAGCATACCGGCATTGCCGGATATAGAGGTCAGCGGTGTGCGCAGATCGTGTGAAATGGAACGCAGCAGATTTGCCCGCAGCTTTTCATTCTCTGCCTGCAGCTTTGCCGCTTCTTTTTCCTTGGTATTTCGGCTGTTCTCCAACGTCAAGGCACACTCGCCAAGGATGGACAGCAACACACTGTTTTCAAAGGCTTCCAGAGGTTCCGCACCCTCAATAATGACCGTGCCATAAACCCGGTCCTGGACCTTGATGGGATATCTCTGAGCGTCTTTATTGGTACTGGTGACAACACCTGGCAGCACAGATACTGTTCTGCCCAGCAGCTTGGATACCTGTGTGCGGCAGGCCCGCAAGACCTCCTCGTCTGACTGGGCTTTCTGCAAAAACTGATTGGTTTCCAGCAGCAGGTTGGTGCGGTAGGCTGCCTGGGTGGATTGCTTTGTCTGTCCCTTCATCCGGTCTGTCATAGTGCCGACGGTTAAGGACGCGATCAGCATAATGAGGAAGGTCAGCGGCGCACCGTCTGCGTACACACACGAAAGTGGGCATTATTATTGGAATAGTTACCTACATTTTATGCCTGCCGGGGGCGCGTTGGAATTGCAAGCATCGTAACATCCGTTCCCTGAGGTATATCTCGATTGCTTGTTGTGTATAATGTAAATAAAAATTGTCAATACTACGATATAGGAGTATAATTACTTACATTAAGAGAGGTGAGCACAATGAGCAAGAAATCTACTGTAGTTTTACCGCAGACACAAGAGATATTAAATCAGATGGGGGAACAGATCCGGTTGGCACGGCTGCGGCGGCATTTATCGGCAGAACTGGTTGCTGAGCGTGCCGGGATCAGCCGGATGACTTTGAGTAATATCGAAAAAGGCAGCTCATCCGTTGCTATCGGCAGTTATGCTGCTGTGCTGCACGCATTGAACGGCATGGACAAGGATTTACTTTTGGTAGCCAAGGATGATGAGCTTGGCAGAAAGCTTCAAGATCTGGAACTGCCCACAAGGCGCAGAGCCCCGAAGAAGGGAGAATGAGTATGGCAAAAACAATCTATGTATATGAAAATTGGAGCAGTGAGACTCCTACCAAACTGGGAATGCTCTATGTGGAGCAAGGCCGGGGTAGCGAGCATTACGCATTTGAGTATGACGAGACCTGGCTAACTACCAACCGGTTTGCCTATGTGTTAGATCCGGATCTAGCACTGTATAAAGGACGCCAGTATCCTATCAACAAGAATACCTTTGGCATCTTTGCAGACTCCTCTCCAGACCGGTGGGGCCGGGTACTGATGCAGCGTAGGGAGAAGTTTCTGGCAGATAAAGAAGGAAGAAAGCCCCGTAAGCTTCTAGATAGCGATTACCTGTTGGGTGTGTATGACGAAACCCGTATGGGAGCGATCCGGTTTTCCTTGGAAGATGGCGGTCCATTCCTGTCCGACGATAAAGAAACCGCAGCGCCACCCTGGGCTACCCTAAGGGCGCTGGAGGAGGCCTCCCGGCAGTTTGAAAAGGACGAGAATACACTTGAGGAAAAGTGGTTGCGCCAACTGATCCGTCCTGGCTCCTCTCTGGGTGGTGCCAGACCCAAAGCAACAGTAGCGGCAGTGGATGGTTCTCTTTGGATTGCTAAATTCCCATCCAAGCATGATGATAACAACACCGGTGCATGGGAAAAGGTTGTCCACGATCTCGCCAAGATGTGTGGCTTGAATGTACCGGAATCCCGGTTGGAGACGTTCTCCAAGTTGGGTAGTACCTTCCTGGTCAAGCGTTTTGATCGGGAAGGTGATCGCCGGATCCATTTCGCATCCGCTATGACAATGCTTGGCAAGGTTGATGGCGCATCTGCCGACGACGGTACCAGTTATCTGGAATTGGTATCCTTCCTCAAAGCAAACGGGGCAGCACCCAAAATGGATCTGGTAGAGCTGTGGAAACGAATCGTGTTCAATATGGCAGTGTCCAATACGGACGATCACTTGCGTAATCACGGTTTTATCCTTACCCAGACGGGTTGGCGCTTGTCCCCCCTGTATGACGTTAACCCGGTTCCTTACGGTGAAGATTTGGCACTGAATGTCAGCGAGGACGAGAGTACAATCTCCTTTGACCTGGCAATCGAGACCGCCCAGTATTATGGACTTTCACAGAAGGAAGCAGAGAAGATTGTTGCTGAGATATCCACAACCGTAAGGGATAACTGGGAGCGATTGGCAAGTGAGTATGGACTCAGTAGAGGCAGCATTGAGAAAATGCGCCCTGCCTTTTCTGCCTGTTACGCATAATAACACTTATTTAATTTTGTAACCCTACTGAAAATCTCTGGTAATTCAACCGGAAATTTTCAATATCTATCATCAAACTTCTTATAACAAAAGAAGGATGCAGCCACTCCGGCCGCATCCTCTTTTTGCTGGAAATGGTACTGTATGTTATGCCTATCGGGGTGTGCATTCATTGAGTTGCCGTCGATTCTTTGCTGATGCCCTCGTTCTGTACCTTTCTAGCCTCTGCAGCTGTCCCGTACAGTTTTTCACCTTTCGGCAAAATACTCCGGATAGAAGTTTCCTGAGAAAGCCATTTCCCAAGATCCGTGGCAGGCATCACATATATTTCCGTACACTCCTCTTCTCCATACGCACAGCAATGGTAATGCCGGAAATCTATGGGGAATATTTTCCGGAAAACATGTGAGAAGAACAGACGGATTACGCAATCTATCTCCGAATCTGCCGGCACACAATGTTCCCACCCTGGTCGATGCGTTGAATAAATATGCCGGAACACAATTACAGAATCGTGAGGGGCCAGTTGGAAACGTGGTCTTACTCTCCAGAATTCCTCCAAAACAGGTCCAAGACGTTTTCCAGATATTTGACGGAATAGTTGTCCTTCTTCGGGATGAGTAAGGGAATGCGCACCCCAAACCAGCCTTCCGCATTAAATCCAATCTCTACCGGATAGGTCGCATCAATGATGCGCTGTACATCTTCCTCACCAGTGGGTGTTTTCTGGCTCAAAATCAGTTCTCTTGTATTTCGAATCAAGAATTCCGCGTCTTCAGCTGTAAGCAATGTGAAATTAAAAACCACATCTTTTTTGCCCTCCCGGTTCATCTCACGAATAAATTTCAAATCGTCCAGGATCCTCCTGGTACGACTGATCGCTCGATCCAGCGCGTGGTCAAAGTATTCCTTCTTTCGTTTTTCCATTGGTTTTCTCCCTTCTTAACCGTAATTTGTTCTGCCTACCATCACGCAGCCATACCAGCCATAAGCCGTACCGGCTCTGTAGTCCACGCCGATACCAATATAGCTGAACTTGCTTGATCCAACATAGCTCCAGTGGCTGGAGCTGTTGCGACACAGATCCGCAATGTACTTACCCATCTCCTCAGCGGTTTTTCCCTCAAATCCGGCACAGATCGCCTCAGCGGCATCGGCCTCGTAATAGCTGTCCTCAGGATCTAAGCCTACGATGGTGGCATCGATCCATCTGCCATACGCATAATGAGCAAGGGCCAACACCTGCCGTAGCACGGTACTGGTTTATGTACTGTGCAGCATACTGTGCGACCTGCCGCTTGAATTCATAAGAATTCTTATCGGTCTGCGGCTCAGTAACTTCTGCCTCAGTTGTGGGCGGGACAGACTCTTCAAGCGTAGTCTCTGGAGGTTGTGTTTCTGATGGCTGTGTAGGAGTAGTTTCTGGAGGTGTGGTCGGATTTGTTTCCTCAAGCGGAACTGTAGGTGTGGTTGTTTTTTCAGTTGCCTGCTGGGATGCATTGGTTTTGTCAGTGCTGTTTTCGGATGGGTCTGGCACAGTGTGTGTAGACGGTGCCGGATCTGATGTCATCGGGCATGGTGCAGCACTTTCCAGGGATTCAGTAGGATCAGTCTGGGAGGACCAGTCTTCATAGAGCGTACTCTGATAGAGATCAGGGATGTTCGTAGTATTCTTACCTGAGTCTGGGGCAGTACAGCCAACCAGAACCAAGCTCAGGATCAAAGTAAATATTATAAACTTACGCATTTTCTTTTCCTTTCTTTATCATTCAATCAAGTTGGATTTGATGTTCAATTTGTAGGCAGACAAGCATCAGTTGGGTTGGTTGTGGCAGATATTTTTGCCGGTATTGTGGATCATTTGTGCACATTGATGTAATTGCGATTTCGTCCATTACGCATACTGTTTCTTTAGCAGAGATTTTCGGCTCCACATGGTCTGACGGATGATCTGCTTGGCGATTTCATCACGCCTACAGTCTTCACAGATCAGGATCATTCCATGGGCTTTGGTCTCAAATGACCCGTAGCGGTAATAAAACAGAGAGCTTTCCGCCCGTACCTGCCACTCCATATTTCCATCCCCAATGTCATAAACAGCGTACCGCTTATCATAGGCCATCAGCATTCCAGCAAACCGGGTCGTGGACAGGATTCCCAGAGCGATCTTCCTCCAGCAGGCAGAGGGGATGAAGTAGGGTTCCTCGGTGTCCTGCCGCTCGGAAAAGGTGGGAACACCGCA
>JAZUQE010000110.1:0-12020 GCA_045605575.1 Faecousia sp. | reverse complement strand
AAGGGGAAAGCGGAGGAAAACCTTGATCACACATCCCCGGTCCGCTTTCCCCTTTGGTCGTCTGGGGAGTCCGGGGACCATACGAAAGGTCCCCGGCGGCTGTTTGGGTACTTTCTCGCCGGGGAGAAAGTATCATAACCCTTCGTTCTTGTTTCTCCCTGCTGCTCTATTCTTGTAGGGAGTCTTTCAAAGAAGCGGGTTTTACAAAAGAATACCTTTCTTCACAAAAGCCCCAAAGGGGATTCCAAAGGGGAAAGCGGTGGAAAGTCTTCCTCACACATCGCCGGTCCGCTTTCCCCTTTGGTCGTCTGGGGAGTCCGGGGACCATACGAAAGGTCCCCGGCGGCTCTTTGGATACTTTCTGGCCGGACAGAAAGTATCATAACCCTTCGTTCTTTTTTACTCCTGTTACTCAATAATCGACGGTAGTATGTTTTTTTTGACAAACTGACAGGGCCTGTTGCGAAAACGCAACAGGCCCTGTATTATTTACGCGACCCAGCTTTCGCCGGTGGCATAATCGATCCCGATTCCCGGCTGGACATTGTACACATATACATGGAAACAGATCCCCTCGCCACCGTCTTCTACAGACTTTGCCTCGATCTGCACCCCTCTGGCTACCAGTTCCGCCCCCTCGAAAATGGGGGTGACCCGGTACAGTACGTGATTGCCGGTTTCTTTTATGTAGTCTGCTACCATGTTTTCAAAGGGCAGCATACCTTCCGTGTTCATATACCGCGTGCCGGTGATCAGGTTTCTGTTGTTGGCATCCTCACCGCTGAGCTGCCACCCGATCAGATGGCAGCGGTTGTAAAGACTTCCACCGTCTACCATATCATACTGCGCCTGCACCCAGCCGGAGGGCTTAACATGGCTGATGCTCCCCCGCTCCTGGGTGGGCATCAATTCCTTCCCCAGGCACGCGATGGTATGGCCGCAGCGGCCCAGATCATCCAGCTCAGAATAGAATTCGTAGGCTTGCGTTACCAGTTCCTCCTCTGTAAACAAGGGCTCATTTCCATTGATGACCGCATAGGCAGATCCCCCATAGGCCGGAACCTCCTCCAGCGTCACTGCATGGGGTGCATCGTTGACCAGCTCTCCGAACAGCCACTGTCCTGCCAGGATCAGGATCATCACCACGGTCACCAAAAGCTTTGGAAAACCACTCAGCTTGTCGCCGTCAGATCCTGTTCCTCCCGTTCTTTTTCGCCTTGCCTTCCCACTCATCTGCTGTACACCTCCTCGTGAATCACTTCATGGGAAAATCCCGCAAATTCCCCGGTGCTGACCAAATTGGGACAGACACCGATCACATTCCCGGGCAATTTCTGATCGGATGGATATTTCCTGTTCCAACGGTAGATCACAAGGGAGCAGATCCGGTCTGCATACTTTTCCAGTCTCTGCGTTTCCACAAAGCACCAGTCTTCCGCCCCGGCTTTCTCTAAAAAATCCTCGTCGACGCGGATATTGTCCGCAATTTCCTCAAACTGTCCGGCACTATATCCATTCATCCACAGAACGCTGCCTTCCGTCAGTTCCAGGATCCGGGCCCGAAGTGCCCTGTCTTTACTCTGCCGCCTGCCGAAAAAGCTCATACCGCCGTCATCATCCACGCATACGATCAACCGCATAGGCATCCTCCTCAAATTTCTTCCGGCATATAGAGCATGGACTGACGCATGGATATATAATCCTCGTCGGACACGACCACATGATCAGCCAGCCAGATCCCCAGGGGCTTTAAGGCCTGCGCAAAGGCTTTGGTGGTCAAAATATCCTCCGGCGACGGAACCGCAGACCCACTGGGGTGATTATGGGCCAGGATCACAATGGATGCATTGGTCGCCAGCGCAATTTCCACCATGCGGCGCACAGGAATGCTTGCCGAGTTCACATCTCCCTCCCCAACCAGCTTGCATGAAAGCATTTTCTGCTTGGCATCCAGACAGAGCATATATACCGTCTCGTTCCGGCGACCGGATAAATGCGAGGCAAGATACGTACCGTAACTTTCCAGGCTATCCATCACCCGAACCTGACCGTCCCGACGGATCCGGCGGTATCGTTCCACCTGGCAAAACAGTGATAAGTAGGTCGCCACACCAGTACCTACACCGGGCACACATTTCAGCTCCTCTACCGGTGCCTCCAAGACCGCATTAAAAGAGCCAAACCGGTCCAGCAGATCTCTGGCAAGCTGCTTTGTGTCCTTCTGGGCCAATGCGTAAAACAGCATAAGCTCCAGAGCGTGGACTTCATCAAAGTTCTCCAGTCCCTCTGCCAGAAACCGATCCTTGACACGTTGTCTGTGGCCTTGATTGGTATGCATATTTTTCTCCTTTTTGCAGTAATTGCTTGCTATTTCATATAATCTTTGTTAGAATAATGCTAGTTGTCGAAGCAGTGTGGAATTTGTCGGCTATACTTTGGCCGTTTCTGCACATCCTAGCTCAGAAGGAGGGGCAATATGGATCCAAAGCAAAATATATCCACCATGCTGGAGTTGATTTCCCGCCCCGCCTTTACGGTGATCGGTGGAAAAGTTCATTCTCTGAATCAAGCTGCTTCCAATCTGCTGCTGGAAGCAGGCACTCCTGTTACCGATCTGCTTATATCCGGAAAAGAGGAATATCATCAGCTTTCCGATGGCTGCCTTTATCTGACGCTGTCAGTGAGCACCTTTCCGATCGGTGCCTCCGTCACGCGCATAGAGGAAACCGACCTGTTTGTCCTGGATGCCCAGAACACCCAGCCCCAGCTGCAGGCCCTGGCCCTGGCTGCCAAAACGCTCCGTTCTCCCCTTTCCGGTGCCATGCTGGCAGCCGATCGGCTCAGCTCCGCAGCGAAAGAGGATCCCACGCTCAAATCCGATATGGCAATTCTCAATCAGCAGCTGCACCAGCTTTTGCGGGTGATCGGCAATATGTCCGATGCGCAGCGTTATACCCAGCCAAGTCCCCGTGCCTTGGAGCTGCAGGATGCAACCGCCTTGTTTCGTGAGATCTTTGAAAAAGCCGGCATGCTTGCAGCTCATGCAGGTGTCAAGCTCACCTACCAAGGACCAGAGGAATCTATTCTATGCCCCCTGGATGCCGAAAAGATCGAAAGAGCGATCTACAATCTGGTATCGAACGCTATCAAGTCTTCTCCCGGCAGCGAGCTGGAGGTACGGCTGGCACGCAAGGTTAACCGTCTGATCCTGACTGTTCGCGATCACGGCCAGGGTATTCAGCGGGATCTTCTCCCCACTGTGCACTCCCGCTATCTGCGCCAGCCCGGTCTGGAGGATTTCAGCTTCGGCATCGGCCTGGGAATGGTGATGATCTGTGCTGCCGCAACCGCCCACCAGGGCACGGTTCTGATCGACCAACCAGCCGACGGCGGCACCCGCGTCACGCTGACCTTAAAGATACTGCCCTTCAAAGAAGCCGGTTTTCACTCCCATGTACTGCGGATAGACTATACCGGCGAGCGGGACCACGGCCTCGTAGAGCTCTCTGAACATCTTCCCCATCAGCTATATGTATAAATAAACGATCCGGGCGTACCGTTGGTGCGCCCGGATCTATTATACAGGATTCTCGCTTTCTTGACAAGTATTTCTTAGAGACAGCGGCGCAGATATTGACCGGTGTAGCTTCCTTCGACCTGGGCTACCTCCTCCGGCGTGCCCTGGGCAACGATGTAACCGCCCTCGTCGCCGCCCTCAGGCCCCAGATCGATGATATGGTCGGCAGTCTTGATCACATCCAGGTTATGCTCGATCACCAGCACCGTATTTCCTGCCTCCACCAGCTGCTTCAATACATCGATCAGCTTATGCACATCTGCCGCATGCAGTCCGGTAGTCGGTTCGTCCAACACATAGATGGTCTTGCCCGTAGACACTCTGGCCAATTCTGTGGCCAGCTTCACCCGCTGGGCTTCACCGCCGGACAGCGTAGTACTGGATTGTCCCAGCTTCACATAGCCCAGGCCGACCTCCACCAGCGTCTGGGCCTTTCTGCGAATCTTCGGCAGATTTTCGAAGAACTCCACAGCCTCATCCGCTGTCATATCCAGCACCTGAGAAATATTTTTGCCTTTATAATGGACCTCCAGCGTCTCCCGGTTGTACCGCTGGCCGCGGCAGACCTCACACGGCACATACACATCTGCCAGGAAGTGCATTTCTATCTTCACCAAACCATCGCCGCAGCAGGCTTCACACCGTCCTCCCTTCACATTAAAGGAGAATCTTCCCGGTCCGTAGCCTCGGACCTTGGCATCGTTGGTGGATGCAAACAGATCCCGGATGTCATTAAACAGGCCCGTGTATGTGGCCGGATTGGAACGTGGCGTGCGGCCGATGGGACTCTGGTCAATGTCAATGACCTTGTCCAGATACTCCATCCCCTCGATCTCGTCACACAATCCCGGTCTGGTCCTGGCGTGATTCAGCTTGGCAAGCAAGGACTTATTCAGCACTTCCCCCACCAAACTGGACTTACCGGAGCCGGACACGCCGGTTACACAGGTCAGGGTTCCCAAAGGAATGGAGACATCCACATTTTTCAGATTGTTCTCTCTGGCACCTCTCACCGTCAGCATTTTTCCGCTGCCGCTTCTTCTGGAGGATGGCACCGGGATCTTCTTCACGCCCGACAGATACTGACCAGTTACAGACCTGGGTTCGGCGATAATATCATCCAATGTGCCAGCCGCCACGATCTCGCCGCCGTGTACGCCTGCGCCGGGGCCAACGTCCACCACAAAATCCGCTGCCCGCATGGTATCCTCGTCATGCTCTACCACGATCAGGGTGTTGCCCAGATCCCGCAGATGCTTCAGCGTCTCCAACAGCTTATCGTTGTCTCGTTGGTGCAGGCCGATGGAGGGTTCATCGAGAATATACAGCACGCCCATCAGGGAAGAGCCGATCTGGGTGGCCAACCGGATCCGCTGGCTTTCACCGCCGGACAGGCTGGCTGCACCTCTGGAAAGTGTCAGATATTGCAAGCCAACATCCATCAAAAATTGCAGACGGGACTTGATCTCCCTTACGATCTGCTCGGCGACCAAGGCCATATTGCCGTCCAGATGAAGGTGATTCATAAACTCCAACTCCTGCCGAATGCTCATACGGCAGAAATCCATGATGCCGATACCGCCTACGGTCACTGCCCGTGCGATCTCGGAAAGACGGTCCCCGTGACAGCTGGGGCACGGTGCAGTCGCCATGCACTCTTCCAGCTCTTTCCGGGCAGCATCGGACTGGGTCTCCCGGAAACGGCGAGCAATATTGTTCAAAATGCCTTCAAAAGGCTGCTCCAATACCCCCATACCATTTCCGCGGTTATAGCTCATGCGCAGCTTTTCTCCCTTGGTGCCGTGCAGGATCACATCCATGGCCTCTTTCGGCAGATCCTTCACAGGTACCGTCAGGGAAAAATGATATTTCTGGGCCAGCGCCTCAAAGTACATCCGGAAAATGGAGTCCGTCCGAGCGCTTTGCCAGCCGCTGGCCTGAATAGCGCCCTCAAAAATGGATTTACTCTTGTCCGGGATCACCAGATCCGCGTCCGGCTCCAGCTGAAAGCCCAGGCCGGTACAGTTGGGGCATGCACCCATGGGATTGTTGAAGGAGAACATTCTTGGCTCCAGCTCTGTCAGACTGATGCCGCAGTCCTCGCAGGCGTAATTCTGGGAAAAGCTCAGCTCTTCCTGGCTGTCCGGCAGCTGGATCGTCACCAGGCCGCCGGAATGGGCGCAGGCTGTTTCGATGGAGTCAGTCAGACGCCTGTTCTGTCCCTCCCGCAGCACCAACCTGTCTACCACCAGCTCAATAGTGTGCTTTTTGTTCTTTTCGCAGGAAATGGTCTCATTTAAGTCATACAGGATTCCGTCCACCCGCACACGGGCAAATCCGCCCTTGCGGGCATCCTCGAAGATCTTGGCATGCTCGCCCTTCTTGCCCCGGATCACCGGAGAAAGCACCAAAAACCTGGTTCCCTCTCCCAGCGCAGCCACCCGATCCACGATCTGGTCGATGGTCTGCCTGCGGATCTCCTTTCCGCACTTGGGGCAGTGAGGTATGCCTACCCGGGCCCACAAAAGACGCAGATAATCATAAATCTCCGTCACGGTCCCCACCGTAGACCGAGGATTCTTGGAGGTCGTTTTCTGGTCAATGGAAATGGCAGGCGACAGACCGTCGATGGAATCCACATCGGGCTTATCCATTTGTCCCAAAAATTGCCGTGCATAAGCACTCAGGCTTTCCACATACCGCCGCTGTCCCTCCGCGTAGATAGTATCGAAGGCCAGGCTGGACTTACCGGAGCCGGACAGGCCCGTAAACACCACCAGCTTATCTCTGGGGATGGTCAGGTCCACATTTTTCAGATTGTTTTCTCTGGCGCCGGTGATCACGATTTTATCATTCATAGCTTTCTCCCGGTATCTTAGAAGTCATTTCGGTTATTTTACCACAATTCATCTTTCTTCACAAGAGGAAATTCAAACAAAATTTCGTTTTTCCTGGAATCGTCGCTTTGCCGAAATTTGGCGAAGCTTTTCCCTTTTTTTCGGCGTATTTTCTACGCTACGGCTGTTGCTTTTTCCATAATAGAGATGCTATAATATGGATATAATTGCCTGTGGTACGGTTTGCAGGCAGGATAGAAAATATAGAATAAAAGGTGAGGTATTCTAAGATGATTGCTTACGGAGAGAATGTCAAGATTTTCTGCGGCAACTCCAACCCCGAATTTGCCAAGACCATCTGTAAGGAGCTGGGTCTGGATCTGGGCCGGAGTGTTGTCAAGACCTTTGCCGATGGCGAAGCTTCCGTTTCTCTGGAAGAAACTGTCCGCGGCGCGGATGTGTTCCTCGTCCAGTCCACCTGCAAGCCTGTAAACGACCATCTGATGGAGCTGCTGGTCATGATTGATGCCTGCCGCCGTGCCAGTGCCGGCCGGATCACCGCTGTGATCCCCTACTTTGGCTACGCCCGTCAGGACCGCAAGGCCAAAAGCCGTGATCCCATCTCCGCCAAGCTGGTTGCCAATATGATCACTGCCGCCGGTGCAGACCGCGTGCTGACCATGGACCTGCACGCCGCTCAGATCCAGGGCTTCTTTGATATTCCTCTGGACCATCTGCTGGGCAGCCCCACCTTTGTGCAGTATTTCCTGAACAAATTCCCCGAAGATCAGTATAACCATGAAGAGTTTGTGGTCGTCTCTCCCGATGTTGGCTCCGTCGGCCGCGCCAGAGCATTTGCTGCTAAGGTCCATATGGGTCTGGCCATCGTGGATAAGCGCCGCCAGAAGGCCAATGAGTGCGAGGTCATGAACGTCATCGGTAATGTCTCCGGCAAGACCTGCATTCTGTATGATGACATGGTGGATACCGCAGGCTCTCTGTGCAATGCCGCCAAGGCTCTGATCGAAGTAGGCGGTGCTAAAGAAGTCTACGCCTGCGCCACTCATGGTGTGCTCTCCGGGCCTGCCTATGCCCGCATTGAGGAAAGCCCTCTGAAGGAAATGGTATTCCTGAACACCATTCCCCAGGTCGCCAACACGCCCAGCGGCAAGATCCGCTTCCTGGACGTAGCCCCTGTCTTCGCCCGTGCCATCGCCCATGTCCACGGCGGCACCTCCATTGCTGACCTGTTCTAATGGCATTCGGTAAAAACTACGAAAGCTGGCTCATCGTCGGCCTGGGAAATCCCGGCCGTGAATACGAGCACAGCCGCCATAACTGCGGCTTCCGGGCGCTGGATATTCTGGCAGATTCCCTGGGCTGTAAGGTGGATAAGGGCAAATTCCAGGGTCTGTACGGCCAGTGCGTGTATGAAGGCAAAAAGCTTCTGCTGCTGAAGCCTCAGACCTATATGAATCTGTCCGGCCGCAGCGTATTGCAGCTGAGCGCCTACTTCCACATTCCGCCTCAGCGGATCATCGTCCTGTTTGACGATATTTCCCTGGTACCCGGCCGTCTCCGCGTCCGTCCGGACGGCAGTGCCGGTGGACACAACGGCATCAAATCCATTATCACCGAGTTGGGAAGCCAGGATTTTCCCAGGGTCAAGATCGGTGTAGGCGCTAAGCCCAACCCGGAATACGACCTGGCTGATTGGGTCCTGTCATCTTTCAGCGCTCAGGAAGAGAAAGCGCTGGCACCCGCTCTGGAAAACGCGGCGAAAGCCGCCCTGTCCATCATCGACCGGGGTATCGCCGAAACCGCCAACCGTTTTAACGGAAAGTAAGAAAACAGTCGAATCAACACGGAAAGGGAGGGTAAACTTCCCTTTCCGCGTTGTTGCGTGGAGGAAAAACATGGAAAAACTTCTATCCGCACTCTCAGCGATCCCAGAATACGATCTTCTGCGCAAAGCCATGCAGCAGGGTCAGTGCGCAGCTGTCACCGGCGTTGGCCAGATCAACCGTTCTCACCTGCTTGCTTCCCTGCACCGGGATGTGGCTGTCCCCATGATCATCATCTGCCAGGACGATATGGCCGCCAAGCGGATGCAGGAAGAGCTGAAAGCCTTCACGGCAAACACCTACCCTGTACTTCCCAACCGGGAGCTTACATTATATGATACCGCTGTTGTCTCCCGCGGTTGGGAACAGAAGCGTCTGCGTCAGCTGTGGGATCTGGCCTGCGGAAGAACACAGGTACAGATTTTTTCCTGGGAAGCTCTTTCTCAGCGTACTCTCCCCCCGGAGGTATTGCTGAAAGCCGCTTTTCGGCTGGAAACCGGGAAAGAATATCCGCTGGATCACCTTCTTGAGCGGCTTTCCTGTGCAGGTTACAGCCGCTGCTCTATGGTGGAAGGCCCCGGCCAGTACGCCGTCCGCGGCGGCATCGTGGATATTTTTTCCCCTGCCGCCGACCGCCCCATCCGGGCAGAATTCTTCGGTGACGAGCTGGATACCATGGGTTATTTTGACCCCGACACCCAGCGCCGTACAGAAAATGCTGACGCAGTGGATATTCTCCCTGTTGGCGAATCCCAGCCCCGGCTGCACCCCAGCGGTCTGGAAGGTCTGTGCGCAGACTTAAAAAACATGATTGCCCGGCAAAAGCGGCGCAAGAACCTCAACGAACCGCTGATCAAAACCCTGGAGCGAGATCTGGAAAAATACGAAAACGGTCTGCAAAATCCGGCATCTGACCGGTACATGGCCTTGATCTATCCCCGGATGGCCACCGCCGCAGATTATATTCCCCCAAATTCCATTGTCGTGCTATGTGATCACGGCGCACTCCACCGCACCGCCCGCACCCGCTGTGACGAAGTTGGCATGCAGTTGGACAGTCTCCTGCAGGGCGGTCTGGTAGCCGGTGAGCTGTGCGATTATGTATGTCAGTGGGAGGATTTCTGTGCCGGGCTTGCCGGAAAAACGGTCGCCTATCTGGATTCTTTCGGCGGAAGCTCTTATCCGGAAGCCTGCAAACCTAAGCATCTGCTGCCCATGACCGCCAAACAGCTTCCCGGATACGGCGGCAATATGGATACCGCCGCCAGCGACCTGGCCCACTACCAAAAAATGGATTTTTCCTGCCTGGTTCTTTGCGGCACCCGACGCAGGGCGGAGCTTTTACAGGAAATGCTTAGCAGCCGGAACCTCTCTTCCTTCCTGTGCATCCCCATGACCACCCTCCCCAAACCCGGCCAGATCCTGCTGACGGAGGGCACACTCCCCTTCGGTATGGAATATCCTACCGCCAAGCTGGCAGTGCTGACCGAAGGTCAGCTGCTCTCTTCCCGCTCCGCTCCGAAGCAGAAGGCAAAGAAGACCGCCACAAACCGCCAGAAGCTCAGCTCTTTCACCGACTTGACTCCAGGCGATCTGGTCGTACATGAAAATTACGGCATTGGCCGGTTTGTAGCCATGGAACAGATCCGGGTAGACGGTGCAGTCAAGGACTATGTCAAGATCGCCTACCAGGGTACAGATACCCTCTTCGTACCTGCTACCCAGCTTGATCTGGTCAGTAAGTATATCGGCAGCGGCGGTGAAGATGCCACAGTCCGTCTCAGCAAGATCGGCTCCGATGCCTGGCAAAAAACCAAAGCCAAGGCGCGAAAGGCCGCCAAGGATATGGCGGGCGAACTGATCCAGCTTTACGCCGCCCGGAAACGCCAGCAGGGCTTTGCCTTTGCTGCCGATTCTCCCTGGCAAAAAGAATTTGAAGACAATTTTCCCTACCCGGAGACCGACGATCAGCTGCGCTGTATTTCGGAGATTAAGGGAGATATGGAATCCCCTACCCCCATGGACCGTCTGCTTTGCGGTGATGTAGGCTTCGGCAAAACAGAGGTCGCACTCCGGGCCGTGATGAAAGCCATCATGGACGGCAAGCAGGTGGCCATTCTGGTCCCCACAACGGTGCTTGCCCAGCAGCACTATCAGACAGCCATGGCCCGTTTCCGTGGTTTCCCGGTAAATATCGATGTGCTCAGCCGATTCCGCACTGCCGCTGAGCAGAAGCGCACTCTGCAAAATCTGCGTGCAGGCGGTGTAGATCTGGTCATCGGCACCCATAAGCTGCTGCAAAAAACCGTCCAGTTCAAGGATCTGGGGCTGCTGATTGTGGATGAGGAGCAGCGCTTCGGTGTCAGTCATAAAGAACGTCTGAAGGAGATCTCGAAAGGCGTGGATGTACTGACCCTCTCTGCCACCCCCATCCCCCGTACTCTGAACATGGCGCTCTCCGGCATCCGGGATATGTCTACCATCGAAGAACCCCCGGCAGACCGTTACCCGGTGCAGACCTTCGTCATGGAGCACAACAGTGCCGTCATCGATGATGCCATCCGCCGTGAGGTAGAGCGCGGCGGTCAGGTCTACTACCTGCACAACCGGGTGGAGACCATTGACCAGTGTGCCGGTGCCCTTCGCCGTCGGATCCCCGGTCTGTCCGTAGCCGTCGCCCACGGAAAAATGACTGAAGATGCCCTGGGCGATGTGATGCATGCCATGGCCGACGGTGAAGTACAGGTGCTGGTATGCACAACGATCATTGAAACAGGCCTGGATATCCCCAACGCCAACACCCTGATCATCGAAAACGCCGACCGCTTCGGCCTTTCTCAGCTTCACCAGCTTCGCGGCCGGGTCGGCCGCTCAACCCGCCACGCCTACGCCTACTTCACCTACAAGCCCGACAAAGCCCTTACCGAGATCGCTGATAAACGTCTTTCCGCCATCCGGGACTTTGCGGAGTTCGGCTCCGGCTTTAAGATTGCCATGCGCGACCTGGAGATCCGGGGCGCCGGTAATCTGCTGGGCGCAGAGCAGTCGGGCCACATGATGAGCGTGGGCTACGATATGTACCTGAAGCTGCTGGACGAAGCAGTGCTGGAGGAGCGTGGCGAAGCACCCAGAGAACCGGAGTGCACCGCCGATCTGAACATCACCGCCAATGTGGATAAAGACTTTGTCTCCCGCGGGGAAGAGCGCATGGACCTGTACCGCCGCATGGCCGCCATCCGAACCCAGGAAGACGCCGATGACCTGCTCGACGAGATCATCGACCGCTACGGCGAGCCCCCCAAGGGCGTGCTGAATCTGATCGACGTGGCCCTGCTGCGAGCCAATGCCAGAAAAGTTCACATCCGGGATATCCGTCAAAAAGCTGGCGAAGTTCTCTTCACCCTGGGTGAGCTGAACTTTGAGGCTTTCAGTGCTGTCTGCGCCGAAAGCGAGTACAAGAATCGTATCCAACTGCTGGCCTCTGCCAAACAGCCAACGATCCGACTGCGACTAAGCCAAGGTGTGGACAGTTTAAAGCAGTGTAAGGTCTTCATTTCCCATTACTCCCAGCAATGTAATATTTAAACAACTGGGCCTGCCGAAATCGGCAGGCCCAGTTCTGTCTGTCAAAAAACATACTACCTACAATTATAGAGTAACTGGAATAAATAAGAACGCAGGGTTATGATACTTTCTGTCCGGCCAGAAAGTATCCAAAGAGCCGCCGGGGACCTTTCGCATGGTCCCCGGACTCCCCAGACG
>JAZUQE010000109.1:0-7381 GCA_045605575.1 Faecousia sp. | reverse complement strand
CTTTCTTGAGAGGCAAAACCTGCCCCTCAGGATAAGTGCGCTGTTTTTTCGACTTTTTATCCACAGTTTGAGACTTTTGCAAACGAAAAGAGGTGCTGCCTCTTATGATTTTTACAAATCATTTTGAGACAGCACCTTTTCCTATTTTTTATCCTTTATACCTGGGCTGACAGGTCAGATTCACGCCCAGCCGCTTAAAGGTACTCTCATCTACCGCCGACAGGATCACGCTGGAGTGCACCTCACAGCCCCGAAGTCTGCTGAGCTGCTCCATCGCCTGCTCCGCTCTCGGATCCGTCGCCGCGCAGATGGACAATGCGATCAGCACCTCATTGGTATGCAGCCGGGGATTGCGGTTGCCAAAATGATCCACCTTCAAATGCTGAATGGGATCGATGACACTCGGAGAGATCAGATGCAGCCCATCCTCCAGCCCTGCCAGAGCCTTCAGTGCGTTCAGCATCAGCGCCGCGGAAGCACCCAGGAGCGCCGATGTCTTTCCGGTGATGATCCTGCCATCCGGCAGTTCCATAGCTGCGGCCGGACCATCCATCTGCTCCGCCCGCTCCAGCGCTGCCTTGACTACCTTCCGGTCCTCTACCGGATCTACGCCCGCCTTTTTCATCAGCAGCTCCAGCTTCCGGATCACATCCTCACCGATCTTGCCCTGCTTGTAGTCGCAAAGAGCCGTGTAATAACGCCGGATGATCTCCTGTCCGCTGGCTCTCCGGGTCTGAGCATCGTCTACGATGCAGTTGCCCACCATATTCACACCCATATCTGTAGGGGACTTGTAGGGGCACTCACCCAGCAGCTTTTCGAACATGGTCACCAGCACCGGGAATGCCTCTACATCCCGGTTGTAATTGACCGTCATTTCCTGATAAGCTTCCAGATGGAACGGATCGATCATATTCACGTCACTTAAGTCCGCAGTGGCCGCCTCATAGGCCAAATTGACCGGATGGTTGATGGAAAGATTCCAAACTGGGAAGGTCTCAAACTTGGCGTAGCCCGCCTGCATTCCCCGCTTGTGTTCATGGTAGAGCTGGCTTAAGCAAGTAGCCAGCTTACCGCTGCCGGGACCGGGTGCTGTAACCACCACCAATTCCCGGGTCGTCTCAATATAGTCATTCTTACCGAAGCCTTCCTCGCTGACGATCCGGGCCGTATCCGAAGGATAGCCTGGGATATCATAATGATGGTAGACCTTCACGCCCAGACTTTCCAACCGCGCCTGAAAGGCCTTCACCGCCCCCTGCTCTTCATACCGGGTCAAAACTACAGAGCTGACATACAGCCCAAACCCCCGGAACACATCCAAAAGCCGGATCACATCCCGGTCATAGGTAATGCCCAGATCGCCCCGGATCTTGTTCTTCTCGATATCCGCCGCATTGATGGCAATGACCATCTCCACTTGATCCTTCAGCTGCAGCAGCATCCGCAGCTTACTGTCCGGCTGAAAACCTGGCAGTACCCGGGAAGCATGGTTATCGTCATAGAGCTTGCCGCCAAATTCCAGATACAGCTTGCCGCCAAACTGCGCGATCCGCTGCCGAATATGCTGGGACTGCAAAAGCAAATATTTATCGTTGTCAAACCCGATCGTCTTCATAAGTCAGTGCCTCTCTTTTTTCAAACACTTTTCTTATTATACTGGAAAGCGTTCAAAATAGCAATCCCATTTTGAAAAGATTGAATCTCCATGGGCTCATCTTATATTTCTTCTACTGCTGCCTTCAGATTCTCCATGGCTTTTACCACAATTTCTCTGGGACACGCCAGCACCACCCGCTGGAACTGCTCCGCGCATTGCCCGAAAATACTGCCTGTATCCAGCCATAGCTTAGCCTTGCGGATCATCAGCTCATCCAGCTGCTCCTTGCTCAGCCCCAGTCCGGTGCAGTCGAGCCATGCAAAATAGGTACCCTCCGGCTCCACCAGTCGGATCTGCGGTAAATGCGCCTGCAAGAATGCCCGGACATAGTTCAGATTTTCCAGCATGTAGGCCTTGCAAGCCTCCAGCCACGCCTCGCCTCCCTCGTAGGCCGCCTGGCATGCCACCAGGCCCAGACAGTTCAAGCTGCCGCAGTGGATCCGGCTCAATTCCGCTTGATAGGTTTCCCGCAAAGTCTGTCCCGGGATCAGCAGGTTCGATGCCTGCAGCCCTGCCAGGTTAAACGTCTTGCTGGGCGCAGTGCACACCACCGTATCTTCCGTGAGCTCCGGACAAGCCTTAACAAAGGGAATATGTTTGTTCCCCGGCAGCACAAAGTCGCAGTGGATCTCATCGGATACTACTTTTACCCCATACTTCTTGCAGATCACTCCCAAAGTCTGCAGCTCTTTCAGCGTCCATACACGGCAGATGGGATTGTGCGGACTGCACAGGATCAGCAGCTTTACCCGTTCTTCCCGGACCTTCCGCTCCAGATCCTCAAAGTCCACGCTGTAGCGTCCATCCTCATAGCGGAGCTCACTGGTCACAAGCCTGCGTCCGTTCCGCTCCACCGCGTCAAAGAAGGGATAGTATACCGGTGTCTGCACCAATACCCCATCCCCCGGCTGGGTCATCACCCGCACCGCCGCGGACACCGCGAATACCACGCCGGGTGTCTGTACGATCCATTCCGGCTCCACAGCCCAGTCAAACCGCCGCCGAAACCAGCTGCACACCGCCTTGCTGTAACCCTCGGTCGGAAAGCTGTAGCCAAAAATTCCGTGCTTTACACTTTTCTCCAGCGCTTCCAGTACGCACTTCGGCGCCTGAAAATCCATATCCGCTACCCACATGGGCAGCACATCCGCAGGATAGCCGTTCTTCTCAGTCAGATCATGCTTCACACTGGCCGTTCCCTTGCGGTCGATCACCTTGTCAAAATTGTATTCCATACGCGCTTCCTCCTACTGATCTGTAGCTGTCCCGCACCCTGTAGGGCACGCATTGCATGCGTGCCATTCCGCCGTACCCTCCAACTCTTTCCTGTCATTGCCAGGAGCGCAGCGACGTGACAGTCTCCCTCCCCCCAACGCTTCTTCTGGGTTCCTTTCAAGACAGCCATTTCCTGTCCGGCTCAAAATCGCGTTGAAGTTTTCCCTCTAAACGGATATACTATATTATATAATGTACAGAAAAATAGTCAAGCTTCTTGCCAAACCCTCCCCTTTCGTGATAGGATAAGAAAAACACTTAGGAGGAACCCCTATGGACCCCTTTTCCCGTACCCGGCTGCTGCTGGGAAGTACAGCCATGGAGAAATTGAAAAACTCCCGGGTGGCCGTTTTTGGTCTGGGCGGTGTGGGTGGCTATACTGTAGAAGCCCTGGCCCGTAGCGGTGTCGGTGCTCTGGATCTGATCGACCATGATACCATCAGCCCGACCAACATCAACCGCCAACTTTTGGCCACCCATTCCACCGTAGGCCTGTCCAAAGCAGAAGCCGCCCGGCTCCGGGTGCTGGATATCAACCCGGAAGCCTCCGTTACCGTCCACCCTGTTTTTTACGGTCCGGACACAGCCAACACCTTTGATTTCACCCAATATGACTATATCGTAGATGCCGTGGATACGGTCACCGCGAAATTGGCCCTCATCGCCGCCGCCCAGGCTGCCGGAACGCCCATCCTAAGCTGTATGGGCACAGGCAACAAACTGGACCCTTCCAAATTTCAGATCACGGACATTTCCAAAACCTCCGTCTGCCCTCTGGCCCGGGTCATGCGCAAGGAATGCGCCAAGCGGGGCTACAAGCATGTGAAAGTCCTCTTTTCCACAGAAGACCCCCTCCCCGCTTCTGAAGAAAGCACCGAAGAGCTGCCCGAAGGCCGCAGGAGTCTCCCCGGCTCGGTAGCCTTCGTCCCTTCCGTAGCCGGCCTGCTCATCGCCGCCGAAGTGATCCACGACCTGATCCGATCCTGATCCCGCGCGCTGCGCTTCCCGCAGCGCGCTTTTTTCACGCTTCAAATTCCAGTTTGTCAGACAATCTCCCGTGGATGCCGTAGGGGAGACTCCTCGAAAAATACCAATTTCCTCCCCCATAAGTTGTGTCCTTTGCTTTCCTGGCGCAGACACTTGTCTTTCGCCAAGTTCTGTGCTATAATCCCTCTATCTACCAAATCGGGAGGTATTTTCTATGGAATTCCAAGTCAACCATCCGCTTTTATTCCTTCTTGCCGGCCTTTTGGTTGCAGTCGTCCTTGCCCAGTCCATTTTCTTCCTGGTCAAGGCCCTGCGCCGCAGCAAGGAGCTGGGCATGGATCAGAAGAAGATCCGCAAGACCATGGTCACCGCCGGTATCTTCACCATCGCACCTGCCGTGGCCATTGTGATCAGCGTGTTCGCTCTGGCCAAGAGTCTGGGCATTCCCCTGCCCTGGCTGCGGCTGAGCGTGGTCGGCTCTATGAGCTACGAAGCCATTGCCGCAGATAACGCCGTCCGCGCCATGGGGCTGTCCCTGGGCACCATTGATGCCCTCACCGCCCAGCAGTATGTCAACATCGCTCTGGTCATGACAGCCAGCATTCTTGTCGGCATTTGGCTGGTGCCGCTGATCAGCAAAAAGCTCCTGAGCGGCATGAGCAGCCTGAGCAACCGGGATGCCAAGTGGGCCGATATTTTCTCCAATGCCATGTTTATCGGCATGATCTCCGCCTTCCTTGGCTTCGTCTTCTGTGATGTGTCCCGTCTCTGGACTGCCGATGCCAACGGCCAGGTGGCTGTCACCGTAAAGGAAATGGTGGACGGTGTACAGGTGGAAACTACCAGGCTGGTCTCTTCCACCTCCGGCTTGACTCCCGTAGCCGTCATGCTGGTCAGTGCGGTAACTATGGCCCTGTGCGGTATTTTGATGAAGAAGCTCAACTGGAAATGGCTCAATGACTATGCCCTGCCCATTGCCCTGGTAGTCGGCATGGCTTCCGCCATTCCCCTCACTGCGTGGCTTGGTTAAGGAGGTAGCAGTATGAAGAAACTGTCTTACATGGATTCTGTCCACCGCGACGGCACTATCTGGAATCTGTCTGTCATGGTTCTTTTGATAGCCTTCCCAGTTGCTCTGTGCTTCATTTTTAACACCCTGCCCGACTGGGCTGCCCTCCTTGGCGGCCTGCTGGCCACTGCCCCCATGTACTGGGCTGTGGGCGTAGTAGAAACCATTACCTTCGTCCCCATGCTGGGTGCCGGCGGTTCTTACTTAAGCTTCGTCACCGGTAACATTTCTAATTTGAAGCTCCCCTGTGCTCTGAACGCCTTGGAGCAGAACGAGGTCAGCGCCACCAGTGAAGAAGGCGAAGTGGTCTCCACCATCGCCATTGCCGTTTCCAGCATCGTGACCACCGTGATCATCGTGCTGGGCGTGATCCTCATCGTCCCCCTGTCCCCCATTCTGGAGGCACCTGTCCTGGATCCCGCCTTTGCCCAGATGCTGCCCGCCCTGTTTGGTGGCCTGGGTGTGGCCTTCGTCAGCAAAAACTGGAAGATTGCCATTGCCCCCATTGTGCTGATGCTGATCCTGTTCATCTTTGTCCCTGCCCTGGATTCCGGCACCGTGGGTATCATGGTTCCCGTCAGTGCTCTGTTTACCATTGGCATCGCCCGTCTGCTGTATAAGAAGGGAGTGCTGTAAATGCTGTATGCCATTTTGGGTCTGATCGCACTGTTTTTTGCCGTGATTCTGATACGGGCAGCCCTGTTTACCCCCAAGCCCCAACCCAAAACCGACGACACCCCTGTCAGCTTCAATCAGGAAAAAGCCATCCATAGCTTGGCTGAGCTGATCAAATGCAAAACCGTCTCCTATTCCGACCCTTCCTTGGAAGATGATGCGGAATTCGAAAAGCTCATCGCCATGCTCCCCACCCTGTACCCCCGGGTATTCGATGTATGCTCGGTCCGGCAATTGCCGGATCGGGCCCTGCTCCTGCGCTGGCCCGGCAAACAGGATACCGAAAGTGTGGTGCTCATGGCCCACTACGATGTGGTACCTGTGGATGAAGAGAAATGGGAAAAGCCCCCATTTGCTGCCGTGATCGAGGATGGGGTGCTCTGGGGCCGGGGAAGTCTGGATACAAAGGTCACCTTCAATGCCATCCTCAGTGCCGCCAACCATCTGATCGGCAAAGGCTTCCGTCCGGAAAATGACATCTACATGGCCTTCTCCGGCGGTGAAGAGGTCAACGGCCAGGGTGCTGCAAATATCGTCAAGTATTTCCAGGCGCACCATGTACAGCCCGCCTTGGTCGTGGACGAAGGCGGTGCCGTAGTAGAGAATGTGTTCCCCGGTGTTAAGGAGCCCTGTGGCCTCATCGGCATCGCGGAAAAGGGCATGCTCAATGCCCAGTACCAGGTCCAGTCTGCCGGCGGCCACGCCTCCGCGCCCCCGGTCAAGACCCCTATCGGCACTTTGTCCAAGGTCTGCCAAAATGTGCTGAAGTGTCCCTTCCCCATGCATATCACCAAGCCCGCGGCAGAAATGTTCGACACCCTGGGCCGTCGTTCCAGCTTCCTTTATAAGCTGATCTTTGCCAACCTCTGGTGCTTTGCACCTGTCCTGGATCTGATCTGCCGCCTCAGTGGCGGTGAGCTCAACGCTCTGGTCCGTACTACGGTAGCCTTTACCCAGATGGAAGGCAGCCCCGCCCGGAATGTGATCCCTACGCAAGCAACAATGGTCTCCAATATGCGCTTAAATCCCCAGGATACCATTGAGTCCGCTCTGGCCCACCTGCGCAAAGCGAGCAAGGATCCTTCCGTGCAGATCACAGCCCTGGAGGGCTTCCAGCCCAGTCCCATCTCCGAAACCAACTGCCCAGCTTGGGACAAAGTCGCCGCCTCTGTGGCGGAGACCTGGCGCGGCTGTGTGGTAGCACCCTACCTGATGGTGCAGTGTTCCGACTCCCGGCACTACGGGGCGATCTCTAACCATGTCTATCGCTTCTCTGCTATGGATCTGACCTCCGAAGAGCGTAAGACCATCCACGGCAACAATGAGCGTGTCCGCCTGGACTGCGCCTGCCGTGCCGTAGAATTCTACATCCGTCTGATTCAAAAATGCTGATCTCCTCCCCAGCGCCGTATCCCGCCGTAGGGATGCCCTGTTGCGGTGCCCGGCAGATGCCAAGCCCGACAAAGCGGGCTTGCATCTTGTCGATCGCTGCCACTCGCCCCCTCCCTTTTTCCGCCACCGGCGGCAGTCGGATTGCTCCCCATTGGCCGTCCGCAAAAGCTCCCCCTCTGTAAGAGCTCAGCGTGTCAAAGCAGTGGATTTTACAAAAGAACACTTATCTTCACAAAAGCCCTATCAAAGGGGATTCCAAAGGGGAAAGCGGTGGAAAGTCTTGATCACACATGACCAGTCCGCTTTCCCAAGTCGGATCGTAG
>JAZUQE010000108.1:0-6896 GCA_045605575.1 Faecousia sp. | reverse complement strand
GGATAGCCTTCCAGAGCCTCGAACAGACCCTCGAAGTCGGCCTGCTGCATGGGCTCAATCTTGGCCAGAGCGGCTTCGCGCTCTTCAGCGGTCTCGGAGCAGATCATCTCGCGGAAAGCGCCGATGCGGTCCGGATCGAAGAACATATGCTCGGTACGGCACAGGCCGATGCCCTTCGCGCCGAAGGAAACAGCAGTCTTCGCGTCAGCGGGAGAGTCAGCATTGGTGCGGACGCCCAGCTTCTTATACTTGTCAGCCAGCTCCATGATGCGGCCGAAGTAGCCGGAATTGGGATCAGCAGGAACGGTGTCGATGATCTCGCCGTAGATGCAGCCGGTGGAGCCGTCGATGGAAATGTAATCGCCCTCGACAAAGGTCTTGCCGGCGAGGGTGAACTTCTTGTTTTCTTCGTCCATGATGATGTCGCCGCAGCCGGAGACACAGCAGGTACCCATACCGCGGGCAACAACGGCTGCGTGGGAGGTCATGCCGCCGCGGACGGTCAGGATGCCCTGTGCGGCCATCATGCCTTCGATGTCCTCGGGGGAAGTCTCCAGACGAACCAGAACGACCTTCTCGCCACGGGCAGCCCATTCCTTTGCGTCTTCAGCGGTGAAGACGATCTTGCCGCAGGCAGCGCCGGGGGATGCGGGCAGAGCCTTGCCCACGGGAGTGGCAGCCTTCAGAGCCTTGGCATCGAACTGGGGATGCAGCAGGGTGTCCAGGGTGCGGGGCTCGATCATGGCAACGGCCTTCTTCTCGTCGATCATGCCCTCGTCCACCAGATCGCAGGCGATCTTCAGAGCAGCGGGAGCGGTACGCTTGCCGTTACGGGTCTGCAGCATGTAGAGCTTGCCGTTTTCCACGGTGAACTCCATGTCCTGCATATCCCGGTAATGGTTCTCCAGAATGGAGCAAACCTTTTCAAACTGGGCAAAAGCCTCGGGGAACTTGTCAGCCATCTCGGAGATGGGCATGGGAGTCCGGACACCGGCAACCTCGTCTTCGCCCTGGGCATTGGTCAGGAACTCGCCGGACAGCTTCTTCTCGCCGGTGGCGGGGTTACGGGTAACGGCAACGCCGGTACCGCAATCGTCGCCCATGTTGCCGAAGGCCATGGACTGCACGTTAACGGCAGTACCCCAGGAGTAGGGGATATCGTTCTCGCGGCGGTAGATATTGGCGCGGGGGTTGTCCCAGGAGCGGAACACGGCCTTGATGGCGCCCATCAGCTGTTCCTTAGGATCGGAGGGGAAGTCCACGCCCAGCTTAGCCTTGTACTCAGCCTTAAACTGGCCTGCCAGCTCCTTCAGATCCTCGGCGGTCAGCTCCACGTCCAGAGTAACGCCCTTCTTCTCCTTCATCTCATCGATCAGGGCTTCGAAATACTTCTTGCCCACTTCCATGACCACGTCGGAGTACATCTGGATAAAACGGCGGTAGCAGTCCCAGGCCCAGCGGGGATTGCCGGACTTGGTAGCCAGAACGTTGACAACATCTTCGTTCAGACCCAGATTCAGAATGGTGTCCATCATGCCGGGCATAGAAGCACGGGCGCCGGAACGGACAGAGACCAGCAGCGGGTTCTCCTTATCGCCAAACTTCTTGCCGGTGATGACTTCCAGCTTGGTAACATATTCCATAATTTCGGCCTGGATCGCATCATTGATCTTGCGGCCATCTTCATAGTACTGCGTGCAGGCTTCGGTAGAGATGGTGAAGCCCTGGGGAACAGGCAGACCGATATTGGTCATTTCAGCCAGATTGGCACCCTTGCCGCCCAGCAGCTCGCGCATCGAGCCATTACCTTCGGTGAACAGATAAACGTACTTGTGAGACATTTGGTTGACCCCTTTCCATAAATGGAGCGGCTCCCGGCCGCTCAACTATATATTTTTTAGATTTTGATTTTTACGCGCATACAGTATAGCACAGTGCAGGAAAAATTGCAAACATTTTCCCAATAAAATTTCTTATTTTTACCTTTTTGGCAGTATTGCCAAAAGAAACGAAAAAAATAAGGAAGTTTTGCCAAAAAGCAAAACTTCCCCCTGTATCAATACTCCCGAAATACCGCTTTTACCAAACCGATAATTTCCGCTTCACTGCCGTCAATGGGAGAAAATGCAGGATTCTCCGGCATGAGCCAGACCCGGCCCTTTTCCCGGTGCAGCCGCTTGACGGTAGCCTCATCTCCAATGCGGGCCACTACGATCTGGCCCTCGTCGGCAGTGGGTTGAGGCCGGACGATGACCTTGTCCCCGTCCAGAATACCGGCGCCCAGCATACTCTCACCCCGAACCCGGAGGGCAAAGCAGCCGGGATCCCCATCCCAAGCCATCGTACCTTCTTGGTTTTCAAAAGCCAGAATCGGCAGACCGGCTGTGACCACGCCGATGATAGGGATCTGCCCGGGGCGGACGGCGGTCACGATTGCCCGCTTGCGGCCCTTGGCGCCGTTATCCAGCAGAGCACCCTTCTCCTGCAGCTGACGCAGATGGTAGCTGACAGAAGCGGTAGAGCGCAGGCCGACCGCCTGCCCGATCTCACGAACAGAGGGGGCGTAACCGTTCTCCTGAGAGAACTGATTGACATATTCAAGGATCAACTGTGCCTTATCACTGGTTCTTGGCATAGGATTCCCTCCCAAATTACATTGTGTATTTATAATAGCACATATGTCCGAAAAAGGAAAGAGGGAATTTTGCTTTGTCATAACTTTTTTCCGCTGCATATATTGAACTGACGTACAAATTTCAGTTTGTCGGTGTGTTTTACACACCGTCAAACCGTAGGGACGCCCATTGGGCGTCCGGCAATTTTGTAAAAATTGCATTGACGCAAGGCGATAATCGTTTAATTTCCTGCGAAAATTCCAACAATTGCGGTGCAATTGTTGGACGGACGGCCAATGGCCGTCCCTACGGCGTTATACGGAAACTGCACGATAAATACCAATCTGTAATTATCTTACTTTGCCTATTCCGGCTTTGCCATGGCGGTCCTGCGCAGAAGCTGCACAAACACGTCCCACCAGCTTAATCTGGCAACTCCATCCTGGGCCACCATAGGAATCTGAGCCAGCGTTTGGTCGCCTATCTGCATAGTCAGTGTGCCAAGCCGCTGCCCCTGACTGACCGGTGCGGTCACGCTGTCATCCATAGCTACCTGGATTTGTACTTGATTTTTCTGGGATTTATCCACCAGCAGCTGCGGTAATTCTGCGGGAACCGCCGTGACCGTATCCGCATGCCCCAGTTTGACCGGCACGGAAAAGCTGTCAGTGTCGGGACGGATGACGGCATAGTTGGCAAATCCATAGTCAAGCATGCTCTTGCAGGCAGCAAAACGGTCCTGCGAGGTTTCACACCCCATAACCACAGCGATCAATTCCATGTCCTCCCGGGCTGCGGAGGCAGACAGGCAATAGCCCGCCCCGGAAGTAAAGCCGGTCTTCAGTCCGGTGGCGCCGGGATAAAAGCGGATCAGTTTATTGGTGTTGGAAAGGCCGAAGGTCCCGTCCCGCACAGTGTCCATCCAGATGGTGGTAAACTCCTTGATGGAAGGATGCTTCAGCAGCAGCTCCCGGCTCATCAACGCAATATCGTGAGCAGAGGTCACATGCTGCTTGGCGGATGGATCATCGTCAAGCCCGGTGCAATTGACGAAATGGGTATCCTGCATGCCCAACTCCTGGGCACGGCGGTTCATCAGGGCCACGAAGGCTTCCTCGGATCCGGCAAGATGCTCTGCCATGGCGCAGGCGCAATCATTGGCGGAACTGACTGCGATGGACTTGACCATGTCGGCTACGGACATACGTTCCCCCTCCTTCAGATAGATCTGGCTGCCTCCTTTAGCGGCTGCTGACTCTGAGGTGATCACTGCATCTTCCCAGCTGATTTTTCCGGAGTCGATGGCCTCCATGATCAGCAGCATAGTCATCACCTTGGTCACTGAGGCAGGTGCCAGGGCTTCGTGGGCGTTCTTTTCAAAGAGTACTGTGCCGGTGGCGACATCCATGAGCAATGCACTTTTGCCTGTAATATTCAGATCAACAGCACCGGCGCGCACCGGAACCAAAGCTGCCATCAGTGCAGCTGCTACAACGATCCATAAAATCCGCTTCATACCGATCCCCCCAGTTTTATGTACTACAGCCTATGCTCCGCCGGACAGCCATATGCAAAAGGAAATAATGGGGAATTTTGTGGGAAATACCTTGAAAATGTGATAAAATATGTTAGAATAATGCAGAAATGTCGATGCAGAGGTGGCTTCTATGAGATATGAAGTGCAAAACCCCGCAAATTCCTCGAAAGGACGTACCCGCAGGATCGGACGATTTCTTCTGCGTGTATTAGGCCGGCTGGTGCTGGTGACCGTCACGGTAGCGGTGCTGGCTGTGATCGGCTTGGCCATGATTTGCAATGTAGTCTTCAACGGACCTTCTCCCAGTGCCAGAGATGTGCTGACCATGTCCATGCTGGAATCCAGCGGCATGAAGTGGTGTCCGGCGCTGTTTATCGGGGAAGGTATGGTTGAGCAGATCCGGACCAATCAGGCGATCGCCCTGCCGGATGAGCTGTCCGACACCTCCCAGATCCAGATCCAGACGCATACGGATCTAGCCGGTGTCAGCAGTGAATGGAAGGACTGTGCCGACGGAATACGCATTGAGTCTGTACAGGGCGATACTTACACTGCCCATGTAATGCTGATCCGGGATCCCAGCCGGGTATATACGGCAGTGGCAAACCAGGAGTTTTCTTTGGATAAGCCGGTCAAACGGATCGACAGTATGATGGAATTGGACGGTGCCATCGCAGGGATCAACGGCGGCGCCTTTTATGATGACGGCAGTCTGAGCCATGAGATCGGCCGTCTGCCCATAGGTCTTGTGCTTTCGGAAGGCAATGTGATCTGGAACGACGGCAAGTCTTATAACGGCTTCGCGGGCTTTAATGAAGACCATATCCTGGTGGTCGCGAAGTCTATGACTGCCGCAAAGGCCAAAGAACTGAAGATCCGGGATGGCTGCTGCTTCGGCCCTGTACTGATCATGAACGGCCATGTAAACGAAGAGGCCTATAATACCGCTTCCGGCTATAACCCCCGGACCTGTATCGGCCAGCGTGCCGACGGTACGGTGATCTTTTTGTGTATTGACGGACGCCAGGCTAACAGCCTGGGCGGCACCTATGCCGATGCCATTGATATTCTGGTGGAATATGGCGCGGTGAATGCCTGTAACCTGGATGGAGGATCTTCCAGCGTTATGTACTACCGCGACAGTGCCGGCCGCTACGGGCAGGCTGGGGAATTGGTGATGATCAACAATTATTCCCTCCTGCAGGAGCTGCCCAGAACCATGCCGACCTTCTTTATGGTCAAGCCGGATGGAGAAGACGGAGGGGAAAGCTGACATGAGCGGAAATTATCTGAAGAAAAATAAAAAGCCTCGTGTTGGTACGGTCGTCTTTTTCCTGCTGTACTTTTTGGGGATCACAGTGTTCTTTGTGGGACTGTATCAGGCGGTGCTGTTTCTGAATGGTTGGCTGACGGATTATGAGGCAGCGCAACCCAAGGTCAAGTGCCAGCAGGTGTTTGAAGAGCTTTTTGCCCAGCCTGACTGGGAGTCGCTGTATCAAAGGGCACTCTGCCAGGACACAGCCTACGAAACGTCTGCCCATTACGGTGCTTATATGCGTGCCAAGCAGGCAGGGCAGGAACTGCGCTACTATGAGACCTCCGCCGGACTTTCCGACGACAAGAAGTATGTGGTCACCTTGGGAGAGGAAAAGATCGCTGCTTTTACACTCACGTCCCGGCGGCAGGAGGCAAATGCCATCCCGGAATGGGAATTGGGCAGCGTGGAACTGTTTTTCTCCCGACGGGAGGCTGTGAAGATCCTGACAGAGCCGGACTGCACGGTATACGTAAACGGTGTTGCGCTTTCGCAGGCGCAAGTCATCCAGACTCTGCACACGCAGGCCGAGAACTACTTGCCCGAGGGGGTACACGGCCTGCGGCAGCAGTGGATGTATGTGGATGGACTTCTGGTTGCGCCGGAAGTTACAGCTGTGGATGCCGAGGGCAATGCGGTGGAGCTGGTTTATGAGCGCGAAAGCAACACCTATGTGCAGGTTTCATCTGTCACGGAAATGACCCAGGAACAGGCAGATACTGTGGTACGGGCAGCAAAGACCTACTGCCGGTTTATGATCCGCCAGGAGAGCCTGTACAATATGAGCAAACTTTTCGACCAGGATTCGGAGATCTATCAGACGATTTCCGGACGTGGTCCCTGGACGCATACGTATAAGTCCTATCGGTTTACGGAGCCGGAGCTGCGCAATTATTACCGCTACAGCGACACGCTGTACTCCGTGATGCTGAAAATGAGCCTGTATGTGACCAGTACCTGGGACTCTGAAAAGGAGTTTCCTCTGGAATCCACCTTCTTCCTGGAGCAGCAGGAGGACGGCAGGTGGCTGGTCAATAATATGACCAATGTGGATGTGCAGAAGCAGACCACCATGGTTCGACTGACTTACCTGGCGGATGGGCAGACGGTGCGCAGTGAAATGGTAGACGCCGCTGCTACCCAACTGACCGCCCCTGTGGTGAATGTACCGGGAGGAAAGACCTTCGCTGGCTGGTATCGGATGGAGACGGACGAAGCCGGACGGATCACTTACTCTTTGGCATTCTTGCCGGACGAGAACGGGACCGTGACCTTTTCGGGAGAGAAGCTTCTGGAAAGCATGACGCTGTATGCATTGTTTGAATAAGAGCCCCGGGCGTGCCGTATTTCGGTACGCCCGGTCGTTTATTCCTGCAAGAAAAACAGGCAGATGTACAAATTTCAGTTTGTCGGTGTGTTTTACACACCG
>JAZUQE010000107.1:0-5958 GCA_045605575.1 Faecousia sp. | reverse complement strand
GGGGATACTTTCCTTGTGATCTACCGCAATTATAAAATTGCAAGAGTAGATGCCGTGAACAACAAGCTCATCAATCGCCACATCCGAAAACTGTAACCCATGTCTCTTCCCTCGGTGTTACCCATGTTTCTCTTGACACATTGGCCGTCCCTACGTTCTCTAACGAAGGCTGTACGATAAATACCAATTTGACGGATGGTTACGGTGACGGATCGAAGATACCGGTGGAGAGGTAGCGTTCGCCGCTGTCCGGGAGAATGACTACGATGTGTTTGTCGGTATTGGCTGAGTCAGCTGCCAGCTGCAGGGCAGCCCAGAGGGCAGCGCCGGAGGAGATACCGGCAAGGATGCCTTCTTTAGCGGCCAGAAGCCGTATGGTAGTTTCCGCATCGGACTGGGTGACGCACAGGATTTGATCCAGAATAGACCGGTCCAGTACCTCGGGAACAAAGTTGGCACCGATGCCTTGCAGACCGTGACTGCCTGCGATGCCCCGGGAAAGCAGAGGGGAGTCCGCCGGCTCTACGGCTACGATCCGGATGGCGGGATTTTTGCCTTTCAGAAAGCGGCCTGCTCCGGTGATGGTGCCGCCGGTGCCGATGCCTGCTACCAGAATATCTACCTTGCCGTCCGCGTCCTGCCAGATCTCCGGGCCGGTAGTTTCATAATGGGCTTGGGCGTTGGTGGGATTGCTGAACTGTCCCGGCAGGAAGCTGCCCGGAATTTCTTTGCACAGAGCATGTGCTTTTTCCACAGCTCCGGACATACCGGATACGCCGGGAGTCAGTACCACCTGGGCACCATAGGCGCGCATCAGCGCTATGCGCTCCGGGCTCATGGTATCAGGCATGACGATGATGGTCCGGTAGCCGCGGGCAGCTGCCACAGCGGCCAGGCCGATGCCGGTGTTGCCGGAGGTGGGCTCGATGATGGTGCCGCCCTGGGGGAGAAGGCCACGCTGCTCCGCATCCAGGATCATGGCCAGAGCCACCCGGTCTTTGGCTGAGCCGCCGGGATTACAGCCCTCCAGCTTGGCGAAAATTCGAGCCGGTAGGCCCAAAGACAGGCGCGAGAGGGCTACCAGGGGCGTATTGCCGATGCACTGCGTCAGTGAGGATCGAATGTTACCCATGTTTCTTCCTCCTAAAGGGTTTGGAAAAATTATACAGCTTTGGGACGGCACTGTCAATCAGCGGATTGACAAAGGTAGGATGCATATGATATAACACCATCAAAGATGGGAGGGAATTCTATGTCAACGATCGAACGGGAAATTGAGGGAATCGTGGATTCTATTTTAGAGGACTATCGGCAGGGCCGGGATATTGACAGGATCGACCTGTTTAAACAGCCGGACAAGGATGTGGTCATTGATATCCTCCACAAGCTGCGCAGGATCGTGTTCCCCGGCTATTTTACGGAGAAAACCTACCGGATATACAACGCCAAGCACAACCTTTCCATGCTTATAGAGGATGTGATGTTCAATCTTAGCCGTCAAGTGGGTCTGGTGATTAGCGACAGGGAAGCGTCGGAGCGAATTTGCCTGGAATTCTTCCGCATGATCCCACAGGTGCGGGCGCTGGTACAGACCGACCTGCAGGCGGCCTATGACGGCGATCCGGCGGCGGTGGGGAAGGAGGAAGTGATCCTGTCCTACCCCGGGTTGTTTGCGATCACGGTATACAGGCTGGCTCATGTGCTGTATGAGCTGGGGGTGCCGCTGATCCCACGGATCATGACGGAGCATGCCCATTCTGTAACAGGCATCGATATTCATCCCGGTGCGGCCATTGGGGAGTATTTCTTTATTGACCATGGCACGGGCATCGTCATTGGTGAGACGACAGTCATTGGCAGGGGAGTGAAGCTATATCAGGGTGTGACGCTGGGCGCGTTGTCCACAAGAGGGGGCCAGAGCTTGCGGGGCTGCAGGCGGCATCCGACCATTGAGGACAATGTGACCATCTACGCCGGTGCTTCCATTTTGGGAGGCAATACGGTGATCGGGAGCCGCTGCATCATTGGTTCCAATGCCTTTATTACCAGCTCTGTGGCGGCGGGGACTACCGTCAGTATGCAGCATCCTCAGCTGCAATACAAGTCGCATAATAAGTAAGGACAAAGGGCACGCGCAGGCGTGCCCTTTGTGATATGAAGATCAGGCGGCGGGGGTAACAGTTAGCTGGGCAGTCAGTTCGGAGGTGTTTCCGACGGCATCGGTCAGGATCAAGGTAACCGTTTGCGTTCCAGAGACCGTCATATCGGGGGCAGCTTTATAAGTAACCGTGACCTTGGTAGCATCGGTGATGCTGCTGACAAAGGCTTCGGGAGCGGGAAGCTCGCCGGAGCTGGTTACGGCTGCGGCAACACCCACAGGGGCAACGGTATCCACTACCTCGACTTTGGCAGGGTAGGTCCTGCCGTCGCAGCGGATGACTACATCATATACGCCCGGCGTCCGCAGCTGCTCCTGGGTGATACCTTGATCGTAAGTGGCCCGTTCATCCGGATTACGAAGGAATGTATCCGGATCCAGGTGGGACAGACCGGCTTCCGCACGGACCAGGGGATAGATCCGGTTAGCCTCCCGATAGGTCAGAAAAACGGCGGCGGCCAGCAATACGGCCAACACCACGGCGCAGGCAATGCAGGCAGTGACCAGACTGCGGCGCTGGGAACGGAAGTGTACGGATCGCGGATAAGGGCGCATAGAGACTCCTCCTTCGGACGCGCTGTAAGATACCGCTATTATAGCACAGGGTGATTGCTTTTGCTACAGTTTTTTTCAGTATTTGGTAAAAAGACAGGTGTAGAAGTTAAGAAACGGCAAATCCCCTTGAAAACCGGCGAAGCCCTTGCTATAATAGCCAAAATACAACTACTTTGGAGGCAAGTATGAACATCATCATTGCCGGAGACGGCAAAGTTGGCGCGACGCTGGTTCGACAGCTGTCTGCCGAGGGTCATGACCTGACTTTGATCGATTTGAATCCCCGTCCGCTGGAGTCCAGTGCGGAACAATATGATGTGATCTCTGTCCGGGGTAACTGCGCATCCATGCAGGTGCTGCTGGACGCTGGCGTGAAGGATGCGGATCTTCTGATCGCGGTGACCGGTGCGGATGAGCTGAATTTGCTGTGCTGCATGACTGCCCATGGACTGAATCCCGAGCTGCATACCATCGCCCGGATCCGGGATCCGGAGTACATCCAACAGATCCATCAGATGCGCAGCATCTTTAATCTCTCCTTTACCGTGAACCCGGAAAAGCAGGCGGCAGTAGAGATCGAGCGGCTGCTCAAATTCCCGGGCTTTTTGAAGCGGGAGACCTTTGCAAAGGGCCGTACGCAGATCGTGGAGCTGCGTATCGACGAGGGCAGTAAGCTAAAGGATGTTTCGCTCATCGAGATGTACCGCATCGTCAAGTGCCGTGTGCTGGTCTGCACAGTGCTGCGCAACGGAACTGCCATTACACCCGGCGGTAATTTTGTGCTGCGTGAGGGTGACCGGATCTTTGTTACCGCGCCCACAGCCAATCTGGCTGCGCTGCTGAAAAATCTGGGGATCATTACCAAACGCGTCCGCAGCTGCTTGATCGGCGGCGGTGGAAAGGTGTGCTATTATCTGGCAAAGCTGCTGGAGAAGGACGGCATCCAGGTGCGGATCATTGAAAAAGATCCCCAGCGCTGCCGGGTGCTGGCGGAGCAGCTGCCCAATGCCGATATTATCCAGGGTGACTTTACCAACCGTAACGAGCTTGAAGAAAACGGTCTGGCGGCCTGCGATGCGTTTCTTTCTCTGGCAGGTTTAGACGAAATGAATATGATCACCTCTTTGTATGCCTCCTCTCGGAAGGTAAGCCAGGTGATCACCAAACTAGACCGCCCGGGCAACTCCCTGCTGGCCGGAGAGCTGGAGCTGGGCAGCATCATCTGTCCCAGAGAGCTGTGCTGCAATGACATTGTTCGCTATGTTCGTGCTATGGACAACCAGACCGGGGCGGCCATCTCTGTGCATTCCATTGCAGAGGGAGAGGCTGAAGCTGTGGAGTTTCTGGTGGATGAAAGCATACGCAACTGCGGTGTGCCGCTGAAGGAGCTGAAGCTGCGGCCAAACATGCTGCTGGCTTCTATTTCCCGGCGAGGCTTCGTGGAGATCCCCGGTGGTGACAGCTGCATCCGTGTGGGCGACAATGTGGTAGTGGTGACCACTGCCCGGGGGTCTTTGAAGACGCTCAACGATATCTTTGCCTGATCGGTGAGGTAAGCTATGAATTTTAAGATGACAGGCCGCTTTCTGGCCCAGATCATTTTTCTGGAAGCGGTATTTTTGATCCCGGCATTGATCATAAGCCTGTATCACCGCGAAGGTGCGGCTGCAGGAGCGATCGGGATCAGTGCAGGGATCATGGCGGTGATCGCCGGGATACTCTGGCTGCTGTGCCGCAATTCGACCCGGCGTTTCGGCGTTCGGGACGGTATGCTATGCGTCAGCTTAAGCTGGGTGGTGCTCAGCCTATTGGGAGCGCTGCCTTTCTGGTTTTCCCGGGAGATCCCTTCCTATGTGGATGCATTTTTTGAAATTGTATCCGGTTTTACCACCACCGGTGCGTCCATCCTTTCGGATGTAGAGAGCATGTCCAAGGGATTGCTTTACTGGCGCAGCTTCAGCCACTGGCTGGGTGGTATGGGTGTGCTGGTCTTTTTGCTGGCGATCGCTCCTAGCGATGGGCAGGGTAAGGGCTTTACCATGCATCTGCTGCGGGCGGAAAGCCCGGGCCCGGATGTGGGTAAGCTGGTGCCCAGAAAGAAGAAGACAGCGGTGATCCTGTACAGTATCTATATTGCTCTGACGATCTTGAATGTGGCGTTCTTGTTGTTTGGGGGTATGGATTTGTTTGAAGCGGTGTGTACGGCCTTTGGCACTGCGGGAACAGGCGGCTTCGGTGTCAGAAATGACTCCATGGCTTCCTACAGCCCCTACCTGCAGAATGTGACCACTGTGTTTATGTTCCTGTTCGGCATCAATTTCAGCTGCTATTATCTGCTGCTTCTGGGCAATGTTAAGAGCGTGCTGAAGGATGAGGAGCTGCGACTGTATGTGGGATTGGCTGTAGCAGTAGCGGTACTGATCGTACTGGATATCCGGGACCTGTATGGCTCCCTTTCGGAAACCATTCGGCATGCAGCCTTTCAGGTGTCGAGCATTATGACGACTACGGGCTTTGCTACCACGGATTTTGATTTGTGGCCCATGTTTTCCAAGGGTCTGCTGATGCTGCTGATGGTGGTAGGCGCCTGTGCAGGCTCCACCGGCGGCGGATTGAAATGTGCACGTGTACTGCTGCTGCTGAAAAGCTTGCGGCGGAATATTCGACAGGTTGTGGATCCCAAAAAGGTGCAGGTGGTACGCACCGGCGGCCGAACGGTTAGCGAATCGGTACTGGACAATACCAATGCCTATTTTGCAGCATATGTGACCATCATTATTGGCAGTTTCCTGCTGCTGTCGCTGAATGGGCAGAGCATTGGTACCAATTTAACGGCGGTGCTGGCTTGTTTTAACAACATTGGTCCCGGTATGGAGGCAGTAGGTCCTACCTGTAATTTTTCCATATTCAGCGATTTTTCCAAGCTGCTGCTGAGCTTTGATATGCTGGCGGGCCGGCTGGAGATCTTCCCCATGCTGATCCTGTTCTCTCGCTCCAGCTGGAAGCGGCGGTAAAGAATAAAAAAGGGGCTGTCTCACTAATAAAGTGAGGCAGCCCTAAAAAAATAAGTCGGAGGCCAAGCGGTCTTAGGGAGACAACACCCACAGCCAACTCCTTGGCTCACAGAACGACATGGCTACGATCCGACTTCATGCTGATCCTGTTCTCTCGCTCCAGCTGGAAGCGGCGGTAAAGAATAAAAAAGGGGCTGTCTCACTAATAAAGTGAGGCAGCCCTAAAAAAAT
>JAZUQE010000106.1:0-3045 GCA_045605575.1 Faecousia sp. | reverse complement strand
GTCCGCTTTCCCCTTTGGTCGTCTGGGGAGTCCGGGGACCATACGAAAGGTCCCCGGCGGCTCTTTGGATACTTTCTGGCCGGACAGAAAGTATCATAATCCTTCGTTCTTATTTCCCCATGCTACTCTATCCTTGTAGGGAGTCTTTCAAAGAAGTGGCTTTACGAAAGAATGCTTATCTTTACAAAAGCCCTATCAAAGGGGATTCCAAAGGGGAAAGCGGAGGAAAGTCTCGATCACACACCCCCGGTCCGCTTTCCCCTTTGGTCGTCTGGGGAGTCCGGGGGCCATACGAAAGGTCCCCGGCGGCTCTTTGGATACTTTCTGGCCGGACAGAAAGTATCATAACCCTTCGTTTTTTTTGCTTCTGTTCCTCTATCATGGTAGGTAGTATGTTTTTTGACAGACTAAAAGGCCTGCTGCGTTTGCAACAGGCCTTTATGTTTTCTCATTCGTCTTTGTTAAAGATCTCGTCCCAATCGATGGTAGCATCCGGGTCCAGCACGATATCATCGCTGTTTGCCTCGTGCTCTGCCTTGGCCTTGTCCAGCCAGGCGAAGAATGCCACAAAATCTGCCTCGCCCTTGTCATCCTTAAACTGGGCAAAGAAGGCCTCCTGCTGATCGCCGGTCATGGCCTGATACTGGGCATACGTACACTGATCCGGAGTGGGCAGCACGAAATCCGCCGGATCGGTAGGCGGCTGGGTGGGCTGACTGGCGGGGGGATCATCGTCCTCGGGCCAGAAGCCTTCTGTGCCGTCAGTGGTGCCGGCGGGTTGCTCCGGATCGGTATGGTTGGGCGTAGTCTGCCCGGGGACCGTCTGCTGGGGAGCGCCGGTAGTCCCGGGGACTGCTGGGTCAGTCTGGTCTCCGATCTGTTGACCGCCCTGGAGCTGTTCACCACTTACATAGGGTACATCCGGTTCTCCCTGGCAGCCTGCCAGCAGCGTAAGCGCCAGCACTGCGCACAGCAGCAAAGAAACATACTTTTTCATACATATTCCTCTTTTTTTGGGGGAATCAAGCTTCCTCCAGGCAGCCGGCGTCTTTCAGTTTTTCCAAAAACGCAGCGGCATCCTTTCGGGCCAGCTCCATCGATACCTCATACTCAGCAGTCAGCGCCCGGGCCATAGCCTCCAGGTCACTGCCCGCTTCCAGTGCTTTCCACAGCGTCACGCCGGTCTCGTTGAGAGTCAGCATGCCGTTGAGATCCAGAGCAGCCTTGCCCAGTGGGACGACCACCCAGCTTCCGGCCACCTGCTGGAGCACATAGTTTTCATTCAGCTTCATAAGCCCATCTCCTCTGCCTTGCGGCTCATGGTTTCGTAGCTCAGTTTTGCGGCAGCCTCATCCGGCAGGCATTCCAGCTCGAAGGCCGGGATCACGGTCAGCAGCTTATCCATCTGCGTCAGCATTTTGACCAGACTCTCCTGCTTGCTGAAGCGGTGCATGGTTTGCGGCATCATCCTGGCGATGGCCTCGGTGCTGTTTAAGGTGCGGATACGGTTTTCGCTTCCGCGCTTCAAAAAGCAGATGCCCGCCAGGGGGACCTTGCGGTTTTGGTTGATGCCATCCTTACCGCACCAGGGGGTGCCGTAAGCATACCACACGCCATCCAGGCAGCGCAAGGCGGGCTTATCATCGTTTATGATCTGCGCCCGGGCACCGAACACCTGCTGCCAGAGGCCGGTATGGGTGGACTTGCCGGTGCCGCTGTCGGCAGAAAACAGATAGGCCTTGCCGTCCAGCGCAACAGCGGATGCATGCAGGAAGATGCCATCATGATCCAGCAGCTTATAGGCAAAGTACCAGCCCGATTCCAAATAGGCGATCAGCTCTGCGGATACACCTTTCGGGTACCCGTCCGCATGCAGGAATTCCGGACGGATGACGATCTCAGCCGGCTCTTGTCCGGAGTATAGATAATCCCCGCAGCGAGAGTCAAGGCCTCCCTCTGCAGGGACTTCTACGATTAGGTCAGCAATCTTACAAAGCATTCTCAAGCATTCCGCGCTTAGTCGCCGTCGCCCCAGCCCTCATCGGGATCCTTCGTGCCAACAGTCACAGAACCAGTGACAGAATCGCCCTCAGCAATGGTCTCCAGAGCCTGGAACTTGATCAGTTCAACTTCGGGGGTGGTGTACTTCTTCATAGTCGTACTCTCCTTTTCTTGATAATAACAGTTGCAGGCAGGGCCTGCGTAATGTACGGGTTTTCGTGCAAATATATCCCAAAAATGCCGGATATAACTACTAGGTATAATACCACCTCCTGCCAAAAAAAGCAAGAGGAAAATAAAAAATTTTTCACTCTTATGCCAAATCAGCAATTTGGAATTTACCGCACAATTTCCGTATAACACCGTAGGGGCGCTTACCAAGCGCCCGCCCGAAAATCGCATCGTAATTGCTGGAATTTACCGAGCAAGCCATTCTGTAGGGGAGGCTCTTGCCCTCCCTTTTTCCGTCCCCCTCCGCACTCTCGTAGGGCGCGGAGAAGATGCATGCCCCAACGGCAAAATCCACGCAAAATGGCCAGAGGGGATTCCAAAGGGGAAAGCGGCGGCTGTTTCGAATGAAGTAGATCCGATCCGCTTTCCCCTTTGGCCGTCTGGGGAGTCCGGGGACCATACGGAAGGTTCCCGGCGGCTCTTTGGATACTTTCTCGCCGGAGAGAAAGTATCATACCCCCAATAAAGCTTCTTTTGCGGCAAAAAGCCGATTCCATTTCCGTACAAAAGATATCGCGTCATACCCGTAGGTGCTTAGGTAGAAAGAACAAGGGAGGGTCAAGACCCTCCCCTACGGGGTGCGGAGTGAGAATGGGAATGAGATTGCCACGACCAGTCTGCGGACTGGTCTCGCAATGACAAGGCGTTACGAAGGTGCGGAGGGGAGCCTTGGCGGGCGGCAGGTTGCCGCCCCTATGGGATCGCAAGGAGTGGGGTGGAGGGATGGCGGACGGCCATTGGCCGTCCCTACAGGATCACAAGGGGGGCAGAGGGGATTCCAAAGGGGAAAACGGCGGCTGTTTCGGATGAAGT
>JAZUQE010000105.1:0-36764 GCA_045605575.1 Faecousia sp. | reverse complement strand
TCCGATCCGTTTTCCCCTTTGGCCGTCTGGGGAGTCCGGGGACCATACGGAAGGTCCCCGGCGGCTCTTTGGATACTTTCTGGCCGGACAGAAAGTATCATATTCCCAATAAAGCTTCTTTTGCAGCAAAAAGCCGATTCCGTTTCCACACAAAAAATCGTGTTATACCCGTAAGTGTGGTAGAAAGAACAAGGGAGGGTCAAGACCCTCCCCTACAGTGAGAGACGGCAGGTTGCTGCGCCCTACGGGGTGCGGAGTGAGAATGGGAAGGAGATTGCCACGACCAGTCTGCGGACTGGTCTCGCAATGACAGTCGTGGTTACGGAGGTGCAGAGAGGGACAAAACAGGGGAGGGGCAAGACCATACCCTATAGGACCAAAAGGAACGAAAAAGCTGTTTGCGCATGGGAAGGGCCTGTTGCGAAATGTCGCAACAGGCCCTTGTAAGATATTAAAATCGTTTTATACGCCTGCCAACCGTCTACAGGCCGAGGCCAGGGCGCTTAAGGTATTGCAGCTGACCATGGGGCAGATGGCTGCCATGGTTTGCACGCTGCGGATGTACTTCCACTTATTTTCCGGGATGGGATTGAGCCAGATCACCCGGCCTGCCAGCCGCTTGGCTTCCTGCAAGGCTGCTGCCGCCCGGGGCTGGTCAATGGTCTTTGTATCCGAGAGGATCAGAAGAGTCGTCGCTGTGTTCAAGACTGCGGGTTGCATAGCACAGAGCTTTTCCAAGGCATTGCCTAAATCTGTACCTCTGCCGAACACGCCGCTGTCGCGGACATAGCTGCGAAACAGATCCATATTCTGCAGGCTGAAGGCATCTGCCTCTGCCAGACTTTCGGAAAACAGGAAGGTTCGGGAGCTTTCCGAAACTTGATTTAGGGACTGGATAAACCGCAGGGCAAACTCCGAAAACTGGATCATGGAACCGGACACATCACACATTAGAACCAGGTGCTTCTTGCGGTTCGGCTTTTTCTTGTAGCGCAGCTTGTGCAGGCTGCCGCCGGAGGAAAGACCCAGGCGGATGGTCTTACGAAAATCCAGAACACCTGTGCTGCCGGATTTTCGCTTCCGGGCAGAAAGCTCGCCGTTGATCCGCTGCGCCACGCTGCGGATCATGGCAATGGCCCGGGGAATCTCCGTATCCCGAAATTCCGAGATCTCCCGATACATCAATCCCATTTCCGGGTCCAGGCCTTCGCAGCCGCTGCCTGCGTCCTCCATGAGCATCTGCTGCTCCAGGATGGCCTTGGCAAATACGGAGTGGATGAAATTTGCATACAGATTGGGATTGCGCTTAGCGTTGCCCCGGTATTTTTCCATGAACTTCTGCAGCCGCTGGCGTTCTTTATCGGGCATGGAGGCATACGCCTCTCGCTGCTCATCGGTCAGCTCTACAGGCAGCTGCTCCAGCTCCCGGTCAGCGGTCTGGCGCATCTGTTCCAGTTCCTGCTGACGCTCCATCTGCTTCCTGGCTTGCTGCTTCATGGCCTCCTCCGACAGGAAAAAGCCGTCAAAGACCCGATTGAAGGTCTGCTGTTCTTCCCGGGATTTGGCATACACCGTGCGCAAAGCAATTTTGACCCGGTTGCGGTCGGCCATTCCCAGCACCGTCAGGATCTGGGAGGCGTCCGCTGTCTCTTTAGGTCCTACGGATAGGCCCTCTAAGCGCAGCATCCGGGAAAAGGCGGAGAGCTTTTCCAGATATACCTGGGTCTCAGTCATGGGGATGTCCCTCACAGCCGCAGCCGCAATCGTGGGTATGGCAATGGGGCTGCACATCCATAACACCGATGTCTTCATTGTTTTTCAGCACGAAGCCCGCTGTCATGCGCAGGGCGTCCGGGGTCAGTTCCCGAATGCCCAGGGCATCCAGCGCGGCAGCCCAATCCAACGTCTCTGCAATGGAGGGCTTTTTTAAAATCGCATCATTACTGCGCAGCTGCTGCACCGCCAGGGCCACCTGGGCGCTGAGCCGGTCATCAATATGAGGCAGCTTGGCCCGAAGAATGGCAAGCTCCTTGTCCATGTCCGGGTACTCGATATAAAGGTAAGCACAACGCCGCCGCAGAGCTTCGGATAGGGGACGGGTGCGGTTGGAGGTCAGCACCACAAAGGGAATGGTGTTGGCTTTGATGGTACCGATCTCCGGGATGGTGACCTGCATTTCGGACAAAAGCTCCAGCAAAAAGGCTTCGAATTCCTCGTCCGCCTTGTCGATCTCGTCGATCAGCAGTACCACTTCTTTTTCCGAGCGGATGGATTTCAGCAAGGGCCGCTCCAGCAGGAATTCATCACTAAATAGGCTCTTGGTCAGATTTTCCTTGTCCTGGCTGTCCTTGTTCACTTGAATACTTAATAGCTGCTTCTGGTAGTTCCACTCATAGAGGGCCTTGCTTTCATCCAGGCCTTCATAGCATTGCAGCCGCACCAGATCCCGGTCCAAAGCGGACGCCATGACCTTGGCGATCTCCGTCTTACCCACGCCTGCAGCTCCCTCGATCAAAAGAGGGCGTCCCAGCTGCAGGGCCACATACAGGACCGTTGCCAGGGTGTCGTCATAAATATAATGGGCTTGGTCCATTTTTTGTTTCAGTTCGTTCAGTTCCATAGCTTCCTCCGAGGATTTTTTCTCTATTCTAGCAAAAAACCTCCGACTTTGCAACCGAAAACACATGCGTAGCATGGCAGATGTTTTTTATGTGGTGGGATAGAACGGCGCACATACAATGCGTGCCCTACGGGAACACAAGGGGGCAGAGGGGATTCCAAAGGGGAAAACGGCGTATGTTTCGGATGAAGTAAGATCCGATCCGTTTTCCCCTTTGGCCGTCTGGGGAGTTCGGGGACCATACGGAAGGTCCCCGGCGGCTCTTTGGATACTTTCTCGCCGGAGAGGAAGCATCACACCTCAAAGAAGCTTCTTTTGGGGCAAAAAGCCGATTCCGTTTCCGCACACGTCGTACCCGTAGATGCGGAGGTAGAAAGAATAAGGGAGGGTCAAGACCCTTCCCTACAGGGTGCGGAAGAGGCGGCACGGCAGGGAAATACAGAGGATGGTATGGGGGAGAATGCCACGGCGCTGCGCGCTTTGCAATGACGGGCTTTTATAAAACGGAAACGCTCGTGCCGGAAGCACGAGCGTTACTTGATGTTATGGCTTGTCCTTATAAGGTGGGTCTGCCGGGTGCAGGCCCTGGAGCTTTTGCATGGTGCGCGGAACTGCGTCCCGGGAATTTTTCCAGTCCCGGCCCGCATTGCGGTAGTCATACATACCGGTAAACCAGTCCAAGTCCTCCTTGACCCGCAGAAGGTTTTCTTCCATGACCCGGATCACCGTGTCATAAAACCACTCCCGGTGGGCATTGGGAAGCTTTTCCTTGGCATGCTCCAAAAGATGCGCAAAATGACGCATGCAGAAGCCCTTGCCCGCTTCTACCCGCTTGCGGAACTCCGGTTCCTTCAACAGGGCGAAGAAGGTCAAATAATAGCGGTTCATGTTGGCTTCATTGCGCTTGCAGATGTAACAGGTGCTTCCCTTTTCCTTGGCCCATTGCAGCAAGCCGCTGTCCTCGGTGTCCTTCTTTTTGCCGCCAAACAGAGGCTTTTTTTCAGGTATTTCAAAGCTGGATGCCTCCCTCTGAAACTCCTGAATCAGCCCGGCTAAGTAAGACTGCATGATCAAAGCGTTGCCTAAAGCGTTTCCGTAGTCATACATCTTCTGAAAATGCTCCCGGCAAAAGCCCAAATTATCCGTCACGCCCCGGACCTCCGGCTCCATATAGCTGGCACCGGGGCCAAGCACATAGCGGATGGTCCGCTGCTCCGTCATTCGCTCCAGGTAGCAAAAGGGGCATTCATCGTCGGAGGCAAAGGCTTCATTGACAGGAATGGTATCGATCTGTTCTCTCATCCGTTCGCTTCCTTTTCAAACACCAGGCTTACGGTGCCGTCCTCGTGATAGCGCACCGCCTCTTGATCCATATCAATGGCATCGATGCACCGGAAGAACGCCTCCAGGTTGGGGAAGGTGGGGACAAAATTCTTCTTGATCTCCCAAGTGCGCGCACCGCCGTTTTGGAGCATCAGCACCAGCATAGCTGCCTGCACCTTGGCAGAATCCACGCAGGCCGTCTCCACATCGGTGATAAAATAGTCGCTGCCGTGAATATTGCCCACCGCACCGCCGACGGAGGGATGCACCGCCGGGAAGACCATGCTCACATCGCCCAGATCGGAGCAGCCCGTTTCCCAGCCCTGGGGTCTGTAGTTCACGACCGACAGCACCTGCTCCATAGCCTCCTTGGCTACCAGCATCATGCCCTCATCGTGTACTCTGGGGCTGTAGCCGGGGCGGTCGCTGAGGATCACATTGGCACCCATTGCTGCCGCAGAGGCGGCTAGGGCACGGTTGACCTTGCGGTTTACGTTGGCGATGGCTTCCATATTGGCACCCCGGATATAGCTTTCCAGCACCACCTTTTCCGGAACGGCATTGACCACCGTGCCGCCGCAGGTGATGATGGGATGGACCCGGATATGGTCGTCATCCCGGAAGGTCTCACGGAGGGCGTTAATGGCGTTCAACGCCTGGTTGGCAGCATAGAGGGCGTTGATACCATTATCAGGCGAACAGCCCGCATGAGCCGATACGCCGGTAAAGGTGATGGTCTTAGCCATGCAGCCGTTAGAGCCTTTGGTGACGGAGCCACTGTGACGGCCCTCACCGCCGGTATGGATCATGAAGGCTGCGTCCGCACCGTCAAAGTAGCCCCGGTACATAAACTCCACCTTGCCGCCAAAATACTTGATGATACCATCCTTGCGCAGCTGCTCCCGGTACTCTACTTCGATCAGCTCTTCTGCAGGCACAGCCATGAGCCGGATCTTGCCGCAAAGTCCCTCTAATGCACCAGGCTCTTTCAGTGCTGCCGCCAATCCCAGCAGCGCTGCCGCCTGGCAGCAGTGACCGCAGCAATGCACCGCATTCGTCTGCGGATCTGCATCCGGATGGCCCTTACAGATCAGCGCGTCCAGTTCGCCCATGACCACCACGAAAGGCCCGTTTACACCGGTGTCCAGATCCGCATAAAAGCCGGGAATATTGCCCGCTTCCACCAGTTCATAGCCCAGATCCCGGAATTCCTTCGCCAAATAGTCATGCGTCTTCCATTCCTTGTAACCGGTTTCGGGGTTTGCCCAAATATAGCGGAAGGCATTTTCGATCCGCTGGGTATGCTTGTTTACCGATTCGATGAGCTTATGCATGGTTTACTCCTCCATTTATTTATCCAGGATCAGCTGGGTATAGCCCAGCTCCGAAAAGCCTGCCCCATGATACACGGCCATGGCTTTTGCATTTTCAGGCTCTGCCTCCAGGCGGATACGTACTGCCTGCGGGAATTGCTCTCGTACAAACTTTAAGAAGGCTGTCCCCAGGCCTTTTCCCCGATACTGGGGCAAAATATAAATATCTTCGATCCAGATGCAAGGCCCCCCCGCTTCTGTGGAGTAGCTTTTGGCCACCATGCCATAGCCTGCCAAAACGCCGTCCCATTCAAAGGCAAAGCCTTCCACAAAGGGATTGTCGCCCATGGCATCGGTCAAAGTGCGGCGAAGCACGGACTCTTGGGGGTGGATCAAAAGGGCATCGGAGGCGTAAAACACCTTCATCATGGATAAAATATCATCAAAATCTGATGGAATAAAGGGCCGTACAGACATTTACATTCTCCTTATATTTCTATGCAATTATTATACATTCTCTTAGCAAAAAAGCAACAAAAAAATGGGGCGCGTAATGCGCCCCGATACAAAGAGGAAAGAAAATGAAAAAGATTTGGCTTGCTTTATTCCAGGGAAAGGAATTGGGCCGGGTCTACGGGTTCGTCGTTGCAGGTGACAGCGAAATGCACGTGACTGCCGATGGCACTCTCCAGCAGGGCCGTTGTCCCCACGGTGCCGATCTTCTGGCCCATACTGACGCTGTCGCCCGCTTTGACGCTGACCTCTTGGGCCAGGCTGGAATAGCGGGTCACGTAACCATCCTGGTGGCGGATGACCACCGTCATACCCATGGTCTCGTCTTCATAGACGGTGTAGACTGTGCCGTCAGCTGCTGCGCAGACGCTGCTGCCTTCCTCGGCAGCAATGTCCACACCGTTGTGGACCCGCCAGTCCCGGGTGGTGGCGTTATAGCCCAGTTCATCCATGGCGTATACCGCGATGATCTCCCCCTCTACGGGAGAGGCCGTCTGCATGCTCTTGCGGACCGTGGACGGCGCGGTAGGCTGGGTGGTGCCCGCTGTGACTTCGTCAGGCTGGGTGGCGATGACGGGCAGATCTTTATGGCCCTGGGACTGGGTCGCCCCGGCGGTTACATCCTGTCCGCCCAGCTGGGCGTTTTCTTGCTCATTTGCGCTACTGTAATACAAATAGCCAGAGATCCCGATGGCTGCCGCGCACAGGATCAGGGCTATGTAGTAGCCCTTACCGTTGGCGCTCGCGCCGTGTTTTTTGTTGCTCATATTTAAGCACCTCCGAGGTCAAGTATTGCCCAGGCGGTGGGAAAATAAACCTGCAATCGTAAAAATTTCCATTTCTCTTTTTTCTGTGAAGAAAGATAGAAATATTTTGTCGGAATATCCGTTGACAAAGCGGTAATTTTAGGATATATCTATAGTGTGAAAAAATATACAGAAACGGGGGAGGATAATGTCCAAAGAACTTATCAGACTCCAGGACCTTGTCATGGAGTTCGACGGGGAGCGGATACTTGACGGTATCAATCTCTACATTAACGATCACGAATTCCTCACTTTGCTGGGGCCTTCCGGCTGCGGAAAAACCACCACATTGCGGATCATCGGCGGCTTTTTGACCGCGACATCCGGCAATGTGCTTTTTGACGGCCAGACCATCAATGACCTGCCTCCTTATAAACGGCAGATCAATACGGTATTCCAGCGCTATGCCCTGTTTCCCCACCTGGACGTGTTTGACAACATCTCCTTCGGCTTGAAGGTAGCCAAGCTGCCCAAGGCGGAGATCCATGAGCGTGTGCAGGAGATGCTGGGCATCGTGGGCCTGAAGGGCTACGAAAACCGGCGGGTGGACAGTCTTTCCGGCGGTCAGCAGCAGCGTGTTGCCATCGCCCGTGCTCTGGTCAACCGGCCCAAGGTGCTGCTTTTGGATGAGCCATTGGCGGCGCTGGATCTGCGTCTTCGCAAGGATATGCAGAACGAACTCAAGCGCATCCAGCAGGCTATGGGCATTACCTTTGTGTATGTGACCCATGACCAGGAAGAAGCGCTGTCCATGTCTGATACGGTCGTTGTCATGGATAAGGGCCGGATCCAGCAGATCGGCAAACCTGAGGATATCTATAATGAACCCAAGAATGCCTTTGTGGCGGACTTCATCGGCGAGAGCAACATCCTGGACGGTGTGATGCTGGCCGACTACAAGGTTCGCTTCTTTGGCCGCAATTTTGTGTGCCTGGATGCGGGCTTTGCCCCTAACGAGCCGGTGGATGTGGTCATCCGGCCGGAGGATATCGACTTTGTGCCGCCCGAAGAAGGCCATCTGGTAGGTACTGTGACCGGTGTGACCTTCAAGGGACTGAACTACGACATCATCGTCGAGTTCCGGGGCTTCAAGTGGCTCATTCAGACTACGGATTTCCACGGAGTGGGAGAGACGGTCGGCATCCGTCTGAACCCCGAGGATATCCACATTATGAAAAAGAGTGAGTATTCCGGTATGTTTGGTGACTACAGCTCCTACTCCGCGGAGTATGATGAGCTGACGGAGGATGCCGGAAATGAAGAAGAATAACTCTCTTTTGCTCAGCGCTCCGTATATCGCATGGATGCTGGCATTTACGCTGATCCCCCTGGGTGTGGTGGCTTACTACGCCTTCACGGATCCGGCTACCGGCCAGTTTACCTTTGATAACATGAATGCGCTGGCCGATTACCTGCCGGTACTGTGGGAATCCATTTGCTACGCGCTCATATCCGCTCTGATCTGCTTGCTGCTGGGTTACCCTGTGGCTTACTTCATCGCGCACCGCTCCCAGGCTGTCCAGAAGTTTCTGTATATGCTGGTGATGCTGCCCATGTGCATGAGCTTTCTGCTGCGCACTCTGGCCTGGGTGGGCTTGCTGCAGGACACAGGTATTCTCAACAGCCTGCTGGGCCGGATCGGCCTGGGCCCCATCTCTATGATCCGCACCCCTGCGGCGGTGATCCTGGGTATGGTGTACAACTACCTGCCCTATATGATCCTCCCGCTGTATTCCACCATCGTCAAGATCGACAACCGTCTGATCGAGGCGGCGGAGGACCTGGGCTGCAACGCTGTGCAGACCTTTGCCAGGGTGGTGCTGCCGTTGTCCATGCCCGGCATCTTTACCGGTATCACCATGGTGTTCGTGCCTGCGGTGTCCACCTTCTATATTTCTCAGAAGCTGGGCGGTACCGATACGGTACTCATCGGCGACGTGATTGAGCGTCTGTTCAAGCAGGGCCAGAATCAGAATCTGGGTGCAGCGTTGAGCCTGGTGCTGATGGCGCTGGTGTTCGTATGCACCGATATCATGAACCGCTTCGGCGGCAGCGGTGATGAGGAAGGCGGTGTGGTCGTATGAAGCGTGCAAACCGCGTGATCACGATTCTGATCTTTGCTTTCCTGTATATCCCTATGCTGGTGCTGATCGTAGGTTCTTTCAACACCGGCAAGGATCTGACCCGGTTCGAGGGCTTTACCCTGGGACAGTATGCTGCTCTGCTGCGGGATCCCGATCTGCTGCGGCTGTTGGGAAACTCTCTGTTGATCGCCATTCTCTCCACGTCTTTTTCCGTGGTCTTCGGCACGGTGGCCGCTGTAGGCGTCCATAACCTGAAGCCACGGCTGCGGAAGGTGGCCCTGGGACTGACCAACATTCCTATGACCAATCCGGATATCGTCACCGGTGTGTCGCTTTCTCTGCTCTTTATCTTTGTGGGCAGTCAGATGCTGCAGCAGCGGGAAAGTTTGACTTTCTGGACGCTGCTGATCGCTCATATCACCTTTAGCCTGCCCTATGTGATCCTAAATGTGATGCCCAAGCTGCACCAGATGGACAACTCTCTGACGGACGCCGCTATGGACTTAGGCTGCACACCTGCCCAGTCCTTCTTTAAGGTGACCTTGCCGGAGATCATGCCCGGCATCGTATCCGGCGGTATCATGGCCTTTACCATGAGCCTGGATGATTTTGTTATCAGTTATTTTGTCACCGGCATGGATTTTGTCACCCTGCCTGTGGAGATCTACACCTACACCAAAAAACCCATTCACCCGAAGATCTATGCCATGTTCACATTGCTGTTCCTGCTGATCTTCGTGCTGATGGTGACCATGAACCTGCTGCAGCTGAGTGCGGACAAGAAAAAGAAGCAGACCCGGGTTAAGACTGTTTCCCCGACTATGCGCGTCCTGCGCCGTGTCTGCGCCGCCGTGCTGATCGTGTGCGTGCTGGGCGGCTGCCTGTTCTTGATGCTGCAGCCCAAGGGTCAAAGTGTGACGCTGAATGTGTACAACTGGGGCATGAACATTGCGGACGGCACCGATGGTACGCTGGACATCATTGCCGCTTTTGAAGAAAAGTACCCCCACATCCGGGTCCAGTATGCCACCTATGACTCCAATGAGGTCATGTATTCCAAGCTGAAAAACGGCGGCATTACTGTGGATGTGGTGATCCCCTCGGACTATATGATCGCCCGGATGATCGACGAGGGTATGCTTCTGGAACTGGACTTCGACAACATTCCCAACTTCGAATATGTGGACGAGGAGTTCAAGTACAACGATTTTGACCCGGAGAACAAGTATTCCGTCCCGTATACCTGGGGTACTGTTGGCATTCTGTACAACACCAAGTATGTGGATGAGGCCGACGTGACCGGCTGGGAGCTGCTGTGGAACGAAGATTATACGGATAAGATCCTGATGATCGACAATTCCCGGGATGCTTTTGGCATAGCGCAGTATTTGCTGGGGTATGATGTGAATACGACGGACAAGGACGCGCTTGCGGCCTGTGCCCAGAAGCTCTCCCAGCAGAAGCCTGTGCTGCAGCAGTATGTAATGGACCAGATCTATTCCATCATGCAGAACGAGGAGGCCTGGATCGCTCCCTATTATGCCGGAGACAGCATGCTGATGATGGAAGAGAATGAAAACCTTGCCTTCTATCTGCCGGTAGACCAGGGCTTCAATCTGTTCATCGATGCGATGTGCATCCCCACCTGCTGCCGGGAAAAGGAGGCAGCGGAGCTGTTCATCAATTTCCTGTGTGACCCGGAAATCTCCGGCGCCAATATGGACTATATCTGCTATGCATCTCCCATTTCCGAAGCCCGTGAGCATATGGAGGATTACCTTGCTGAAAGTGAGGTCATCTATCCCAGCAGCGAGGTGCTGGCTGCGGGTACCAACTACCAGTTCCTGCCCGGAGAGATTTCCCGGTATGTGGAAAACCTCTTTATGGGAGTTCGAGGCTCTGTCAGCGAAGGAAACGACAACTTCGGTCTGATCCTGACCCTGGTTTTGGTGGCCATGGTGGTGGCATCGCCGGTGTTCCGGCTCGTTCAAAGACTTCGTAAGAAGTCCGGAAAAAAACACGCTAAGACAGAAGACTGATGCGTTATAACTCCAATAAGAGCCTGCCGGATCGGCAGGCTCTTTAATCTGTCGAAAAAACATACTACCTACCATGATAGAGCAGCAGGCGTAAAAAAGAACGCAGGTGATGATACTTTGTGCCCGGCCAGAAAGTACCCAAAGAGCCGCCGGGGACCTTTCGTATGGTCCCCTGACTCCCCAGACGACCAAAGGGAAAGCGGACCGGGGATATGTGATCAAGACTTTCCGCCGCTTTCCCCCTTGGAATCCCCCTAGCCATTTTGCGTGTTTTTTGCCGTTGGGGCATACATCTTCTTCCCACGCCCCCCGTAGGGGCGGCAACCTACTGTCTTTCACCGTAGGGGAGGGTCTTGACCCGCCATTGTTCTTTCCGTCTCAGCATCTAAGGGTAGGCGGAAACGGAATCGGCTTTTCGCCGCAAAAAAGCTACTGGGAATAGGATACTTTCTGTCCGGCCAGAAAGTATCCAAAGAGCCGCCGGGGACCTTTCGTATGGTCCCCGGACTCCCCAGACGACCAAATAGGAAGCAGATCGGCGATATGTGATCAAGGTTTTCCTCCGCTCTCCCCTTTGGAATCCCCTTTGATAAAGCTTTTGTGAAAATAGGCATTCTTTCGTAAAACCCACTTCTTCGACACGCTCAAACAGGTCTGCCGCAGCAAGCGGCAGACCTGTTTGTTATGCGTGGAAATATTCTACTTGAAAGCCCATGAGCTCACCCAGTTCCATCCAATCGGAAACATAGTCACCATAGGCAAGGCACAAGTGCGCGCCGTAACTGCCGTCGGCCAGGCGGTGACGGAATTTGCCTACATCCCCCTCTACCACCAGATAGTTGTAGGGGCTGCAATAAGAATCCCGGAACTCCGTACCCACAAAGTGCGCTTTTGCAACGATCATGCCGTCGCCGAAACGGTTAAACCGCGCCAGGGTGACCGTATTGTCCGGCGCATCCTTTGTCAGATCGATCTGGAAACGGGAGCCAAAGCCCTCCAGCGTAAAGGGACTCAGGAAATATGGCAGATCGGGCTGATCATAGCCGCCCATCTTCCGGGCAGGCACTGCGTGATGGAGTTCAAGAAGCGTATCCTCATAAAGCTTCCGGCTGTCTTCGTCCGGGCAAGGAATGCACAAGGATCCATAGGTCCGTGTACCGGGCAGCACCATGGCGGGATTGGCCATATAGATAGCCTTCTGTGCCAAATAGGTAAACATGGTCATGGTCAGCAAGGCGTTGGTATCCTCCTCGCAAGCACTGGGGATACCCACATCCTTATTCAGACTGTGGCATAGACAAGGCGTGATCTTATGCTTCCACGGGTGCTTGCTGGCACACAGAGCCTTACAGTTGATCGTAAAACCGTTGCAGTCGTAGCGCTCCATCAGCCGCAGCACCGCTTCCCGAAATTTCACATCGCCGCTGACGCGCTCCAGGGTCATCCCTTTCTGTCCGGAGGCCTCATCTAAAAGTTTCGCTGCCTGGGCGATCATATCCTCCGTCAGTTCCATCTCGTCCATCAGGTCAAAAACCGTACGCATGGGCAGGCGGTTATTGCGGATGCCGTACTTTTGTGCCAAGCTGTACAGATCGGCGATACAGCAATTGACGGACTCCGTCAGCTGCTCCGTTGCAGACAGGATCAGCCACTTGGTATTTGCTACCGCCTTGCGCACATAACGCAGAAAGATCATGTGATCGTACTCGGCATAGGTCACGCCAAAGAAGGCATCCAGTCCTATAGAGCGGTAAAATCCCATCACATCCAGAGATGTAGGACTGTTATCGATCATCGAAACCGCTTTTCCAAACTTTTCGATACCGGGAACGCGATAATTTATTAAGAATACATCCACGTCTGCGATATCTGCCTTCAACTTGTCCAGTTCCTTCTCACGGACAACGAAGCTTTCGTCCCACTCGATATATACAGGTTCCATAATGTGGCAGAAACGCAGATCCAGGTTTTCTTCCAGACGCTTTTTCAGCATAGAAAACTGCTCCATCCCCGCCCGTCGCTCATACTCCGGATCCAGCAGCTGCGGAGGACCTACCCGGCAGGGACCTTCCCAAATATCCGTATGGACCAGATTGCTGTAAACAGGCTTAATGTTGATCTTCACATCGATGGCTTTCTTCATAGTTTATTTTCCTTTCATAAAGCGCTCTCCAGGCGCTTACAAATTTCACGAATGGTTTTCAGTTGTTTTGCGGAAAAGCAATCCCGCAGGCGGGGGTGGTCCAACAGGCAGATCCCTGCCTGTGAAGACACCGGTATCTGCGTGCCTTCGTAGAGCTTCTTGACAAGCATCAGCAGTCCCCGTAGGAGCATACTATCACTGTCGGCGCGGATCAGCAGAGAGTTTTCCTTGCTAATGCCGATTTCCAGCCACATGCGGCTGTCACAACCCCTCACAAGATTGGATTCCTTGCGCAGGTCCTCATCAAATTCCCAGGGAGCTTGCCCGGCACAGTCGACCAGATAATCAAAGCACGCCAGTTCATCGGTCAGAGCATCCAACTGCGCCATGATCGGCTCCAACCGCTCCTCCCATACTGTCATTTTCTGAACCTCCTTTGCAGATGCTCCAGAAGGTCGGCAAAGATGTCGATTTCTTCCAAAGTGTTATACATGCAAGGGCTGACCCGCAGTGTTGCCGGTTCCCCCAAAAAGTCTAAGAACGGATGTGCGCAGTGTTTCCCGGCACGGACGGCAATGTTCCGGGCATCGCAGAAGCTTGCCAAGTCCAGGCTACTCATAACATCACTGGTCAGGCTCACCACCGGAGCCGAATCCTCCCCACCATAGATACATTGGATCCCCTCTATCGCGGACAGCCTGTCCAGCAAATGACATAGCAGTTTTTTCTCAGCATTCCTAATATTGCTGATTCCGATTCGCTCCAGACAGGTCAGCGCCGCAGAAAAGCCAATGATCTGGGCGATCGGAAGCGAACCCGCTTCAAAACGGGCGTGTCCCTCCCGAAAGGTTACCGCACCATGCTCCAGATCCAGACTTTCTACCATGCCGCCGCCCAGGTCATCCGGTTCCAGACGATCGAGAAAGCTTCTCTTTGCACACAGGATCCCCAAACCTGTAGGTCCGTAAAGCTTATGAGCGGACAAGCACATGGCATCGCAGCCAAGGGCTGTAAAATTCACAGCCTTATGGGCTGCCAGCTGCGCACCATCCACGACCACCGGAATACCCATTTCTTCAGCTTTCTGCGTGATCGCTTCAACGGGCATGTAAGTACCTGTCACATTACTGCAAGCCGTTATGGCGATCAAAGCTGTCTGATCATCCACAAGCTTCAGAATATCCTCTGCAGAAAAAGACACGATCCGATTTCCTGCATTGTCTATGTGAACAATGGGTCTCGCGATCCGCAGCTGTGCTCCCCTTTTCAGGCAAGCCTGCATCCATGGCAGCAAATTGCTGTGGTGCTCCGCGACGGTTGTCACCATATTGCTGCCGGGGCGCAGCTGCGCTGTAAAGCCTCGCGCGAGCATATTCAATCCATCCGTTGCGCCAAGGGTGAATATCAGCTCTTCCCCATCCTCTGCAGTCAAAAAACCCTTTACTTTTTCACGGCAGGCTGCCACTGCTGCTTCTGCTTCTCTGGCACTGCGGTAAGAACCCCGTCCAACATTGGCACAGCTAAGGCGATAATAGCCATCCATCGCTTCCATGACGCACAAGGGTTTCCGTGTCGCTGCCCCATTATCGAGAAAAATCTCCTTGCTTTCCGAAGGAAACAGCTTCTGAATTTCCCGGACAGTCATAGGCACTCCTCACGAATCTGACGGTACAGATATTTCGCAAAGGCCCTCAAAGTGTGTATACTACCACCCGGTGCCGGCGCAACGCCCAGAGCCCTCTCCAGATGCATCATCAGCAGCACTTTCTTTTGCACGGCAGCTTCGGTCTGGTGGCAATCAAATTTTCGCAGTCTGGCCTCCAGCGCCGACGCATCCTCGCCGCCGGTGCCGTGGAGCTGTAGCTTTAGGCTCATAATGCTGAGTTCATACAGGTCCTCTTCCGCAATCGCTTCCGGAAGTCCTAACCGAAATAGGATATAGCTGCGAACGGCCTTATAAAACTGCTGCTGCCTTCCCCGGGCAGCACACTGGACCAAGTACGCTTTTTGTTCCACTTCAAACCGCCTCCCGTCTTAATTTCCAAGCTCATTATAGAAATATCTGTTTCAAAAAATTGTGCGTTTCGTGCATTCAAACTTGCTATATGTGCTAAGTTGCGGTATAATTCGGAACAAGGAGGGATCACATGGAACAGAGTCCTTACTATGAAATGCTTTCCGGAGATTTCAGCATTGCTTTTAAAGACAGCAGCCAACCCCACAAACTTGTAAACCACATTCACGACCAGTGGGAAGTGACCTATGTTCTGACACCCGGTGCTTGTGCCGTGATCGGAGAAGAATGCATAGACGTACCCGCACACTCCTTACTGCTGTTTAATGGTCTGGATCTTCATCGGATTCAAGTACAAGACGGCTGTGAATACCGGCGCTATGTGCTGTGGCTGACTCCGGAATATCTTTCCTGTTTTTCTCAAGGACAGGAGTACATGCTCAGCTGCTTTTTTTACCGTCCCTTTCCCCACTCACAGATACTCCCCCTGGGTGATGATGCCGGCAGGATCCAGGCACTCTTTGATGGTCTGATCCTTGCGGGACAGGAACCAGGCTATGGACAATCCATGCTGGAGCGTTTGTTGGTAGCGCAGCTTTTGGTGCAGATCAACCGGTGCTATCTTCGATATCACAACGTAAACAAAGATTTGCAGCTGCAGCGTTATACGGTGGTCTTCTCCTGTATTCAGTACATACACAGCCATCTGGACACGGTGATCAAATTAGAGGAACTGGCAACCAGACTCTATGTCAGCCGCAGACGGCTCATTGATCTATTCCAGGAAGTAACCGGCATGTCCCCCGGACACTATATTCTCAACTGTCGCATGATGAAAGCCAGAGCCTGTCTAAGCCAGGGCAAAACCGTCGACCAGACCTGCGCTGAATCCGGATTTGGAAATCTAAGCCACTTTATTCGCATTTTTAAAAAATACCAAGGCAAAACACCGAAGCAATATATGCTGCAGTGCAGCAAAAAAACGCCAAGTTACTAACTTGGCGTTTTCCAAATACCATGTAAGGAGGCTATCATTTTTAAATTGGTGGAAGCAGCATTTGCCCGACATGCTGCATGTCTATTTCATAAGCCTTCGCTCCCAGTTTATAAAAAAAAGACCACACAGATGTGTGGTCTTCTTTATGTCTATGGGCTACGAAAAAGATATTTTCGGCAGTTTTGTGTATGAATTTGAACTCTCACATGAAATTCAAAATCATCCGCGAAGAGGATACCTTCGGTACCAATTCACTATTCACATTTACCTATTACCGAATTGACAAGTTTTGAGAGAAGCGTGAAAAGTGAAGAGTTAATAGTGAATAAATAAAATCGACAAGCTTCTGTCGAAACTTGTCGATTTTTGGAGCGGGTGACGAGGCTCGAACTCGCTACCTCCACCTTGGCAAGGTGGCGCTCTACCGGATGAGCTACACCCGCATGGGACATGAGAGATTATAACAGATTTTTCCCATTTGTCAATACCCAAATTAAAAAAAACGCATTTTCTCTTCTGCCCTTATTGTACATTTTCTTCCCCCTGTGGAAGTGTGTTCTCCGGTTCAGACTCTGTCGGTACTGTTTCTGAAGGATCCGGAGTTTCTGGCTCTGTGGCTTGCTGTGCCGGTTTCTCCGGCTCTATAGGTGATTCTGTAGGATCCGGTTCTTCCAAAACACCGCAGGCGGGATAAGCGGAATAGTCCCATACATAGCCGCTCATATTCTCATCGGACATACGGCGGTAACCGTCATGGCCGTAGGACTGCACTAAATCCAAGTGATAGTACACGCCATCCTCACAGATGATATTCCAATACCACTGCTCGCCGGCACGTGTACCGGACACTGTCATACACTCCAGCCCGGCTTTCCTGCACATGGCTTCATAAACGATGGCAAAGGCTCTGCTGTCTCCAACTCCATGGCGAAGCAGGCTATAAGCAGGTGTTAGGGATGTTTCCAGTTTGTAGGTGTTGCGCTCCATGAGGAAGGAGCAAAGCATATCATAGCGGACAGCATCCGACTCTTCGCCGCTGACATAAAGAGTAGAGGCCGCAAATAAGCGCTGCACATAGTTTTGCATGCTGGGCAGGGTCTCCCGGCTATTTTGGTATGTAAAGAGCACTTCCAGTACCCGATAGCTACCCGTTTCCGGATAAACATTTACTGTCAGCTGTGGAATCTCCATGACAAGATCGGGATTCTTTGCGGCATAATCCGTAACGAGCTGCACAAAATCTGTCTCCCGGTAGCCGCTGACACGGATCACCATCTCAGAAGCACAGTTGTCCATCGCTTGCTTGAGCATAGACACCGCTGTGTCCATGGTCCGCACGTGCTTCATTTTGCTGATCTTATTATGATTGTGGTTATAGGTAATATGAAAAGACAGCGCAGACATACCACCGGTCACACCGAACTCATATGCAATATCCTCCACCGCATAGGCACCGATGGGGTTGTCATTGCAAACGCTGCGGATCGCTCTTCTCAACTCAGTCTCCAGATAGGAGCCGCTATAATTCTCAACAGAAACAGTAACTTTGTTCTTTCCGCTTTCCACCAGATTTTGCAGCGCAGCAAGGAGCTGATTATAATTCTTAATGTCCGTAATCTCCTGATCCTGACGCAAACCGGCATCGGCATGGGGCTTTACGGAGACGTAATGTCCATCCGGCCAGGAAGCACAGCCGCCCAGAAACAGGCAAACAGCCAGCAGCAGCCAGAGTATTCTGTTTCTCATGTGCCCCATCTCCTTTACAAAGAATGTTTACTGTAACGGGCAAAGCCATCGCCCAAAACCTGGTGGGCTTCCTGGACGATCACAAATGCGTTCGGATCGATCTGCGACACCAGCTGCTTGAGTTCCGTAAGCTGTTGGCGCTTGATCGCCGTTAGGATCACCTTGGTTTCCTTTCCGGTGTAAGCCCCATGCCCGTCCAGGAATGTTGCTCCGCGGTCCAGCTGCTTTCCGATCGCTGCTGCGATCTCATTGTGATGCTTACTGATGATCAGCACGACCTTGGAATAGTCAAAGCTGTAGACCACCAAATCAATGACCTTGCCCACAATAAAGATCGCCACACCGCTATACAGCGCCCGGCTGATATCTGAAAACACCAAGCCTGTCAGCACCGCGACCAAACCGTCAAAGCACATATTAATGACACCGATGGGTACGTTCTGGTAGCGCATTTTCAGTAAACGCACCACGATATCAGACCCACCGGTAGATGCACCGGCAGCAAACACCATGCCAAGACCACCACCGCACAGCACACCGCCATACAGTGCCGCCAACAAAGGTTCTGTTTCCGGCACAGGAATGAATGTGAGCAAGTCAATGGATACAGACAGCGCGGCCATGCCGATTATGGAGCCAATCAAAAACTCCTTACCGATCTTTCTGGCGCCAAGCAAAAACAAGGGCAAATTTGCAAGGGCAGTAAACAAGCCCACGCTGCCAACATGCAGCAGGTGAACGAACACCATCGCTAAGCCGGATATGCCGCCAGCATTCAGTCCGTTGGGTTGTAAAAACAGATTAAAGCCCAACGCAAACAGAACGCCGCCGGCTATCAGTTTTATGACCCATAAAACGGTCCGAATCCCCTTGTGCATGTCCTTTTACACCTCAAATGTAATTTGTTTTTCAGAAGAGTCCTCTGCCTTTAAGATCGCACCTGCAGCGGGCAGCGTCTTCGTGCGGTAGCGGCTTTGATTGACGATGCCGCTTTGCTCTACAGCCGCCACATGGCTGACCATTGCTTTTTTCTTCAGACTGACCACAGCAACACCCTGAGTGTTTCTGGTGGTTTTCGGGGAAAGCTGAGCGGAAGAGAAGATCAGTGCACGACCGTCGGTGGTATATACGGCGATCTGGGCGTCCGTCTCCATAGCAACCGCTGCCACCAAGGGGCTCTTATCACAGTAGGCTCCAGTGAGCTTTCGGCGATTGGTCTTTGTTTCATAAGCACTGAGCGGTACCTTCGCCACCTTGCCGTTTTCGAAGAAGAACAGCATAAAGCCCTTGTAAGCTCCGGGCAAAACCACATTGGTCACCTGCTCGCCGGGGTCAAAGCCAAGCTTCTGGGGCAGGTATTCACCCAGCTGGGATGCCTTTCCGTCCTCAAAATCCGACAAGCGGGACTTGTAGCACTGGAATTGATCTGTGAAGACCAAAATTTCTGCCCTATTGGAAGTTTCCTTCGAGAAGGACAGGCCGTCGCCTTCCTTGAATTTCTGCTCGCCGGACATCCGCAAAGACTGCGCGGTGATCTTCTTAAGGTATCCCTCTTTGGAAACGAAGATCGTCACCGGATAATCCGGGATCTGCTCCTGTTCTTCCTCCGGTTCGATCTCATCAAGAGAATAGACGATCTCTGTCTTTCTGGGCTTGCCGAATTTCTCGGCAACCTGCTTCAGCTCTTTCTTAATTACGTTCTTGAGCTTGCGACTGCTGCCAAGGATATCCTGCAGTTCGGCAATTTCCTTTTCCAGATCGCTGATGGCCCGGGTCTGCTTGAGAATATATTCCTTATTGATATTGCGCAGCTTGATCTCCGCCACAAAGTTTGCCTGGATCTCATCGATGCCAAAGCCGATCATCAAGTTGGGAACGACCTCATCCTCCAATTCCGTTTCCCGGATGATGGCGATGGCTTTATCGATATCCAGCAGGATCCGCTCCAAGCCTTTCAGCAAATGCAGACGGTCTTCCTTTTTCTGCTTCTGGAACCAGATACGGCGGCGGACACACTCCATACGCCAGGCAGTCCACTCCTCCAGTATCTCACCTACGCCCATAACCCTTGGCATACCGGCGATCAGGATGTTGAAGTTGCAGGCAAAGCTATCTTGCAGCGGTGTCATGCGGTAGAGCTTCTGCATGAGCTTTTCCGGATCCACACCGCGCTTCAGATCAATGGTCAGTTTCAAACCGCCCAAATCTGTCTCATCGCGCATATCGGCGATCTCTTTGATCTTTCCTGCCTTGATCAGATCGGCCACCTTATCCATGATCACTTCCGTAGCCGTAGAATACGGGATCTCCGTGATCTCGATCAGATTGCCTTCCTTGACATAGTTCCACTTAGCACGGAGCTTGAAGCTGCCCCGGCCTGTAGTATAGATTTCCCTGGTTGCGGCGTCATCATACAGAAGCTGTGCGCCGGTGGAGAAATCCGGACCGGGAAGAGTCTCCAGAATGTCGTGGTCCGGATTGTCCATCAAGGCGATGGTGGTCTCGCAAACTTCTTTTAAATTAAATGAGCAGATGTTGCTGGCCATACCGACAGCAATACCTTGGTTAGCAGAGACCAGCACATTGGGGAATGTGGTGGGTAGCAGGCTGGGCTCTTTCATGGTAGCGTCGTAGTTGTCTACCATATCCACCGTATCCGAGTCGATGTCGCGGAATAATTCACCGCAAATACCATCCAGCTTTGCTTCCGTGTAGCGGGAGGCTGCATAAGCCATATCCCGGGAATAGACCTTACCAAAATTGCCCTTAGAATCCACAAAAGGATGCAGCAAAGTTTCGTTGCCCTTGGACAGGCGCACCATAGTCTCATAAATGGCAGCATCGCCGTGGGGATTCAAACGCATCGTCTGACCAACAATATTGGCGGATTTGGTTCTGCCGCCACTTAGCAAGCCCATTTTATACATGGTGTACAGCAGCTTTCTGTGGGAGGGCTTAAAGCCATCGATCTCGGGGATCGCCCGGGAGACAATGGCGGACATAGCGTAGGGCATGAAATTGATCTCCAAGGTCTCAGAGATCGGCTGCTCTGTAGTAGAGCCAACCAGACCCACTACGCCATCGGTATTGATCTTCTTTTTATTTTGTTCCTGTTCTTTCTTCTTCCGTGCCATAAACGCACTCCTTTAGGAAATATCGGCCAGATCCAGGTATTTTGCACCGTTATCGGCGATAAAGTTCTTTCTTTCGCTCAAAGCATCGCCCAGCAGCACATCAAAATAGTGTGCTGTCCGCTCCGCATCCTCCGGCATGACCTTAATGAGGCGGCGGGTCTCAGGATTCATGGTGGTCATCCACATCATCTCCGGGTCGTTCTCACCAAGGCCCTTGGACCGTTGAATGGTGACCTTCTTCCCTTCCAGTTCTTTCAGAATCTTTACCTTTTCCGGTTCATTATAGGCAAACCAGGTCTTATCTTTACAGGTGATCTCAAAAAGCGGCGATTCTGCAATATACACATAGCCGTCCCGGATCAGCGTGGGACACAGGCGGTACAGCATGGTCAGAATCAGCGTACGAATGTGGAAACCGTCCTCATCCGCATCCGTACAGATCACAACCTTATTCCAGCGCAGATTATCCAAGTCAAAGTTGGAAAGCTCCTTGGCCTTCTTGCCCTGGACCTCTACACCGCAGCCCAGGACCTTCATCAGATCGGTGATGATGGGACTGGCGAAAATGCGGGTATAGTCCACCTTCAGACAGTTCAATATCTTACCGCGGACAGGCATGATGCCCTGGAACTCCGCGTCCCGGCTCAGCTTGACACTACCCAACGCAGAATCGCCCTCCACGATATACAGCTCACGCTTGGAAGTATCCCGGCTGCGGCAGTCTACAAACTTCTGCACCCGGTTGGCAATGTCCAGCTTGGTGGACAGTTGCTTTTTCATGTTGGTCTTGGTCTTTTCGGCAGACTCCCGTGCCCGCTTGTTGACCAGGATCTGATCTGCAGCCCGGTCAGCCTCCTGCTTGTTTTCCAGGAACCATACCTGCAGCTGATCCTTAAAGAACTGGGTCATGGCCTCCTGGGTAAACTTGGAATTGACGCTCTTCTTGGTCTGATTTTCGAAACAGCCTATGGTGGAGAAACAGTTTGTTACCATGACCAGACTGTCCTGAATATCCTGGAAGAGGATCTTATTCTCGTTTTTGGTATACTTATTGTTGTCCCGGAGGTACTTGTCAAACGCCGCGGTGAAGCCCAGACGTACGGCCCGGTCAGGGCTGCCGCCATACTCCAGCCAAGAGGAATTATGATAATACTCCACATGACTGACCTGCTTTGAGAAGCAGAAGGATGCTGTGATCTTCAGCTTCATCTCGGGTCTGTTTTCCGCATCACGGCCACGGCGCTCGGCTTCCCAGAAGGTGGGCATGGTGAAGGCGTTATCGCCTACCATTTCCTCGATATACTGCTTGATGCCATCGGCATAGCAGAAGTCTTCCTCTTCAAATTTCTTACCAACCTGGTTGCGGAATTTAAAAGTCACACCCTTATTGACCACAGCCTGGCGGCGCAGCACATCCCGGTAGTACTCCACAGGGATGTTGATATCCGTAAATACCTGCGGATCCGGCTTCCAATGGAACAGAGAGCCAGTCTTTTTACGGTCAGTCGGTTCTTTTTTCAGCCCGCCTTTGTTGCGGCCCTTTTCAAAATGCAGGTCATAGCGGAAGCCGTCTCTGCGGATAGTGGCATCAAAAAATTCAGACGCATACTGGGTGGCACAGGAGCCAAGACCGTTCAATCCCAGGGAATACTCATAGTTTTCGCCGTTCTCGCCGTACTTGCCTCCGGCGTACATCTCGCAAAACACCAGCTCCCAGTTATAGCGTTTTTCCTTTTCATTGTAATCCACAGGGCAGCCCCGGCCAAAGTCCTCAACTTCCACGCTCAGGTCCTCGTAGCGAGTCACGATGACCGTGTCACCATGGCCTTCTCTGGCCTCGTCGATGGCGTTGGACAGGATCTCAAACACCGCGTGCTTGCAGCCCTCCAGATCGTCGGAGCCAAAAATAACGGCGGGGCGTTTACGTACACGATCCTCGCCTTTGAGCATGGAAATACTGGAATTTCCGTATTGTTCTTGCTTTGTTTTTGCCATTTTTATCAACCTGCCATAATACTCCATAATAATGTGATACCATTATACTAAACTTTTTATACAAAGTCAATTGCCGCATTTTTTACGCTTCCAGTGGGTTATTGCCCATCTGTGCGTTATATAGTCCAGTTAGTAGTTGAAACTGGTATTTATTCAAAACGCACCCAATAATCCATCAGATTAACAATTATTAGCCTAATAAAATGGTGTGTTTTTCATTGGCTTTTGTAAAACACACCGTTTTCTGCCCCTACCTTGACCGTGAAAAACTACCTTTATTCTGTAATACAAATATAAGTCGGCACCCTAACTGGGTGCCGATTTAACGCTAACATATTAATAAGTTTATTCTGTGAAAGTGTATCTCAAAAAGTTGCCGTTGCCATCACCAGTTGTAATAACGGTATCGCCATTGGCATTTTTGGAAATGTCAATAATGGGAAATCTGCCATTTTCTTTGACATAGCTTTCAGGGCTGTCTGCTTCGACTTCAATTAGTTCTTTCTTTGCGTACTGTTCGCCACCGCAAGAATTGATGTCCTCAATAAAAACTTCGTATTCGTTCATGTTGGTGTCTCCTTGTTAAGTTATTTGGAATAGGGGAATAGAATGTGGGATGCTTTCCAAACTGTTGCTTTGCCAACGAAATACCATTTTTCCCTTACGAACATAAATTACCTCTCCAATTAGTGAAGTTGTGCTTGTTATTCTCTATTATATTTGATAACAGTAGAAAATCAAGAATTAGATTTTTCACAGTCAATGTTTGTGGCGTTTTTAAGTATATTCGCGAAGTAAAGTACAAGATAGATGATTGCAAAACAGCTTGTGTAATATGGATTGTGGTTTTGAAAAATAACTGATTGCTGGACTATATAATCTGTGCGGTGCTTACTTGACTTTTTGGCCGTAAGGTGGTATATTGGTGTAGCTTTGGAGAGTTGTCCGAGCGGTTTAAGGAGCCAGTCTTGAAAACTGGTGATGGGGCGACCCACCGTGAGTTCGAATCTCACACTCTCCGCCAGAAAAACCGACAAGTTTCGACTTGTCGGTTTTTCAACTAAGTGCGTCTTTCGGCGCGTGAAGTTTGCTTCGCAAGTAACGTTGTCCTGCGGACAGTGAAGTTTCTGTGCAAGTGTGTGGCGCACTTAATTTCACTTTGTGCGTAAGCACAATACTTCACTATGCCGCAGGCATAACTTCACAACTGCACGGGGGTATTTTATGAATAAGCATGTTTCCGTCCGCATCGATGAAGACCTTTTAGAGAAGCCTCATGTAGTTTCCGACTATGAAGGCCGCTCCATCAACCGTCACATTCTGGTGCTGATCCGAAAGGATATTGAGCGCTATGAAAAGGAACACGGAAAAATCGAACCAGCCGAGAAATAAACGAACTACCCGGCCGAAAGACCGGGTAGTTATTATTTTACTGGAGCTGGGCGTTTGCAAACAGCTTTTCCATTTCCTCCGGAGACAAATCGGAAACCGCATAACGCCGGTAGCTCACCGGGAAACAGCCTGCATTATCCGGCATGATCTGTCCGACATATAGCTGATCATACACCGCAAGGCCGGGCGCAACCAGGGAAAGCTTTGCATCCCCATCCCTATGCCAGTAGACTACCCAGCTTTTGCCTGCCCATGTATAGCCGAAGGCACAAAGCTTTTCGTCTTTTGTCTGAATCTGGCGGTAGGCAACCAGATCGTATTCACCGGGCTTCGGCTCCAGCAGCAGGTATTCCGATTCCGGATGCTTCTGCATATACGCTTTCTGCTCTTCCGTCAGCAGCTGCCGGTAGAAAGCATCATTCCATCGACGCAGCACTTCCAGAAGATCGTCCATGCGTGGATGGGCATCCTGCTTTGGAAGATCGGCCAGTACCGTCACCGGGCAGTCCCAGGCCGTGGCCATAGCGCAGCCAAATTCCCAATGATCCGGCTGCAGAGCCGTATCATACATAAACCACCAGCCAAAGTCCACCCGGGTGAAATCCTGTCGCATCCGGGGTGCTTCCTTGACGGGATGCTCGCGGATCATATCCTTAAAGATGGCCGGAGGGAAAGGATCAAAGGCATTGCCGCCGGAAAGCATATGCCAACCAAAATGGGTCTTCGCCGCTCCCTCCACAAATGCAGGTTTCTTTCCCAGCAGCTTCCAGGTGCGGTACTGGGCATTGGACACATGGAAAGCGTAAGGCTCATTCACGCCCTCAGCGCCGTCCATATATACATATTCAAAGCCCAGATCATAAGCCGCAGCCAGCTTGGCAGAAACCTCCTCCTGCAAGGAAGAATCCTGATCCAGATAGCAGCTGACTGCGCAATACTCGCTCACATCCAGAATGCCGCCGATCTGTCCCAAAGGATGCTCTGTGACATTGGTTTCCCAAGCACCCCGGCAACAGCCGTAGAAATAGAAAGGCCTGTCCGTGCTATAGCCCTCATAGCTGATTAGCTCGCCGCCAAACTGCAAAATTCTGCATCCGTCCGCCATGACTGTATTCTCCGGGTTCTGCTCCACAAAAACCACCGTATCATCCAAACCCAGGGGCTTTGCCAGCGTAAAATGACGGGTCAAATGCAGACGATGATCCGCTACCGGTGTCACGTATCGGCTCTTCAGCCCGATGTGGCTGTGAAGAAAATGGAAGCCCGGAATGATCCCCGCGTCCTTGATCTTCTTTACCATTTTGCGCAGGCTTTCCGGCCCCTCCGGGTACTGTGGACGATAGTCACAGTCTCCGCAGAATTCAAAATTACCATCAGCAAACGCTGTATCGGTCTTAAAAACAGCCGCATGATACACGGTCATAAGGCCGAACCCACCCCGTTTGCAATAATCGATCTGCGCATCTACATTATCGGGATTGATCCAGTAAGCGGAATAGATAGAGCGCTTCATTTCCTCCCTTCTGCGACTCTCCACGCCTCGGGGAAGATCATAATCCTCTTCCAACTGCTTGACCTTATCCAGATAAGAAGCGGTATCCGAAACGATCAAAGCAGCTTCCGTACCTTTGAGCTTCACAGCCCGGTCCGCATCTGCCGTCAGAATGCGGGCATCACCCCTGATTTCAGCATCGATCAGTGCATAGGGGGAAGTAGACAGCACATTGACCGCAACTTCTTCATCATGGCAAACATTCAGCCACTGGCCGAAATACTTTCTTTCCTTAACCGGCAGCTGCAGAATGCGGAAACTTTCCACAGGCGGCGGGGACATGCTGAGCCCCGCATAGTCTGAAGGCTTAATGATAAAATCTTCCAACCGGAACGACATGTAATCCGGGCAAACCTTCACCGCGATCACAGCCTCATAGGGAATCACGGAAAAACCCACAATCAATCTGTCCCCTTCCCGCCGGACACGGTTAGCTGGGAAGGTGGTACGCTGGGCTGGATAGGCCAGCTTCACCTCATTGTTAAAAGGACGCGGCTGTGTAACGGCAAACAGGGGTATTTTCAAAGATGCCAGGCACTCCTGGTCGCTGGACAGATGCACAAGGCTCGCGGCTTTACAGTCCTTCGTGAGAGACAATCGGAAGTTTGCATTTTCAAAAATGATCATTTCCATCATTTTTTCACCTCTTGTCAGCGCTTTCAAGCAGTATAGCACAACCAAATTACCGTGTCAAGCAAATTGTATGCCACCAATCTCACATCAGAATTATGCAAGCCGGTCGGAGATAACACAGTGATTTGTTTTTTCACTGATTGCTTTTCCGCTGGGAAGAATAACTTCCATTTCGATCCAGTTGGAAGCGTTTACTTCAAGAGAAAAAATATGATCCTCAAAAGTCCACGCTATATCTATGTAGCCATACGGCGCGGGAATTCGCCCTTTTGCATAGGTAAGCCCCATCGGCGTAGGTTTGATTTTAACCTTTGTATAACCATTCTCTAGAGGGGAAACGCCGAGAATCATTGCGGACATTTCATACATAGGAACACAGGACCAGCCATGACACTCACTCCTTGGAAAGCTTACACTTTCCCCCCATGTTGTGCAATGCTTATCAAGCATATCATCCCATTGCTTTAATATTTCGGGTGCGTATTTCTCATAGCAGCCTACTTTTTCTAATGCACGAAGAAGATCATATGCCTTACTGAAACTGGATCTTTCAACAAACCTGCATTCCATCATTCGCTGAGCAAGATCATATGCGGCTTTCCCGGTGACCGCTTCTAAATGATTGCCCAAACAGCAGTGTGTTCGCTGTAGGTCTTTTCGCCTGGGACATCGATGTAAAGCCCTACTTCTTCATGAAAACAATTGTGATTTACCGCATCAACGATTGTTGCATGCATTCTGCGGTAGTCAGACGCGAGTCCATTGTATTCACAGGCATCCCATATCCCAGCAGCATCCTTAAGCATTGCAGCATACATCAAATTGATTACTGTGATCGGTCTTTTGTCCCCGCCTTTGGGAATGCCGCCAACATTACCATATGTCCACGACTTTACCCAGTCGATAAAGCGACAGCCTTTAGGAGGATTGATGAGTCCGTCGGCGTTTTTCGTGTTTTCGAAGTACGCAATACTACAGCCGATTATGCCGATCAGCGATCTCACAAACCTTGAATCTCCGGTAAATCGCAAATACTCACGAATTAGATTGATGAAATAAAAAGATGAAACAGGAAGTATTTGAACCCACATGTTAGGCGATGTCGATGCAACCATTCCGTCTGGCTGCAAAGACTCTACAGTATCCATAATAAGCTTTTTCTGCATCGAGCTATCATTGGACAATCTCCATGCGTATATGGACTCAAAACGCCCGTCCCCGACATATTGTTGTTGCTCATAATAAGGGCAGTCAACAAACGTTTCGTGGGTGCAGCATTCAAGCGTGTTGCGACTAACTTCCCAGAATTTCAAATACTTTTTATCAGAGCATTCAAAGCTTCCAATCCCACCGTTTATGGTATCTTTTTCGAAGTCATATGTGTATCTTGCACTGCTTGCGTAAAAGAATTCCGGCTTTTCCGAGCATTCAACACGAATAAATCTATATGCACGATAGAAAAAAGGTTCGTAAACTTGCGCACTTCCTGAGGCGTAGATCTCGTCATAGTGATCATAATCCGGTTTGCCATATTCTATAGCACCATAGATATTATCACGCATATTCTTAAAGAGCGTTCCATCTTCAGCACGCGTCAATGGACATTCTGAATAAATAAGGTTTATTTTTGTACCCTCAGACGCACGAAATTCGTAACGCAGCATTGCTGTAGTATACGTTCCGGCATCTAAAATCATATTGTACTTGCCCTCGGCGTCATAGTATTCACGCACCTGACGAACCGGTGTTTTTTGATGGATGGCAAGAAGCTGTATCTGTCTTCTTTTGAGCATGTATATTTCTTTTACTCCCCAAACATCGTGATACTTATTTTCTTCGTCAGGCGTATACAGGACATCACAGCGAAGCTCCTCGAGATCTTCGTCACCATTTAGAATTTCAAAGGGTGCAAGGGATGGCATACAATACCGGTGATGTGTAAAAGAAATATGCTTTGCGTAGAAAACAGAAAAACTTTCATCAGTGATAATTTTCTCTACGCCCTCATTGGTTATAAGCGTTCCGTCAAAATACAATGCCGCCTGGTTTCTGTGGTATGCGGTCGTGAATATATACCCCTCTTGTGGATCTACGTGCAAGAGAAGTATGCTTATCTCGTTTTTTCCCCGGATAAGAGCCTGTGCGCACTCCAGTTCTTCATAAAACTTTACATGCTTTGTACTTTTACAAGGGCCATGGGCCAGCTCATTTCCGTTTATGTAGAGTCGATATCTGGTATCTGCGCTAATCCGCACGAAAAAACTTTTAACATCCTTTTTAACGGTAAAAGCTTTTTTAAAAACATATAACGCCGTCTTGTTAAGAGACGGTATCGGGGTTATCCATTTTGCATGCATCTGCAACCACTCCTTCTTAGATATTGAATAAAATTATTGCGAGTATCCCCAATACAAAGCCGATTTTTTGGTTAATGGATAGTTTTTCTTTGTAAAATAGCATTGAAACCACTGCAGTTAAAATGATTCCCCCTGCAGACTGTATTGGATAGAGAATGGATGCAGGGAGAATAACCGCAAGTATCAATGTAAGATGATTGGCAACGCCATTGCCCACCCCACAAATAATCGGCCAGACAAAACTTTTGCTTTTTACGCCTTCTTTTATGCCTTTTCTTTCGCAAATAAAAGTAATGACCAAAAGGAAAAAAAGCGCAATGGCAAGTGAGATGATCATAAACGCATTACGAAATACTCCCCCATATGTGACCTGGAAAAGCTTTTGCACCGTCATACAAATTCCATTGCTAAAAAAAGTTGCAGCTATGTAGATCAACCACCGTGGTGTTATTCTCGCATTTTCTTTTTCCGATGTCTTCGAAACCAAGATGGTGGAGGAAAGCAGCAATGCAATACCAATGACCAGTAATGGTCCTACAGGTTCTTGGAGAAATACAACTCCAAATATAAGCGGAACAACCACTGAACAAGATATCACAAGCGAAGTAATAGACAAAGGGCCGTGCATAATAGCATAAATCGAACATACATAAGCTGCTGTATAACATATTGAAAACGTAATTACATACGGCAGGACACTCCAAGAAAACGCGAATTTATCACCGGAGATGGCAATAAAATACATCAAAGTTGTAAACACGCCGGCACACGAGAAAAGGAAAGGCTTGTCAGGGCATTTTTTATTGTACTCCTTTCTGCATACTTGCTGCAAAACCTGAGCAACTATGCAAAGTACCGATAATACTGCAACCATAGAAAGAACCTCCGCAAAATTTACCACTTGATTATAGCAAAGGACATATTGATACTTCAAGAAAATAGTGATACAATATTAGCCAAAATTCAACCAAATAGCACTTAGGAGGACAACATGTTATTCTCCCTAAATGGCATAGAAACTATAGACTTTTTTGAATTTCGAGAATGGTCAAATCTTAATTTCCCGGTGCATTGTCATTATTCATTTGAAGTTATTTTTGTAACATCAGGAAGCATCCTATTAAGGAAAGAAAACGCAGCATATAACTTATCCTCGGGCGATGCCTGTGTGATTATGCCTCTTGAGATACACAGCTTTATTACGGAGGGCGCGTCAGAAGTATTCATTTTTCAAATCGCTCCCAGTCTGATCTCAAATTGGGATTGCTGTTTTGCAGGGAAAACACTGAAAGAGCCTTGCCGTGGATTTTCTGATCCCGTACTTCATGATATACATTATGCGCTCAAAAACACAACCGGGAGCCTTGTAGATTTAAATTATATTTTTTTCAAAATAATGCATTTGTTTCTCTACGAAAATGAACTTGTTAATGGATACGAACTGGATGATATCTGTTTGAAAGCACTTAGGTATATTGGGGATAATTTTTCAAAAAACATTACTTTAAAAGATATGGCTGCTGATTTTAACATCAGCTATGTTTATTTGAGCCGTGTCTTTGCAAAAAAACTCAAATTCAAATTTGTGGATTGCGTCAATAGTTTCAGGATCCAAAAGGCAATATCGCTTCTCTCGGATCCAAACAGAAATATTAGCGAGATCTGTTATGAGTGTGGATTTGGAAGTTTGAGACAGTTTAACCGCTTCTTTAAGGAAACAATGTCTTGTTCACCGAGAGAATACAGGAAAATGCATCTGGTGCATAACGCAACAGGGCGTTTTAAAAAACACGCTAAATAAAGTCAAGACCACCTGCCAATCATAGCGGGTGGTCGTCTTTTGTGAACGTGAACCGGGCGTACAGAATCAAAATCTGCACGCCCAGTACTTACTTATTTAAATTGCACATCATAGGTCAGCACGCTCTTAGCAGGGCACTTACCTGCCAGCGAATCGCGATACCAATCTTCTGTCTGAGTGTCATTTCCCGGAGATCCAGTTTTTTTAATTCCTTCGATGCAAACCTCTCCCCCCAAAACTATGACAAGTCTTCAGTCATCTCGGGTAGCATCCCACTCTTGTACACCGCAGTACAGAGGCTCTACTTCCAATTCCTCGATGTGTGCGATTTCTCCGTTTAGATAGGCACGCAGCGTTTGTGTGGCATACTCAAGCCTTGCCAGCTGGAAGCCATATTCTTTGCTATGCTGCTCCCAGCCGAATGCCTTCATTTCCTTCCGGCGGATAGTGCCGAGAATGGCGTACAGCTTTTGGTAGCTTTCCTTGCAGGCAGGCAGCACATCGGTCAGCAGCCGCTCCAGTTCTGCCTTGTTGCCTGCGCAATAGGCAGGCCTCAGGCAAACATGGAGTTCCGCTTTATAGGCAGCAGTGCGAAGAGCTTCCGCCTCTACTGCAATACAATCTTGCCAAGCAGCATGCTCCGCAGCAAACACATCCAATGCATCTGCCGCCTGCCGGTAGGTCTGCATAGGCTCAGAAGCCGTAAAAACATCCGGCCAGTTCTCATGATGGAAACAAGCAGGAACGCCCACCGTCTCCAAAACATCGATGCGAAGGAGTCTGCGGCCAAGGTTCACATTGTCCGGAAGACCGTAATCCAGCTTGTCCATCTCGTCATAGATCCACTTGGGGGTCTTGGTGACGAATTCGTTCATCCGCCACACTGCCTCTGTGCTGGCTTCCTTGCCGTCCCATTGATATTGGGCAAACAGCGCGTTGGAAGGAAAAGTCAGGAAGAAGGGTGTCTCCGCTCCATCGCTCCACAAGGTGTTCATCACCATTTCGGGATTCACTTCCAGACACGCCTCCAGGGCAGGCTCCATATACTCAAAGGTCATCCGGTGATCCGGCGCAAAGCCACACCAGTTCCAGCCCGCACCGGCAAAGGCAAAGGGATTGCCCGTCTGCGCATGGCGCTCCAGTATTGTGCGATAGCGGTTGACATTGCGGGAGGAATAATACCAGTACATCAGCCGCACATTCTTAGGCAGCTGGTCCCGGTACCTTTCCGGGAAATAGGAATCATAGGTAAAGATCTGATTTCCTTTGGGATTGGGGAAGAACAGATCGCTCCAAACGATCGGCGAATAGTCATATTTTTCGCAAAGGCTGCAAACCTTTTTCAAATGATCAAACAGCAGCGCCTGCTGATCTACCGCCTCGCCCTTATGCTGACGAAAATAGGCACCGGTGCCCAGGTCCACCACCTCGTCCATACCCACATGGATATGGCGGCTGCGGAAGGCTTTTTTCATAAACTTCAGAATTTCCTCAATGAAGTCCATACTTTCCTGCTTACCGGGCATCACATTAAAGGAGGTATCCCGGAAGGGCGCTGCCTCCGGCCAGGGAAGATACCGCTCCAGATGGCCAAGGGTCTGCACGCAGGGGATCATCTCAATGCCCAGCTCCCAGGCATAGTCATCCAGTTCCCGGAGTTCTTCCAGGCTGTAACGGCCCCGCTTATGACCGAAGAAGGGATAGTTTTCCAATGGAAACATATCCTCGGTGTACAGCATCAACATATTCATGCCAAAGCAGGCCATCAGGTCCAGATATTTTTTAATGGCGGATACCTGCATGGCGCTTCCACGGGACAAATCCAACATCGTGCCGCACCAGGTAAACTGGGGTTTCTTTTCCAAAAGGAATTTTTCCTTTCCTTCCGAAAGCTCCAAAGCAAGCTCCGTAAGTCCCCGGCAGTAGCCGGACACCGTATCCGCGCCTACCGTCGCCTTGCCATTGTCATAGGAGACACGCAAACCGGGATGCTGGATAAATTCCACTTCTACATTACCACGAAACCGCAGTGTCTCGAATACTTTTTGCTTTAAGCCAATATTCATGTTCTCCTTATTGATAGGTCAGCGAATGTCATACACACTGCGCAGGCGAATGTTTTTCGGCGTACCCTCCAGGATCTTGACAGTCTTCTTACCGGGATCCATGTCAAAATAATTGTCGCTGAGGATAAAGTCGCTGTCGGGAGAGTCGATCTCCACGTACTTTGCGTAAGATTCCGCATAGACGGTGATCTCGTCGCCGTTTAATTCATAACGCAGCTTGGGATCCGCAAACAGGAAGTGCTTGGGTGCTGTAAAGAGCACACTGCCCTCACTCACCGTTTCCCCATCCACAACAAATCGGAAGCTCAGATAATTATGTTCCACATTGGTCTTGTGGAAATCCATATTGTCCAGCCAGAGAGAAGTCAGTGCAGGCACGGTCACATTCTCCGCACCTTCTTGCAAAACCTCGCCAGCTGTCGTGCGCAGCTGCCAGCAGACCTGACCGCTCACAGCCTCTCGGGTCTCATTGGCTACGCACAGTCTGGCTTCCGTAGAATAATCGATGTGCTCCGGCTCCATGATCACATAGGGGCGTGTAGTGGTCTCACCGATCTCGTGGCAGGAGATCATCACAGGGGCAAAAAATCGCTTTGCAACATACTGCAGCGCCTTATAACGGCCATAGTAATCGATGCTGGCCCAGGAGGCCACCGGCCAAATATCGTTGAGCTGCCAGTACAGCGCTCCCATACAGCGGCCACGGTTGCGGCGCAGGTGCTCTACCGCATAGCGGATGGCCTCCGCCTGCAAAAGCTGGGAGGCATACAGAAGTGTTCCATATTCTGTAGGATAGAGGAAGGTGTCGGCAAGATACCGCAGAATCTTACCATTGGCACCCTGACAGCGCTGGTGCAGCTCCATGACACGGCTGAAAATATTTCTGTCCTCCGGTGCGGTAACCGCGTCCATGGTCTTTTCGCTGGGGAAGGACTCAAAGCCGAACTCGCTCAGATACCGGAAGTAATGGTTTCGATACTCCGCGAAGGGCAAACCTCCGTGCCAGACCTTCCAGTAGTGGCTGTCGCCATAATTCTCATTCTGGGGATCAACAAAATGACCGCAGCTGGTAGGCGAAGAGGGAATGTAGGGAATGTAGGGACATACCTCGTCCACGATAGACGGGATGAGATCCTCAAATACCCTCAGATAGGCCGTCCGTCGTTCCTCAATCTTTCTGATTTCCTCTTCGACCTCATTGTTTCCCGATATCACAGCGATGCAAGCATGATGACGCATACGGATCAAATTTTGCCGTACTTCCACCGCTATGTTTTCATGATGTTCCTCGTCGCTGGTGACCTCCATACAGGCGAACATCATGTCTTCAAAGACCAGCAAGCCCAACTCGTCGCAAATATCGAAGAAATAATCGTGCGGGTAGAAACCGCCGCCCCAGATACGGATGGTGTTGAAGTTGCAGGCCACACACTGCTCCAATAGCTTCCGGGTACGCTGTGGCGTAATGCGGGTCAGAATATTATCCTCCGGGATATAATCCGCACCCATAGCAAAAATCTGCACGCCGTTGATCTCATGGCAGAAGCTTTCGCCGTACTTATCTTTCTTCCGGATCAGCTTCAGCTCCCGCAGGCCAATGCGCAGTGTCTTTTCATCCACCTCGACGCCATCTTCCAAAAGCCGGATAAAGACCGTATACAGATTCTGCTCACCGTAGCCATGAGGCCACCAGAGCTTCGGTTTCTCAATCTGCGTTTCCACGTTGGCATCCAGGGTAAACTTCGAGCCATCCGGGGCTGTAACGGTGATAAGGACCAGTGCGTTTCCTTTCTGCGTCTTCACCTGCGGTGTCACAAAAACCTGTCCCTTTTCATGTCTCTGCAGGATGTGTACATCCGTCAGTCGGTCGGTATCCACAGTCAGCAGGTAAATATCCTTCCAGATACCTGCATCCGGCAGACGGGGACCCCAGTCCCAGCCCATCATGCAGTGGGCTTTCCGGAGGTGGGAATAGCCGTCCAGACATTCCGAGTTGAAGCAAGCCAGATATTCCTGCTTTTGCTTTTTCTTGATGTACACATTGGGAGGAAGGAATTCAGCCTTGATCTCATTTTCTCCGTTTACCAGCAAATCCGTCACGTCAAACTCGTAGCTGCGGTGCATGTTGTCGGTGTAGGCGATCTGGGTGCCATTCAGATAAAGCTTACACAGGGTGTCCAGGCCATCGCAGCACAGCAGCACAGGATCGCCCGTCTTATGAAATGTGAAATGACGGGAAAAGGTAAAATCATGCTCCAGCAGCTTGCAGTACTTCCAGTCATTATCCCGGTAGTGGGGATCCTCCATCAAGCCATTACTCATCAGAAAGGAGTATACCGAACCGGGAACCGTGCCTTCGCAGCAGTATCCGGCCCCTTCCATACGCCAGGTTCCGTTTAAACTAGTTTTTAACATGTTGCACCCTCTTTTCTATTTAGGATTGTTAATTTCATTTTATTGTGATATACTGGCTTTGACAAGGTAGATTCTTACGATTCGGTTGTACTTTTTTACGAAAAAGGTGATTTCATGAAGCTAGGTCTGTACGGTATTGCCTTTCCCCACGCCAAGGGCGAATTCTGCATCCGCATGGTTGGCCCGCATTATACCCTCTGCAATTTTGACACCCCATTTCTTTACGAGAAAGACGGTGTGCTGGTTGCAGGCCAGCGAGGGGACGTATTGATCATGGAGCCTGGTCAAATCGTTTACCACGGACCGCGCAAGGATGCAAAAGAAGGCTTTGTCAACGACTGGATACAGGTTACCGGTGCGGATTTTGGGCAGTTGCTGGACCGCTATCCCCTGCCCCGCAATACAGCCTTCGACGTAGGTCGAAATCATGTGCTGCGCAGTTATCTGGAGCAGCTGCAGGTCGAATCTCGCAATCCGGAAGTAGGCAAGCAGGATGTCATTGCCAGCATTCTGACCCAAATGGTGGTAAACCTTTACCGTTCTTACGAAAAAAGCAGAGAGGAACTGTCCACCCGCTCGGTCCGCATCGTAGCAGAGGCCATTGCTCAAGATCCCGGACACGGTTGGCACTTGCAGGAATTGGCGCGGCTCAGCGGCTACTCTACCAGCCGCTTCAGTGAGCTTTATCGGGCGCAATACGGGCTATCCCCCATGCAGGATGTTTTGCAGAAAAGGGTGACACTTGCCAAGCAGTATCTGCTCTCCGGGCAGGCCTCCATCAGCTATATCGCGGAAGTCTGCGGCTTTCAGAGCGCAACCTATTTCTGCAAATATTTTAAGCAAGCGGTAGGCTGTTCGCCCTCCCGGTACATCTATTTTGATGATCCGGCATTCCGGGACGCCAAAACTGATGTATAAGAAAGGATGAAGATGTATGAAAAGGTCAATTTTATTTGATCTGGACGGTACCATCACCGATTCCGGCGAGGGCATTATGAACTGCGCCGAGCTGGCACTGCGGCACTTTGGTCTTCCTGTACCCGATCGAACTGCCATGCGTGTGTTCGTAGGACCACCTCTGCACGATACATTCCGCAAATTCGGTGTACCCGCAGACCACATAGAAGAAGCTGTACAGGTATTCCGCAGCCGATATACCACCATCGGCAAATTCGAAAACGCCCCCTACCCAGGCATACGCCAGCTTCTGGACAAGCTGAATGACCAGGGACACAAGCTCTATATAGCCACCTCCAAGCCAGAAAATATGGCGATTGAGATCCTGAACAAATTCGAGCTTTCTGATTGCTTTCAGATGATCTGCGGTGCGTCTCTTGATACCAGCCGCATCAAAAAAGAGGATGTGATCGCCTACTTACTGGCGCAGACTGGCGGTGATGACAACACCGTCATGGTCGGCGATACCGAATTTGATGTGAGCGGCGCCGCAGCACACGGCATTCCGACCATTGGCGTTTCCTGGGGCTATGGCACGGAAGCGGCAATGATCCGCGCCGGTGCGGCCGCAGTAGCCCACACCATGGACGAGTTACTTCTGCTGTTGAACCAATAAAAATGCCGCGGATCCATCCATTGGATCCGCGGTATCTCAGTCTCTCAAAAAAACACACCACCTACGTTTATAGAGCAACAGAAGTAAAAAAGCAGGTGATGATACTTTCTGTCCGGCCAGAAAGTATCCAAAGAGCCGCCGGGGGCCTTCCGTATGGTCCCCGGACTCCCCCGACGGCCAAAGGGGGAAACGGGTCGGGTCTACTTCATCCCGAACAACCGCCGTTTTCCAAGTCGGGTCGTAGCCAT